>CAUPEV010000259.1:0-6044 GCA_963510335.1 uncultured Roseateles sp.
CCAAGACACGCAAGCGCGGCCCCAGGCCGGGCAAGGTCCACAAGCTGGCCTGCACGCGCCGGCGCAAGCCCGGCTGGCGCCACACAGTCACGGCCAGTACGGCGATTGCCGCGATGCCCGCGAGCACCGCAAACGGATGCGCGCCGGCGGTTTGGCCGAAGCCAATCAAGACCCGAGAGGCCCAAGGCAAGTCATTGCCCAGGCCGTCCAGAATGCCGGCAAAGCGCGGCAGCACATAAAGCAGCAAGAACAAAATCACCGAGCCACCCACCGCCAGCAACATCAGCGGGTAGACACAAGCTGCAATCAAGCGCGCGCGCAGGCTCTCGACCCAGGCCAGATAACGCGCATGCTGCGCCAGCGCGGCGCTGAGCTGACCGGTGCGCTCGTTGGCGGCAACGATGGCGCAAATCAATTCATCAAAGGTTTGCGGCTGCTCGCGCAGCGCCACCGACAGCGCCTGACCCTGCTCGATATGCGCAATGACAGCATCCAGCGCCAGCTTCACCGGCTCGCTGGCTTCTTTCTCGCTGAGGGTGTTCAGCGCTTCCAGCAAAGAGATACCGGCGTCCAGCAGCACCGCCAGCTCTTGGCTGAACAACTGCAAGGGGAAACGCTTGCCGGCAGTGCGCCCCAAGGCGCTTTTGGCCGGCGCCAGCTCTTGCACATCCAGGACATGCTGCGGCGCGACACCCAAGGCGGCCGCCACCGAGTGGCTGTCGGGCGCCTCAATACGTTGCGAGCGCACCCCATCGGGGTGAAAAACACGGGTCAGGTAGACAGGCATCAGCTGGCAGCGATAGTCTCAAACAAGCATCGAACCATGTTCACCAACTGACCAGATCAGCATCTTCACCCTCGCCGCCAGGACGGCCATCGCGGCCAAAGGACAGCAAGTCGTACTCGCCATGCTCGCCGGGCGCGCGGTATTGGTAATCGTTCTTCCACGGGTCTTTGGGCACGGCCTTGCTCAGATAGGGGCCGGCCCAGCGCGGCTCATCGGCCGGTTTGGTAACCAATACCGCCAGACCCTGCTCGGTCGTGGGGTAGCGGCCGACATCAAGGCGATATTGATCGAGCGACTTTTGCAGGCCGTCGATCTGCGCCCGCGCCGCCTTGACCTCGGACTTGCCGATTTGGCCAAAGAACTTCGGCCCCACATAGCCGGCCAGCAGGCCGATGATGACCATCACCACCAGCAACTCAAGCAGGGTGAAGCCGCGTGAGTTCTTTTTGCTCTCTAGATTGACGAATGAAACCATGACCAATTCACATTTACTTCTTGAAAGATTGAATGCCGACCGCCGAATTGGCAGCGCTTACCCTCTCTTGGACAGCACTATTCCATTTGAATCGCCGCGCCGCAATTGGGACTTGACCACCCCCTCATCTAGAGGGAATGTGACACTGTAACGGTCGCGCATGACAGTCCGGCCGCATCCGGCGGGCCGCGCCGCGCCGCCAAAGCCTTAAAATCTGCCCCCGGCCCGTCCAACCAAGCACCGCCCGTTCCCGCCCGGCCCCGCCCGCTCCCGCCCGGCCCCGTTCAGGACTGAGCTTTTCTTTTGAGTCTTCCTCTCATCCACCCCACACCTCCTCAGCCAGGCCTTGCCGCGCAGTTTCGCGCCGACCTGCCGCGCTGGCGCCAGCTGATCACGGCGCAATGGTTGAGGCGCTTGCTGGCGGGCGAGGCCGTGGTCGCGGCGCCGAGCGGGCGCTGGTGTTTGTTCGATGTGGGTAGCGCAGGGCCCGGCAACTTCTTTCAAGCCCATATTCCCGGCGCCGCTTATCTGGACACGGCATGCCTGGAACGCGGCCGGTACTGGAACAAATTACCCGACGCTGAGCTGCTTCACCTGATTTTGAGCCTGGGCATCCGGCACGACAGCACGGTGATTCTTTACGGCCGCAACAGTTGCGCCGCCGCGCGCGCCGCTCATCTGCTCTTGTACGCCGGCGTCAGCGATGTGCGCCTGCTGGACGGCGGCTTCGCGGCCTGGCTGCGTTTGGGCGGCCCGACCGAATCCGGCGCGCCCGCACGCTATCGGCCGCAGACCGACTTCGGCATCAACTTCCCCGCCTGCCCGCAATACCTGAGCGAACTGGCGCAGGTGCAAGCGATCGTCAAACATCCCGGCGCAGCCGCTTTGGTCAGCATACGCAGCTGGGACGAGCATATCGGCCTGAGCTCCGGCTACCCCTATATCGCCGCCAAAGGCGAAATCCCCGGCGCGCTCTGGGGGCGAGCCGGCAGTGGCGGGGATGTCAACAGCATGAGCGCCTACCAGCACCCCGACGGCACCTTGCTGCCCGCCGCCGAGATTCAAAGCTTCTGGGCCGAGGCCGGCATTGAAGGCAATCGCCCCACGGTGTTCTACTGCGGCACCGGCTGGCGCGCCTCGCTGGCGTTCTTCTACGCCTGGCTGATGGCTTACGAGCAGATCAGCGTGTTTGATGGCGGTTGGATGGAGTGGAGCAGCCAGCACATGCCATCTGCGCAGGCTGCGCACGACGCTTGCGAGTCGGCGCAAGCGCCAGCTTAGCCGGCTTGCTCGTCAATAAATGTCCAAGTATCGGCGCCGTCGAAACGGCGAATATGCACAGCATCCAGCAAGCTCGGGTCGAAATTCAGCAGATTCACACCATGCCTGCTGCCGGCCTCCGGCTGGAGTGGCTCCCAATGGGTGGCGCAGCCACATGTGCGGCAGCGCATGGTTCGCAGCGTCTTGTCGCCCCAGATGTATTCCGCCGTGTTTTCGGGATGGCCGTCAATGACGACCGTACCGAACTCATAGTAGGCCCAGAGCCCACCCAGGCGACGACAGAGGGAGCAATTGCAGCGGGTCGCTTTCACGGGTGCAAAGGGCAGCGTGAGGCGAACCGCGCCACAGTGGCAGGCTCCCTGAAGTGACGTGGCTTGGGTGTCCGATGGCATGGCGATGACCTGTTTGAATGGGTGCCGGCTAAGTTCCAAGATGTGCTGCCAAAGGCAGCTGGGTACAAAAGACCCGGAGCGAACTGAAGGTCTGAGTTGAGCCGCCCCGGTGAGTCAGTTCGGGCGCCTAGACGCCACCGAACTCACTGTCCGGCCAGGGCAAAAAGCTCAGGTGCCCTGACCCGACAGGCCGTCTCGACAAAAATCCTGCAACAAATATCGATTTGAGCCGCTTCGGGCCGGTGAACGGCGAGGCTGCGAGTCCAGCAGCCCGCGGCCCAGCCCCTCATCAATCCCCAAACACAATCTTCTTGCGCTCACCCACCCAGCCCTCCAGCTGCGGGCCGTAAACCTCCTCGACCCGGTTGCGCTTGATCTTGAAGGTCGGGGTGATGAAGCCGTTGTCCACCGTCCAGGGTGTCTTGATGACGACCAGACAGTCGAGCTGCTCATGCGGATCGAGCTTGGCGTTGATCTCATCCAGGTGGGCGCTGAGTTGGGTGCTGAGCGCGTCGCGCTCGGCGGCCGTCCCGCTGTGCCCGGCGGCGTCCGGCGACAGCATCACCACGCCGACCGGCTGCCCCATGCTGGCGCCCGTCACAACGCAAGCCTCCACGGAAGGGTGCTGGCCCAAGCGGTCCTCAATCGGCGCCGGCGCCACATATTTGCCCTTGCTGGTCTTGAACAGGTCCTTGACCCGACCGGTGATGCGCAACAAACCCTTGGCATCGATTTGCCCCTTGTCACCGGTACGCAACCAGCCGTCCGGCGTGATCACCTCGGCAGTCAGCTCGGGCTGCTTGTAATAGCCCAGCATCAAAGCGGGGCTGCGCATCAGCAGCTCACCATTGGCCGGGTCAATGCGGGTCTCGATGCCGTCATAGGCCGGGCCGACCGTGCCGATCTGATCTTCGCCCGGCATCGTGATGTGCGACACGGCCAGGTTCTCGGTCATGCCATAGCCTTCGCAAATATTGAGGCCCAATTTGCGATACCAGTGCAGCAGCGCCACCGGCATGGGCGCTGCGCCGCCAGCGGCAACCCGGCATTGATCCAAGCCCAGCGCCTTCAAAATCTTGCGACGCACCAAGCCGCCAATGATGGGCAAAGAGAGCAAGAAGTCGAGCTTCTTTTGCGGCATCTTGGCCTGTACGCCTTGCTGGAACTTGACCCACAGGCGCGGCACCGAGAAGAAGACGGTCGGCCGCGCGCGCTGCAGGTCGGCCGCGAAGGTGTCCAGGCTGTCGGCAAAGTAGACCGAAAAGCCGGTGCGCAACCAGCCATGCTCGACCAGCACCCGCTCGACCACATGGGCCAGCGGCAGATAGGACAGCATGCGGTCGTCCGCGCTCATCGTTATGCGCTTGAGCGCGGTGCTGAGCGCCCAGGCGAAGGATCCAAAGGAATGCATCACGCCCTTGGGCGCGCCGGTGGTGCCCGAGGTGTAGATCAAGGTGGCCAAGTCATCGGCCTGGCGCATAGGCTCGCCGGCCAGAGGCTGGTTGCGGGCGCAAATGGCGTCCCAGCCTTCATAAGACTTCTTGGCATCTTCGGGCGAGAGCGGGTAGCTGATGCAGGGCATGCCTGCGGGCACACCGGGCTTCATGCCGGCCCAGCCATCGAGCTTGCCGACAAAGCAGGCCTTGGCCTCGCTGTGCTCCAGAATTTGTCGAATCGTGTCGGGCGCCAAGGTCGGGTAAAGCGGCACCGACACATAACCCGCCATCCAGATGGCAAGATCGCTCATCAACCACCAGGCGCAGTTCTTCGACAGAATCGCCACCTTGGCGCCGGGCTCCCAGCCCTGCGCTTGACCCTGAGCCTGCAGATGCGCGGCCATGCGGCGCACCTGATCGCCAACTTGCCCCCAGGTGAACTCTTGCACGGCACCGCCGCCCATGGGCTGCGTCAAGGCCACGCGCGAACCCAGCCTGCGCTCCCAATGGTAGAAGCGTTGCAAGGCCAGGCTGTCGGCAGGAATGGTTGGCATGAGTTGTGTCTCCGTTGAATTTATGACGTTCAGGGTTTGAGACTAGCCAAGGTCAGGCCTGCAGCCTAGCGGGTTTATGCGGGGATGTGACGCTTCAGAGTCACGCCCCTAGTTCCTGCGCGCGCCAACTCCGGCCAACACTCACTCGGCCTCGGCCGCTTGCAGCGCGGCAAGGGCCTCGACCACGGTCGCATTGCTCACGCCGGGAGCCAAATGCACCGGCGCCTCGACCAAGGCGGCCGCGCCGTCGCGCTTCAAGCGTGCCACCCATTGACCGGCATCGCGACCGCCGGCAAAGCCTGAGCTTTGCAGCAATGGGCTGCCGTCGGCCGCATTGAGTTTGAAGTAAAACTGCCCATCGGCCTCGCGGAACTGTTTGAAGACAGGCAAGGCGGCCTTGGCGCTTTTGACCGGCGCAGCCACCACGGCCGGCGCAGCGAAGTTGCGCAGGCCCACCGCTTGGCGCAGCTCGGCCAGCAAGGGTGCGGCGACCGCGCGCGCCTTGGCCGCGCCCTCTTGCAGCGTCGCCTCGATCAACTCGGGCTGCGCCATCAAGGCCTCATAGCGGGCACGCAGCGGCGCGATTTCGGCGTCGATCAGCTCAAACAGCTGCTGCTTGGCCTCGCCCCAGGCCAGCCCGGCACGCAGGTCGGCGCGGAACTGCTGGCGCTGCGCGGCATTGGCGAAGGCGTCGTAAATGGTGACCAAGGTCTGGCCCTCGGGCTCTTTGGCCTCGCCGGGCAGCTTGGAGTCAGTGACGATGCGCGCAATCGCGGTCTGAAGCCCCTTGGCACCACCCTCGAACAGCGGGATGCTGTTGTCGTAGCTCTTGCTCATCTTGCGGCCGTCCAGGCCCGGCAGCAGCGCCACGTCCTCCTCGACATTGGCTTCGGGTAAAACAAAGAACTCCTTGCCTTGGCCAAACAGATGGTTGAAGCGCTGCGCCACATCGCGGGCCATTTCGATGTGTTGCACCTGATCACGGCCGACCGGCACGCGGTGCGCGTTGAACATCAAGATATCGGCCGCCATCAGGATGGGGTAGCTGTACAATCCCATGGTGATCCCGGCGTCCGGGTCCTCGCCGGCGGCGACATTGGCGTCCACCGCGCCCTTGTA
>CAUPEV010000260.1:0-6032 GCA_963510335.1 uncultured Roseateles sp.
CACAGAGCCGGCGGTGTCTTGGCCAACATGGGCGTGAAGTTGCACTGTGTAGGCGGTGTGCGCAACTCGACGGCGGTGGCCATTTTGGCGACCTGCGAGCAGTCGCTTGCATTGATCAACTCGCCCGAGGGCGCGCCGTTCGTCAGGCTTGCCAGGTTCACGCCGGTGAGGTCTGAGCAGGACTGCTGCAAGGCATCGGCGTGTTCAGCGAAGCCGCTGGCTGGACCTTGGTAGACGCTTTGAGCGCGGAAGTAGATATGCGCCGCCTTGGTCAAACCAATCGAGGAAATCGTCTGACCGTTGTAAGTGCCGCCGTCGACCAGCAGCGCATAGCCATGGTTGGGCACGCCTGAGTTGCTGTGTACGCCGCCGGAGTCAGCGGTGGAGCACACGTACTGTGCGTCGCTGACCTTGCCTGGATTGCCCAGGCAAGTGGGGTTGTACATATCGCGAATCGCACCGCCAAAGGCTGTTGAATCCTCGCCCACCAGCCAGCGCACGGAATTGTCGGCGCCAGGGCCGCGTGCCAAGGAGGCGGTGACTGTTGAGCCCAGCTGAGCCTTGATCGCGGAACCGTCGTTTTGCGACACCGTCAATGTGGGGATGGTGATGCTGGCATCAGCTCCAGAGAAATTGGGCGCAGCGGTCGCGCCGGTGTTGTTGCCAATGATCACGCCAATCGCGCCGTTCAATTGGGCGTTCTTGACCTTGATGGTGGCAGCGCAGGTGCCGCGGTCGATGAAGGCGATCTTGCCGGCAAGACTTGGCGTGCTTGAGGCCGTGCAGGCGGCGGCGCCGCTGCCGATCTCGTAGCCGACCACGTTGCCGCCAAAATTGAAGATTTGCGGGCCGAAGGTCACCGTGCCGGTGGTCTTGACTCCTGCAATCGCGGCCGGCGCAGTGATGGAGACCTGGGCCACTTTGGTGGAGACCGTGCAGGCCCCGTTCGAACGCGCGGCGTCTGGCGTATCACCGCCGCGGCCGTTGATGCGGTCTACCGTTTCGCCCCAGATGTCTGAGTAGGCCTCGTTCAACGCGCCCGACTGCCATTGGTAGATCAGGCCATGCGTGTACTCGGTGTAAGCGTGCCCCCATTCGTGGGCGGTCACATCATCGGTGGTGGTGCCTGGGCAGAACGAGATGTAAGTGCCGTTCCAAGAGGCATTCGGGCAGGCATCGCCTCGATTGAAGATCGAGTCCATGGTGGCGCCCTTGCCGTCAAAAGCATCGCGGCCAAAGGCATTCTTGAACAGATCGTAGATGTCTTTGGAAGCCGAGATCATATTGTCGGCTTCGGTGGTGCCGGTCGGAAAAGCTTGGCCTTCCACCCAGAACGGCGTGTTTGGATAGTTGGGCACCGGCGGCAGCTTGCCTTGGCCGTCGAAGGCGCGGCGGTTCATGCCTTCATGGATGCCGGTGATTTTGTCGATCAGCTTGCCCGTGTGGGCGTCGATGTAGACGAACTCGCGCACATTGGCACGGTTGCCGACTTCGACCGCCCAAGCCAGATGGTTGGCGCCTTCGACGCCTTTGGCCAGACCTTCACGGTAAATCATCAGCTTTGGCTGGCTTGCGGTGAGCTTGGTTGCGCGGCCGACTTCGGCGCTGACCAGTCCAATGGCAATCTTGCTCGCTTGATCGGCCGTGCGCGTCGGAGTGGCGCTGACATTGATGCCGGGAATGAAGGTGCCGTTGACGACGATCAAATTGCCGGAGGCATCAAAGTGCGACTTCAACTCGGCGCCGAAAACCGGCAAGCCTTGATAGACCTGCTTGTGCGTGAGGCGCGTGCCGCCCAGGCGATCCGAGTCGACGCGTGCTTCACTGAGTTCGGTGGCGGCATTGCTGATGCCGAACAGACCGGCATATTCATTCAGGAATTGGACCGAGCTGGCTTGCTTGGCATGGTCAGTGGTGGCGCGATTGGCGGCCTGTGCACTGAGCTTGCCGCCGGGTGCGACACGAACAAAACTTGCTGCGCCGGTGGCGGCGTGCCTGGAGACCTCGACTTGGCTGCCCACTTGAGCAGAGAGGCGAGCGACGGCATCGCTTTGGCCCTTCAAGGAACCTTGCGCTTGAGCCTGCGCCGCCAAGGCGAGGCCCACGGACATGGCAATTACCGACAACTTCAATGTGCTTCTAGACATAATCATTTCCTTGTGCGGTTTAGCGACCGCAAAAAACAACGAAGAGTTTGAGGAGGAGAGGCGGCACTGGCCGCTTGCCCCACCAAAGAACCGGTCAATGAATCAATGGGCGCGCCGACGAGCCGCGAGCAGACCTACCAGCCCCAGGCCCATCAGCGCCCAGCTGCTCGGCTCGGGCACCGCTGCGACGCCGACGGTCAGGTTGTCGATGCCGCCGAACAAATTGGCGCCAGGCCCACTCACGACCAGCGAGGTGATGGTCAGATCCGAGCTGAAGCCCCGGTAGCTGTCCAGCACCGAGCTCGGCGTAAAGCTGGTGGTCGTGCCATCGCTCAGCGTCAATGTCAGCGACACGGCTTGGAAGGCATCCTGGCTGTCGGTGGCGTAGAAGTTGCCGCCAACTGCGGTCACGTTGCCACTGGTGAAGGTGATGGTCAGTGCCTCGTTGAATTGGTTGGTACCGAGGATCCCATTGACAGCAAATAGGTCGGAGGGTGCGGCAACGCTGTAGGTGAAACCCGCGCCACTGAAGTCAATTGGCCCCAAAGGCAGCTCGGTCAGGTCATCGAAATTTTCTGCGTAGGCGCCCGCGGCGACATGGCTCAGAAAAGACGACGAGCTCGTGTAAATCGAGGTCGAAGCAAAAGACGATGCGGACACCAAAGCGAGGGCGGCGGCCGACATGAAACGGTGGACAGGCAGCATTTTGATTACCTTGAAAGAGTTGAAGAGGGGCGAATGTGCTTGGATTCGCGTGGCTCAATGTTCCCACGCTCCGGCGCGTTGACACCCCCATTTCTAGGGGTGAAAGCCCCAGACAAGGGAAAGTCATGAGCGGGGAAACGATCTAAGGGAAAGCCTCGATAGCGGCGCGGGCGTAGCCTCGGCGGTTGGCGCAGATTGCGTGCTTTTGCGTCGTGAGCCAGAGCTCAAAAGGGCATGAGGCCAAGTGCTGGCAGACTTGCGCAGGCTGCACAGTACCCAGTTCGACGGGCGAAGTGTGAAGTGTGAAGTGTGAAGTGTGAAGTGGGAATGCCAAAAGGCTCAGCGCACGGAGTCAGCTTCAGCGCTTGGCTTCAGTGTCAGCGTCGCTTCATAGTCGCCTGAGGCGATGGTCTTGCCGGCAATCGGGTAGGGGGCAAGGCGCAGCAAACGCAGTTCGTGACCCCTGCTGTGCAGCCTTTGCTGCTCACCCTCAGCGGCATGCAATTCGCCTATCTCGATGGGGCCGCCGGCGTGTTTCAGCCAGACTCGTACCGTCGCGTCGCCTGCCCATATGCATTGCTCGCCCTTGGGGCAGCGCGAGTCTGCGCTCACGCGCTCGAAGCCGATTTGCAGCAGTCCGTCGCGAGTTTGCGCGGAGGCACCGGCCCGAAGGCTGAAGCTCGCGCCGATTTCTATCTTCGCCGGCGCAGCCGGATCGGCCATGCAGCCAGCGGCGCCGACCAGCGAAGCCAGGGCCAGACCGGCAGGCAATTTCATTCGCATGCTCATCTCGGTGCTTGAAGTTGATGCTCATTGAGCTGCGGGGTCAGCATTTGTCGGTCCTGGTTTTCATGTCCTGTCCTTTCGAACTCTTGGCTTGGAGGGAACTTGCTTCGTTCCAGCTCGGCTTCCATGGCTTGGCGTGGATAGACGCTGGCTCTGCTGTGTTCCTTCAGCTCGCAGTAGAACTCATTGACGAGCGTGGCGATAGGGGCATAACGCTCAATCATGAGGGCAACGCTGGAGGGTAAGCCAGGCAAGGCCGCCTGCACAGTTTGCCCCTGCGCTATCTGTTTGATTTGCACCATGCGTGCCGCAGGCTCGGCCAGCGATGGCGCCCAGGCTTTGAGTAGCCAGTTGGTCCACCTGGAGCGCATATAGGCAATGTCCAAGCTCGCGTTGTGACTCAGATAGTGGCGCTCCTCGCTTGCGAGCGTAAAGCGCGCGGAGCTGGCCAGGCCCAGGTCGGCGTAATAGAGCTGCTGCCCGTCGGTCAGCATATTGCCGTGGTGCAAGTCACCATGCAGAAGCCCGAGCGCATTGATCTTGGCAATGTCCGCAGCCAAGCAACGCTCGACCATTTCGCAGGCCGAGGTCATGGCGGCTGGCCCTGCACTGACTTGTTCGTTCAGCCAGTCGGACAGCGTCCAAGGCAGCATCTCCATCACGATCAAGACACTGGCCGACGCATCGGCCAAGGCCCTCAGACGCTGCTCGACGGCCAGCGAGTCGCCCCAAAAAGCAGTCATGCGCTTGATGTCGGTCCAGTCTGCCGGCGGCGGCATGGCCTTGGGCGCGGCGGCGCCGTCCAGGACCCGCCAGTGGTACATCAGCGGGAAGCAGTCCAATTGCTGCGTCAGCACCCAGCTATTGGCCATCGCATGCGCAGCCAACTCGCGCCACACACCGAAGCCGGCGGAGCCGATATTGCGCTGGTAATGCGGCGGCAGCTGGAAGATATTGGCCGTCGACAGCAGGTGTTCGGGGCGGCGCTCCAGGTCGGTCAAGCGCACACGCTTGGCGAACACCTTGATGCCGTCGATTTCTAGCGTCAGGGTGCTGCCCCCGATGCCTGACCCAAGTTGCTCGGCTGCGTCCGCCAGCCGGGTCAACGCGTCGGTGCTCAGCAGGGCCAGCGTGGTCGAAACATTGGCGAAACGGACAAGGCGGTCAGCGTGTTTCAAGGCAAGGTGGGAGGAGAAAAGTGGTCTGCAGCATAGATGCAGAAATTTGGTGGCAGCTCCCTGGGAAAACCCTGCTCATAAACTATAGGAGCCCTGGCTTTGTGCGGCTAGCCTTGGGCTGTCCCTATTCATGTCAGCCTTTGCTTGCTTTGCACCCTATGAAATCATTGGACCCGAAACTTCGACTCTTGCCTTATTTGCTGCTGCAAGCGGCCTTGCTCAGCCCGGTGGCTTATGCGGCCACGTCAGCGCCGATGAACTCTGGCTTAGACGCCACGGCCTTTGATGCCGCCGTGCGCCCGCAAGATGATTTGTTCCGCGCTGTGAACGGCCACTGGTTGACGACTTACGAGCTGCCTGCCGACAAGGCGCGGGTGGGCAGCTTCATCCAGCTGCGTGATTTGTCGGACGAGCGCGTGCGCGCCATCGTCGAAGAGCAGGTGGCCAAACCCTTGGCGCGCAAGCCCGTGATCGGCAGCCTGGAGCAAAAGATCGCCGATACCTACGCCAGCTATCTGGATACTGACTCGATCGACCGCGCCGGCCTCAAGCCGCTCCAGCCGCTCCTGGCACGCCTGGATGCGGTCAAGGACCTGAAACAGCTGGCGCAGTGGCAAGGCTCCATGCAGGGGCAGATCTCCTTGCCGATCAACTTGAATGTGTCGGCCGACTACAAAGAGCCGACCATCAACCGCGTGTCTGCTGCCCAAGGCGGCTTGGGTCTGCCGGACCGCGATTACTACCTGAACAAGCAAGATGTCCGTCTGGCCAAGGCCTTTGCCGCCTATGAGCAATACCTGACAACGCTGGCCCGCCTGAGCGGCGAGCCCGAGCCACTGGCCGCGGCGCAACGCGTCTTCGGCGTCGAGCAGGCGCTGGCGCAAGCGCATTGGGACCGCGTGCAAAACCGCAATCCGTCCAAGCGCTACAACCCGATGAGCGTGGCCGAGTTGCAGGCGCTGGCGCCCGGCTTCGATTGGGCGGCCTTTATGCAAGCGGCTGGTTTGGAGGGGCAAACGAGGCTGTCTGTGAGCCAGCCCAGCACGGCCACCGCGACGGCCAAGCTTTATACCGAACTGCCGCTGGCCGACTGGAAGCTTTACTTCAAGCTGCGCAGCTTGGACTCGGCGGCGGCCTTGCTGCCCAAGGAGTTCCGCGATGCACGCTTTGCCTACAGAGACCAGGCTTTGAGCGGCACGCCGGCCGAAATGCCGCG
>CAUPEV010000261.1:0-6007 GCA_963510335.1 uncultured Roseateles sp.
AGGTTATTTCCGCGAAGCGGGACTGCACATGACTTTGCAGGAAGTGGTCGGCGGGCACCGAGCGATGCAGTTGCTGCTCGAGGGCAAGGCCGATTTGGCCACCGCCTCGGAGGCTGTAGTGATGTTCAGCAGCTTCAAGTCACAACAATTTGCCCTGCTGGCCAGCTTTGTCAGCAGCAACAATGACAGCAAGCTGGTGCTGCGCCCTAACACCGGCATCAAGCAGGTCAAGGACCTCAAAGGCAAGCGAATCGGCACGGTCTTGGGGACAGCCAGTCACTACATGCTGGACACCACCTTGCTGGCCAGCGGCGTTGACCCCAAGACGGCGCAAATCATGAGCTTGCAACCGGAGGCCATGGCCGACTTGTTGAAGAGCGCAGAGATTGACGCGGTGGCGATTTGGGAGCCCCTGCCCTTTAAGCTTTTGCAGTCGGTGCCTGGCAGTGAAGTACTGCCCACTTCCGGCAGCTACCGGCTGAGTTTCAATCTGGTCGCGGCCAAAGCACTACTCGGCCAACGCGACGCAGAGTTGCAAAAGGTCATGCAGGCGCTGGAGCGTGCTCAGGTCTTTATCGCGCAGCAGCCGGCGCACGCGCAAGCCTTGCTGCGCGAGCGGCTCAAGCTCGACCAGGCTTTTATCGACTGGATCTGGCCCAGCTACACCTACCGCCTCGGGCTCGATCAATGGCTGCTGGCCAGCATGGAAGCCGAGGCACGCTGGGCACGCCAAGGCGGCTTTATCAAGGACGCCATCAAGGGTGAAGCCACTCCCAACTATCTGGAGTGGATCTACACCAAGCCACTGCGCAAGGTCTTAGCCGCCAGTGTGGGCGTGATTGAATAGCCTATGCGCATCCGCAGCCTGCTCATCACGTTCATGTCCGGCGCCATGCTGCTGACGCTGGGCTTGGGCCTAGGCATCGGCGGCTTGGCAGCCGAGAGCGCCAAGCTGGCCCAAATAGAGCAGCAAGCCAGGCAGAGCTACCAGCAAGTGGCTACCCTCTTGGCCTTGGCGCATGAATATGCACTGCACGGCGAACCCCGCACGGCGCAACAGTGGCGCGCGCTGCATACCCAGTTCATGCGCGGTCTGCAAACCGGCCATGCCGCATCGTCAGAGTCGCTCGATAGCGCAGCGCAGTTGGATCACATCTTCGGGCAATTGCTAGAGACCAGCGCCCCCGCAAGCGCCGTATTGATGCCGGATGCGGAGCTGGATTTGCAGCATCGGCGAAGCAGCTTGTTGCTGAGTCAGTTGCTGTTGAACTCACAGGTTCTGACCGACTCCGTGCAACGCAGCGGCCGCGAAACGGACCTGCGCAGGCGCCAACTTGAACAAAGCACGCGCCGCTTGGCGATTGCCATCCCGGTTCTGATGCTGTTGATGTTGCTTGGCTTGGCCGTCTTGCTGAACCAGCGGGTTCTCCGGCCCTTGAAACATCTTGGGCGAACCGTAGACGCCATTTCCCAAGGCGACTTGACGCAGCGCAGCGCCATCAAAGCGCGTGATGAGCTCGGGGATTTGTCACGCCACTTCGATGCCATGGCGCTTGACTTGGTCAGCGAGTTGCGGCGCGAAGTCTCCGTGCGCAAACAAGCCGAGGCAGAGCTTCAACTGGCCGCCAGCGTCTTCACCCATGCCCGCGAAGGCATCATGATCACCGACCCGAACGGCGCCATTCTCGATGTCAACGAAACCTTTACCCAGATCACCGGCTTCAGCCGGGACGAAGTCTTGGGGCGCAACCCGCGCTTGCTCAGTTCAGGCCGGCACGACAAAGCCTTTTTTGCCGAGTTTTGGGGCGGATTGCTGAGCCAAGGTGCTTGGAGCGGTGAGATTTGGAACCGCCGCAAAAGCGGCGAAATCTATGCCGAGATGCAAACCATCAGCGCCGTGCGCGACAACGAAGGCCAAATCAAGCAATACCTCTCGCTGTTCTCTGACATCACCACCCTCAAGGAACATGAGGCGCAACTGGAGACCATTGCCTACCACGATGCCTTGACGGGCTTGCCCAATCGGCTCTTGCTGAATGACCGGCTTCAACATGCGATGCTGCAATGCAAAAGACGCAAAGACATGCTGGCCTTGGTCTACCTCGACCTGGATGGTTTCAAATCCGTCAATGATCAGCATGGCCATGCCATTGGCGATGCACTGCTGATTGGCATCGCGAAGAACATCAAGTTGGCGCTCAGGGCGGGCGATACGCTGGCTCGCTTGGGCGGAGACGAATTCATCATCTTGCTGGTGGATCTCCAAAACCCCAGCGACTGCGAACCCCTGTTGGAGCGCATCTTGGACGCGGCGGCTGAGCCGGTCGCCTGCGGCGGCTTGCGCCTGCGCATTTCTGCCAGTTTGGGCGTGGCCTACTATCCTCAAGCGGCTGACTTGGATGCCACCCAATTGCTGCAGCAGGCCGATCAAGCCATGTACCACGCCAAACATGAGGGCAAGAACCGCTTTCGCATCAGCGGCATGGGTGATTTGGATTGATCAGGACTCAAGCCGCCATCTTGCCCAGCCCGGCAGCCTGGTCCAGCCAGCGTTCGCGCTGCGTTTGCGAGCTCTGCATGACAGGCCCGAACTCGCTGATGCGCACCGGCTTGATGCCGCAAAACTCCAGCACCGCATGTCGCATCATGCGGTGCGCCGGTGCGCCTTGAAACCACCGGAAATACCAAGGCGGTGTATCCATGCAAACCAAGAGCCGAGCCGTGCGGCCCTTCAGGAGCTTCTCGGGAATCGCCTTGCCGGCGTGATACTTGAAAGCAAAGCCGGGCAGCAAGATACGGTCCAGCGCCCCCTTCAGCAGCGCCGGCACCGAGCCCCACCAGACCGGGTAGGCCCAGACCAGATGCTCGGCCGCCGCAATCGCTTGCTGCAGACGCAGCAAATCAGGCTCCAGGGCCTGCTTAGCCTCGTAGCCTTGCTCCAGTGCAAGCGCGAACTGCAAGTCGCGCAGGCCAATGACCTGCACGCTGTGACCGGCTTGCTCGGCGGCCTGCGCATAGCGCTCGGCGAGCGCTTGGCTGAGACTGGCCGGCTTAGGGTTGCCATTGATGATGAGAATTTTCTTCGCTTGCATATCGGGACTCACTGTTCAAACAGCCCGGATGATGCGGTCTGCCCCATGGGACAGAGTCAAGCGCTATTTTTTCAGCGCAGTACGGCTGGCCTGCAATTGCGGGCAGGCGCAGGCCAATTCATGCGCGCCGGCCAAAGTGCTTTCAAACTGCTGCAAGCGCAGTGCCTGTGCCTGCAAATCAGCAATTTGTTGTGCCAACTCCTGGCGCTTGGCTTGCACCGCTCGCAAGGCCAGACTCAAGCTGACCGCCTCCACCAGCGGCCCCTGGGTCGCCAGTGACTGCAGATCCTTCAGCTTGAAACCCAAGCTCTGCGCCTGCCGAATCAACATCACCGCATCCACATGGTCCTGCTCATAGATGCGGTAGGCGCCATTGCGGCGCGGTGTGGGCAAAAGTCCCAACTCCTCATACAGGCGCAATGCTTTTGGCGAGGCACCGGTCAGCTGGCTGAGCGCGCCTATGCGCAAGCCATTGCCACTCACGACTGTGTTCCCGCTAACAGCTCGTTCAAGCGCGCCGAGCTGCGCGCATTGATCACCACCGTATGGGCGGTCTTGTCCTGAATCGCCTGCCGGTTGCTGTCCCAAATCAGTTGCACATAGCCGGCGCCGCCGGTAGCAAGGCCTGCCGCATAGCCGCCGAAGCGTTTGAACAGAATCAAAGGCGTCAGACGCTTGCCCGTCAGCTCAATCACCTGCAAACCTATGATGCGCTTGCCTGGGGTCTGACCCGTCCAGACAATCGGCAGCAGGGTGAAATAGACCGCTGCCCAAAAGTAGCTCAGCCCGATCTTGTCGACCCAGTAATTGAACTCGTCGCGTAGCGCATAGAAAACCGGCGCTCTTGCGCGCTCAAGCTGCGCCTCCAGGCGCTCGATGCGGCGGGCCAGTACGCGGTCATGCGCCTCTGACTTGGCTTGGCTTTTGTCTTTTGTTATTGGCTTGGTTTCTTCTGCGACAACTTCCGCGACACCTTCTGCACTGGCTTCTGCAGCAACTTCTGAGGCAGCGCTGGGCAAAGCGCCAGAAGCAGCCAGCTCGGCCACGGCCGCAGCCTCGTCAGCGCTGTCGTCGGTTTGACCTTGCCCATGCCAAGCCTGCATCAAGCCCGCCGCAAAAAACACCGCCACCAACACCCAGGCCCAAGGACGGGGCCGCTGCGCTGATCTGCGGCCAAACCAACGAGATTGACCGAACACCTCGGGCCTGTGCTGACGCAACCACAGCCAGAGCGCCAAGCCAGCGGCCATGAGCAGCCAGAAATTCCCGAGCTGATTGGCAACGGCCAGCAAAACCATATCGGCGGCCATGGCGAACAAGCGCTGACGCGGCGTCGCCAAAGGCAGGCCCAGCAAGCTAGGCGCCACGTTCAGATCGTCCGGTGTGACCCAAGCACGCGGGTCATATTTTGCAGCCGGGGCGGCAAGTTCAGGCATATCGCTGGATCTGTCAGTCATGGCTTCGAGGAAGGTCAACAAGCTTATCTTAGCGATCAACGGTGCATACTCAGGCCGCACTCACGCGCGGACGTAACGCTACAGCGCATAGACATCGCCCAAGCTAGCGCGCTGAAGGCATACTTGCCATACAGGGCTTGGCCGCAGGCCCTTGGAGCGTCATCTATGGCCACAAGTCGCAAGTCTGTTCCGAGCAACAATTCCAACAAAGCCATCAATCTTGCGCTGCAGGGAGGTGGCTCACATGGTGCCTTCACTTGGGGCGTTCTGGATGCCCTGCTGGAAGACGGCCGCCTGCAACTGGAGGCCATCAGTGCCACCAGCGCCGGTAGCTTGAATGCGGTGGCCTTGGCGGACGGTCTACGCAAAGGCGGCAAGAACCCCGCAGACGGCGCCCGCCAAGCCTTGACCGACTTGTGGCGCGCGGTCGCCAACGCAGGCCGCTTGAACCCCTTGCAGCCGCCTTGGCTGGACGCTTTTATGCGAGGCGTGCAGCAATCTGCGCAAATGGAATGGTCGCCGCCGCATCTGTGGGCCACAGCAATGTTGCAGATGTTTTCGCCCTATCAGCTCAACCCGCTGAACCTGAATCCATTGCGGCAAAGTGTGCAGGCCCAAGTCGACTTCGAGGCCTTGCAGCAGAGCTCTCCCGTCAAGCTATTCCTGAGCGCCACCAATGTCGAGACCGGCAAGATCCGCGTCTTCAGCGGCGCCGAGATCAGCTTAGACGCGGTGCTAGCCAGTGCGTGCTTGCCGACTCTGTTCCAGGCCGTGGAGATTGGAGGCGAGCATTTTTGGGACGGCGGCTATATGGGCAATCCGGCGATCTTCCCGCTCATCTATGAGAGCGTGGCGGCCGATGTCTTGATTGTCCATGTCAACCCGATCCTGCGCCGCGGCGTGCCGCGCAGCTCGGCCGAAATCGCCAACCGGGTGAACGAGATCAGCTTCAACTCCTCGCTGATGCGCGAGATGCGCGCGATCGCCTTCGTCACCAGCCTAATCGACCGCGGCAAGCTGCAGCCCGAGGACGCCCGCCGCATGCGCATCCATTCGATACGCTGCGACGAGCTGATGGCCGCTCAAGCGGTAGAAAGCAAGATAGACACAGCTTGGCCCTATCTGACTGAATTGCGCGACGCCGGACGGCAACAAGCTTGCGCCTGGCTGGATGAGCACTACGCCAAAGTCGGGGCCGAGTCTTCGGTCGATATCAGACAAGAGTTTTTGTAGAGGACGGGCCGCTGACGGGCCCTTTCAACGCAGCTTTGCACACCCCAGCTCAGCGCTGCGGAATCGCATAAGTCCCCACTGCATGCGCGACCGGCTCGGGCTCGCCTTCGGAGAACAAATCAACCTCACCGACCGCCAGCGTGCGGCCGACTTTCTTCATCCGGCAAACACCAATGATGTCCTTGTCGGCAGCGGGTTTGCGCAAGAAATTGATATTGAGGCTGG
>CAUPEV010000262.1:0-5833 GCA_963510335.1 uncultured Roseateles sp.
TCCTCAAGTCGACCCAGTTGAGCATCAAAACCATCGGCACGCCCGCGCACGAGCAAGCCCTGAAATTCCCCACTCAAGGCCAGCTCGGCCTGGTAATGCACCGGGCGCCGCGCCGCCACCAGAGCATGCCCCGCGATCCCCTCTTGGCCCGTCGGTGCCGGCGTGAAACGCAGGTCAAGATCACCCTGCTTGGCCGTGAACTCGCACAGCGCCCGCACCGCCACCGTGTAGGGCTTCAATTCGCCTCGTCCTCGCTTTTGCCCAAGTCCGGCGCCGCCAAATGCCCCTGCGCCGGCTCTTCATCCAGCCGTATTGGCGTCGCCTTGGCCAGCGCCAGCCAGACGGAGAAGGGCAGTTTGCAAGGCTTGTGGCGCGCCGGCCGCAGCAGCTCCAAACGGCCCTCTTCGACATTGCCATGCAGCACCCAGACACCGAAGGCCTCGGGGATCTCCGCCGCCTCGGCCACGCCGGCCGGGAACACGTAATAGCACTCGCTGCACAGCCACTGGTAGGACTCGCGCTTGGCCGCATGGCGCAGGTCAGACAGCAAATCAGCCCGGCTGACCTTGATCTCATGTACGACCGGATGCAGATAGTCCTCAACCGAGGTGTTGCGAACCGAAAACACATCCGGCCGGGCCACTCGCCATAAGGGCTTGGCCACTGCGGCAGCCGTGGTCTGAGGCGCCAGCAAGAACTCTGCATCGGCGTCGGCTTCAGCCTGAACTTCAGCGCCGGCTTCGGTGTCAGCTTCAGTGTCCGCTCCACCCTGCCCTTGCAATTGTCCAAGCGCCTGCGCCCGCAATGACAACTCGCGCCAGACCACCCGCCCACCCAGCAGCAACTCGCGCGACATCCGAGCCGCCAAGGCGTCATGCGCACTCAAGTCACGCCGGTTGCGCCGCCGGGCTTCGGCCAAGCAATGCACGCCCAGCTCGGTCAAGCGCAAGGTCTCATGGCCACCATGCCCCGTCTCAGCAGATGCGGGCGTAGACGTCAATGTCACCCAGCCGGCCGCAACCAGATCAAGCTCCACCCCGTCGCGGCAAGGCCAACAAGCGCCCGCCGACCAGAATTTCATCAGGCGGGTCAGATGCTGGCGCTTAGGCGTTTGCGCTTCGGATAGAGGTAAAGTCACTGTATAAGTTTACAGTGAATCAAACCACCTACTCGCGGCCATCCTCCTAGCCTAGCTGCGCATGCATTGAGCTTGCTGAGCCTACGGGCAATAGCCCACCGTTCTGCCAGGAGCAGGCGGAACAGCGAATATGCCGGCCGGAACCACAACAGCGAGCACCCAGCCAAGCCATGACCAAGACCGCCCTAGAACTTCTGCCGCTCGCCGAAGGTGATGTGTCTCGCATCATCGAGATGGCCTGGGAGGACCGCACAGCCTTCGACGCCATTGAGGCCCAATTTGGCCTGAACGAGTCGGCTGTGATTGACTTGATGCGCCGGCGCATGCTGCCTGCGTCATTCCGAATGTGGCGCAAGCGCGTGGCGGGCCGGCGCACCAAGCACGCGGCGCGCAGCGGCGGCCAGCTGCTGCGCCACCGTGCAGCGCACACCCGTCAGCAGTGATTCCTAACGCCTTGACAGCGCAGCGCGCTCTGGTCTGGTTCAAACGCGATCTGCGGGTACAAGACCACGCGGCGCTGGTGGCCGCACTCGCTTGCGATGACGCGCTGGCCGTCTTCATCATCGAGCCCGAGTGGCTGCAAAGCCCCGAATGCGATGCCAGCCATGTGGATTTCTGCTTGGCTTGTTTGGCGGAGCTGCGGGCAGCCTTGGCCGAGCGCGGCCTGCCACTGCTGCTGCGGGTGGGCTCGGCCGTGCCGGTGCTCGCGCAGCTGCACCATGAGTTTGCCTTCACGCAGTTGCTCAGCCATGAAGAAACCGGTAGCGGCTGGTCTTACCAGCGCGACTTGGGCGTAGCGGCCTGGTGCCGAGCCGCAGACCTGCCCTGGCAAGAATTCACCCAGACCGGCGTGGTGCGCCGCTTGCGAAGCCGCGCAGGCTGGGCGCAGCGCTGGCAAGCGCGCATGGACGCGCCCTTGCTGCGGCTGGACCGAGGCTTCAAGGCCGCTGCACCGCTGGCCCAGCCCGAGCTGCCTAGTCTGACCGACCTGGCCAAGCTAACCAACGTGGAGTTGGCACCGCACGGCAAGACCCTGCAAACGGCGGGCGAGCAAGTGGCGCACGAGTTGCTGAACACCTTTTTGCAGCATCGCGGCTATGGCTATCGCAAGGCTCTGTCTAGCCCCTTGAGTGCGCAAGACACCTGCAGCCGCCTGAGCCCGCACCTGGCCTTTGGCACGCTTTCGATGCGCAGCGCACACCAAGCCACCGAGCAGGCGATTCGCAGTGCACCAGACCCGGCTCTGGCCTACGCGCTGCGCGGCTTTGCCGGGCGCTTGCGCTGGCATTGCCACTTCATGCAAAAGCTCGAAGACGAACCTGCGATCGAGTTCCAAAACTTCGCCCGTGTCTGCGATGGCCTGCGCGAGCACGATTTCAACGACGCCCACTTTGAAGCCTGGTGCCAGGGCCGCACCGGCTTTCCCATGGTGGACGCTTGCATGCGCTCGCTGCGCGCCACCGGCTGGCTAAACTTCCGCATGCGGGCGATGATGGTCAGCTTTGCCAGCTACCAGCTATGGCTGCATTGGCGGCCCACCGGCCTCTTTTTGGCGCGGCAGTTTCTGGACTTCGAGCCCGGCATCCACTGGCCCCAGATGCAAATGCAAAGCGGCACCACCGGCATCAACACCTTGCGCATCTACTCCCCCACCAAACAAGCGCTTGACCAAGACCCGCAAGGTGTCTTCATCCGCCGCTGGCTGCCTGAGCTCTCGCGCGTGCCGCTGCCTTACTTGGCCGAGCCATGGACCATGGACAAGGCCGTGCAGCGCCAAGCCGCTTGCGTCATCGGCGTGGACTACCCCGCACCCATCGTCGACGCCAAAGCAGCGATGAAAGCCGCCAAAGACCGCATGTACGGCCTGCGCCAGACCGAGCCCGCCCGCGAGCAAGCGAACCAAGTGCAGGCCCGCCACGGCTCACGCAAAAGCGGCCTGCCGAGCACGGGCCAGGGGCGCAAATCCTCCCGCGAGGCGCATGCTGCCGTACCTGCGTCTGTGCAGGGTGAGTTGTTCGGCTGAACAGCAGCAGCCCCAAGGGGTCGGCGACACGCTCCAGCGGCAGCAAACGCCCGCCCGCCTACACTCCGGGCGGCGGCGCGCAGGATGCGTGCCCGATGACAAACCCACAAACTGACCGGCGACTTGCGCCGCGACCACATGCTGAGCTGGATCTTCAAGAAATTTGGGCGCACTGCCGCCCCGGCCAAGGCCACCACGGCCTCACGCAAAGCCACCGAGCAAGCCTCCCCGCAGGCGGCCCAAAAAGCGGCCCAAAAGACCGCTCTAGAAGCAAGCCAGAAGGCTGCGCAAAAAGCCAGCGAGAAGGCTCAACAATTGGCCACCGCACAGGCCGAGTGGGCGCCGCGCCTGCAAGCCGCACTGGGCGATGACGTGGCTTTGCTGGCACTTGCCTTGGCCGCCCCGGTCTTGGACATCAAGCTGGCCGCCGTCAACGCGCTGACAGGCGAAACTGCTTTGAAGCAAGCCGAGCGTGAGTTTCGCAACCAAGACAAGCGCTTGCACCGCGCGGCCAAAACCCTGTTTGAGGCCACCGTCGCTCAGCGCGAAACGCGCGAACGCGCTCAAGCCCTGATCGCCAGCGCCCTGGCCTTGCAGGAAGAGACCGATTTGCCCGTCAACCTGCTGACCAAGCTGGACCGCGATTGGCAGGCGCTAGACCCAGCACTGCTGGAGCCAGCGCAGATTGCGCAGTTCCACAGCTTGAGTGAAGCCCTGAACCACAATTTGCGTCAGCGCAGCGAGTTGGCTCAGCAATTGCTGCGCTGGGCCGGCGAGACCCGCCTGGCCTTGGCCCAATGGCAGGACGCCGCAGCACAAGTGGCAGCCACCGGCCTTGGCGCAGAGTTGAGTGCTGGCCCGCATATGCAAGCCTTGCAAGCGCTGCAAGCGCGCTGCCCAGACACCAGCGCCTCAGCTTGCCAAGAACTGCTGCCGAAACTGGCCAGCGCCTTGCTCAGCAGTGAGCAGATCGAAGCGCGGCTGGCCTGTTTGGCGAGTTTGTCTGCCGCAGCGACCAAGCCGCTCAGCGAGCCTGCGACAGAAGCCACCGATGAGGCCACCCCTGTCGAGCCACCCGCCAAGTCGCCCACCCAGCAATGGCAAGCTTTGGCACCCATGGCCGATATTGCTTTGGCACAGCTGCTGACACAGCGCTTTGAACAATGGCGCCATGCACAGCGGCCCGCCGAAACCTCAGCGCAAGCTAGCGAGGCCAGTACCGCACCGGCGCGCACCAAACCCGCCCGCAAGCAAGCCCCGCAGCTGAGCGAGGCAACGCCGGCGCAAGCACAGCAGTTTGAAACCCTGCTGGCACAAGCCGAAGCGGCGCAAGCGGCCGGCTTGCTCAGCGATATGCAGACCTTGCTGCAGCAGATCGATGCCGGGCTGCAGGGCGTCAAGCCCGCTTCGCTGGAGGAGGGCTTGCGCGAGCGCCATCAGGCCTTGTTGGCCGAGCGCAGCCGCCTGCGCGACTGGGAGCAATGGGGCGGCGCCCGCGCGCTCGATGCCTTGGTGGCCGAGGCCGAAAGCCTGGCGCAGGCCACCTTGGCTGCGACAGCCCTTGTCGAAGTTCAAGGGGCTGAGCCCGTGAAGGCCGAGGCCGAGGCCGAGGTCGAGGCCGAGATCAAGGTCGAAGTCGAGGCCAAGGCCGACGCGGTGGCCGAACAAGCACCAGTCGCCGAGACTACAGCCGCCCACGCCCCGCTATCACCAGCTACGCCGCCACCGCTGGCAAAGCCCGCCAAACTCAATCTGAAAGCGCATCGCGAGGCGATTCAAGACCTGCGCAAGCGCTGGAAAGAAGTGGACCGCCTGAGCGCCGGTGCCGGCCACGCCCTCTGGCCGCGATTTGATGCGGCCTTGCAGACCGCCAACCAACCGGTAGCGGCGCAACTGGCCGAGCTCAAGATCGCCCGCGAAGCCAATCTCGCCAGCCGTGAATTGCTATTGGATCAGCTGGACAACTTCGCCGCGCACGAAGCAGGCTTGGCGGGCGAAGCTGCCGCCAGTTATTGGAAGGAATGCCTGCGTGCCCTGTCTGCTTTCCAGCTCGCATGGCGCCAGCTCGGGCCGGTCGAGCACACGGTGCCCTTGGCCAATCGAGAGGCGCTGCTGCAGCGCCAGCGTGCCTGCCTTGAGCGCCTCGAAGCGCCCTTGCAGCAGGCGCGGCGCGCGGCCGAGGCACAGCGCGAGCAGTTGATCCAGCAGGCCGAGCACTTGCGGCAAGAACTGCAAGACAACCCGCAGCTGCGCGATGTGACACAGCGCGTGCGCGACTTGCAAGCCCATTGGCAGCAACAAGCCCGCAGCCTGCCGCTGGCCCGCGGCAGCGAGAACGACTTCTGGGCGCGCTTCAAGGCCGCCACCGATGCTGTCTTCGCGCAGCGTTCGGCCGCTTTTGATGCGCGCGATGAAGCGCTGGCCAGCAGCGTGGCCGGCTACGAGGCCTTGCTGGCGCGCTTGACGGCGCTGAGCGCTGACACGGCTGAGAGCGAAATTCGACGCACCCTGGCCGAGGTGGACCGCGCCTGGCGCCAAGGCGGCGAGTTGCCGCGCAATCTGGCCGTCACGCTGGATGCTCGCCTGCAAGCGGCTCACAGCGCGGCCATGCAAGTGCTGGCCGGGCGCAGCCAGCTGATCTGGCAGGCGCAATGTGAAGCGCTGAGCGCCAA
>CAUPEV010000263.1:0-5820 GCA_963510335.1 uncultured Roseateles sp.
CATCCGTACTTCGGCCGCCACCACCGCAAAGCCGCGCCCTTGCTCACCGGCTCTTGCGGCTTCAACGGCCGCATTCAGCGCCAGAATATTGGTCTGGAAGGCAATGCTGTCGATCACGCCGGTGATGTCCGAGATGCGCAGGCTGGCCTGCTGAATGCCTTGCATGGTCAGCACCACCTGGCCCACCGCGTCACCGCTGCGGCTCGCCACGCCGGAGGCGCTGCGCGCCAGCTCATCCGCCTCGCGGGTATTGCTGGCGCTTTGCTGGGCGGAGGCGACCATCTCCTGCATCGAGTGCCCGGCTTGCTGCAGCGTGGCCGCCTGGTTCTCGGTACGGGTAGACAAGTCCATATTGCCGTCGGCGATCTCGGCCGAAGCCCTGGCGATCTGGCTGCTGCCGGCCCGCACGCGCTGAATGGCGCTGCGCAGATGGCCAACCATATCGATCATGGCATCGTGCAATTGGCCCATTTCATCGGCGCGGTCGGCCGAGTCACGGGTGGCCCGCAGATCACCGGCGCTGACCGCGTTGGCCATCGCGATGGCTTCGCGCAAAGGCGCCATCACGCTGCGCATGACCCAGAAATAGCTCGCGAACAAGAGCACGCTGAGCAGCAGGGCGGTCAGCGGCATTTGCCACTGTGCATGCTGGCGGGTGCTGTCAAACGATTGCTGCGACTCGGCCGCGAACTGATTGCCTTGCAAGACGGTGGTGTCGACGCCGCTGCGGTGGCTGAGGTAGAGCGCGTGCACCGCCTTCAGGCCCGCGCGTGCCGCTTCGGCATCGTTGGCGAGCAGCGGCTCTATCACCTGCTTGCGTGCTGCCTGCAGCATTTGCAGGGCCTGCTCATGCTGTTTGCCGAGCAAAGCTTTTTCCAGGCCATGAGGCGGATTGCTTTGCCAATACTTGACGCGGGACTCGTACTCCGTGCTCAAGCGTTCCAGATCATCCCGACCTTGGGCGGCGCTTGTCGTGCCCTCCACCGCCTGCGAAAGCGCCAAGCGCAGCTCAATCAGGTACAAGGGCGGCGGCAGGATGTCGGCCACCACATCCTTGGCTACAAAGGTGCGTTGCGCGCTTTGCTGCAGTTGTGCGTAGCTCCATAGTGACTGGCACAACATCAACACGGCCGCCAACCAACCGGTGAAGGCCAAGCAGGCGATGCGCTTTTGTATGGACATGCGGCTGTGCGCATGGTGAGCTTTTGAATAGCTGGGGGCCATAGATCTGTCTCCTAGGTGCTTGCTGCCGTTGAAGAGCATCGGGCCTCCCAGCCTTGAACCTACACCTCAAGCTCTATTTGCTTGTTTCGGCATTTGAAGAAAGAACTGAAGCCGGCAGGGTTAAATAGAATGACACGAACTTCGTGTTGCACGAACTCCGTGTAGACTCGGCCTTGTGAAAAACGTCACCATCAGCATGGAAGACAGCGTTGCCGAATGGGCCCGCTTGGAGGCCGCACGGCGCAATACCAGCGTCTCGCGTCTGGTCGGCGAAATGCTGGCCGAAAAGATGCGTCATGACGACGTGTACGAGCGCGCGCTGCAGGACTGGTTGCACCGGGAGCGCACGTGGGCGTCGGACGGCAAGCTCTACCCGCAACGCAGTGAGCTGGCCAAATGACAGCCCTGGTCTTCGTCGATACATCGGTACTGATCCTGAGCGAAGACGGCGCCGATGCGGCCGCCCGCGATCAAGCATTTGCCTGGTTGCGCGAGCTTTGGTTGCGCCGCAGCGGGCGGGTGTCGACCCAGGTTTTGAATGACTTCTATGCCTCGGTTACGGCGCGTATCAGCCCGCCCATGCCCAATGGTGATGCGCGCGCCGAGGTCAGACGCTACCAGCGTTGGCAGCCCTGGGCGATTGACCATGCGACGGTCGAAAGCGCCTGGTCGATCGAGAGCCGGTTCGCGCTTGCCTATGCCGATGCCTTGATCGTGGCCGCCGCCAAGGCGCAGGGCTGCACCTTGCTCTTGAGTCTGGACTTGGCGCACGAGGCGGTGTTCGATAGCGTGACGGTGGTGAATCCGAAACTTGTTGGCTTGGAGCGATTGAATTCATGACGGAGCCTTTCTTGCATCAAGCCTTGGCCTGCATCCGCGACGATGTGCGTGCCTCGCAGGCTTATCCGGTCGCCTCCAGCGCCGGCATGGTCAAGCTGGACGTGATGGAGAACCCGTTTCGACTGTCGTTCGATCTGCAAGCTCAGCTGGGCGCGCGACTCGGCGCCGTCGCGATCAACCGTTATCCGGCCGAGCGCACCCAGGATCTGGCCGCCGCGCTGGCGCTGCATGCCGGCATGCCTGTTGGTGGCAAAGACGGCTGTGCCATCACGCTGGGCAATGGCTCGGACGAGCTGATCAGCATGCTCAGCATGGCTGTCAGCAAACCCGGCGCCAAGATCTTGTCGCCGCTGCCCAGCTTTGTGATGTACGAGCTGTCGGCGCGCTATCAAAACCTGAATTTTGTCGGCGTGCCGCTGCGTGCCGAGGATTTCGAGCTCGATGGCCCGGCCATGCTGGCGGCGATTGCTGAGCATCAGCCGGCTTTGATTTACCTGTCCTATCCCAATAATCCGACCGGTAATCTCTGGGACGCGGGTGTGATCGAGCAGATCATTCAGGCTGCCCCTGGCTTGGTGGTGATGGACGAGGCCTATCAGCCTTTTGCCGCCAGCGACTCGATGGCTTTGCTGGCGCGTTACCCGCAGGTGCTGGTGATGCGCACCATGAGCAAGTTCGGCCTGGCCGGTGTGCGTATTGGTTACTTGATCGGACAGGCTGCGCTGATCAATGAGATCGACAAGCTGCGCCCGCCCTTCAATATCAGCGTGCTCAATGCCGAAGCCGGCCTGTTCGCGCTGGAGCATGCCGACGTTTACGCCGCCCAAGCGGCCACGCTGCGGGCCGAGCGTGAGCGGGTTTTCAAGGCGCTGCAGGCCATGGTCGGCGTGCAAGCTTTCCCGAG
This sequence comes from uncultured Roseateles sp., assembly GCA_963510335.1. Lineage (GTDB taxonomy): Bacteria > Pseudomonadota > Gammaproteobacteria > Burkholderiales > Burkholderiaceae_C > Paucibacter_A. Next base: position 2,969 of record CAUPEV010000263.1, read on the forward strand.
CCAGGGGAATATGATTTTGGCGCGGGTCGCGGATGCGGCGGCGACCTTCGCCGGCATGAAGGCGCGTGGCGTCTTGATCAAGAATTCATCCGCTGCGCATCCGCTGCTGGCCAACTGCCTTCGGATCACCATAGGCACGGCGGAAGAAAATCAGGCCATGCTGGCCGCATTGAAAGAAAGCCTCACATGAGCACCGATCGCATCGCAGAAGTCAGCCGCAACACCAAGGAAACGCAGATCACGGTGCGCGTCAATCTGGACGGCACGGGCGAGGCCAAGCTGAACACCGGCATCGGCTTCTTCGACCATATGCTGGACCAAATCGCCCGCCATGGCCTGATCGACCTGGACATTCAGGCCGTGGGTGACTTGCACATCGACGGCCATCACACGGTCGAAGACGTCGGCATCACCTTGGGCCTGGCCGTCGCGCAAGCGGTCGGCGACAAAAAGGGCTTGACCCGTTACGACCACAGCTATGTGCCCTTGGACGAGGCGTTGTCCCGCGTGGTGATCGATTTCTCCGGCCGGCCGGGCTTGGCCATGGACGTCAAGTTCACTGCGGGCGCCATTGGTGCCTTCGATACGCAGTTGGCTTTCGAGTTTTTCCAGGGCTTCTCGAACCATGCCTTGGTGTCGCTGCATATCGACAATTTGAAGGGCCACAACGCCCATCATCAGTGCGAGACGATTTTCAAGGCCTTCGGCCGGGCGCTGCGGATGGCGATGACGCTGGATCCGCGTTCAGCGGGTGTGATCCCCTCGACCAAAGGCAGTTTGTAGTCATGGTGCCCCCACGCTCACTTTGTTCGCTGCCCCCCGAGGGGGCGCCCGCTCCCTTGGGGCGGCCCTGTGGGAGCTTGACATGAAGAGAACAGTTGCTGTCGTCGACTACGGCATGGGCAATCTGCGCTCGGTCTCGCAGGCGGTGCTGCATGTGGCAGCGGGCACCGGCCTGGAGGTCGTCATAACGGCCAATCCGGACGACGTCATGGCGGCCGAGCGGGTGGTGCTGCCGGGCCAGGGCGCGATGGCGGAATGCATGCGTGAGCTGCGCGACTCGGGCCTGCGCGAAGCGGTGCTGCACGCCGCCGCCAACAAGCCTTTGATGGGCGTCTGCGTGGGCATGCAAATGCTCTTGGACCATAGCGAAGAGCAAGACACGCCGGGCCTGGGTTTGATTCCTGGCCTTGTGAAGCGCTTCCAGTTGGAAGGGCAAGTGCAGGCCGATGGCAGCCGCTATAAAGTGCCGCAGATGGGCTGGAATCGGGTTCGGCAGTCGCAGCCTCATCCGGTCTGGGGCGAGGTGCCTGATGACAGCTACTTCTATTTCGTTCACAGCTTTTATGCCGCGCCGTTAGAAGCGCGCCACAGTGTCGGTGAAACCGATTACGGCGCTCGCTTTACCTCGGCCATCGCCCGAGATAATATTTTTGCCACACAATTTCACCCTGAGAAGAGCTCCGCCCATGGCTTGGCGCTGTACCGGAACTTCCTTCTTTGGAATCCTTGATTGATTCATTTTGCTTTTCCCTCACCCAGAGCTCTGCTGACGTCATGTTGCTGATCCCCGCTATTGACCTGAAAGATGGTCGCTGTGTCCGCCTCAAGCAAGGCGATATGAATGACTCCACCACCTTCGGCGAAGACCCGGCTGCGATGGCCAGGCGTTGGATAGCCGCGGGCGCCAGGCGTTTGCATCTGGTCGATCTGAATGGTGCTTTCGCCGGCAAGCCGGTCAACGAAGGTGCGATCAAGGCGATCCTGCGCGAAGTGAATGGCGAGATCCCGGTGCAACTGGGTGGCGGCATCCGCGATCTCGACACCATCGAGCGCTATCTGGACGCGGGCTTAAGCTACATCATCATCGGCACCGCTGCGGTCAAGAACCCGGGCTTTTTGCAAGACGCTGCCACCGCTTTTGGCGGCCACATCATCGTCGGCCTCGACGCCAAAGACGGGAAGGTCGCGACTGATGGCTGGAGCAAGCTGACCGGCCATGAGGTGATCGACCTGGCGCGCAAGTTCGAGGGCTACGGCATCGAAGGCGTGATCTACACCGACATCGGCCGTGACGGCATGCTCAGCGGCATCAATATCGAGGCCACGGTCAAGTTGGCGCAGGCGCTGACTATTCCCGTCATCGCCTCGGGCGGCTTGGCCAATATGGCCGATATCGATGCGCTCTGCGCGGTGGAAGAAGAGGGCATTGAAGGCGTGATCTGCGGCCGGGCGATCTACACCGGCGATCTGGATTTCACGGCGGGCCAAGCGCGCGCTGACGAACTCGGCCTCGGCTGAGTCGGCCCTGTTCCATGCTGGCTAAACGCATCATTCCCTGCCTTGACGTGACCGGTGGTCGGGTCGTCAAGGGCATCAACTTCACCGAACTGCGTGACGCCGGCGATCCCGTAGAGATCGCCGCCCGCTACAACGAGCAGGGGGCCGATGAGCTGACCTTTTTGGACATCACCGCGACCAGCGACGGGCGCGATCTGATCCTGCACATCATCGAAGCGGTGGCCTCGCAGGTCTTTATCCCGCTGACAGTCGGTGGCGGCGTGCGTGAAGTCGCCGATGTGCGGCGCTTGCTGAATGCCGGCGCCGACAAGGTGTCCTTCAACTCGGCGGCCATCGCTAACCCGCAAGTCATACGGGATTCGTCCGACAAATACGGCGCACAGTGCATCGTCGTCGCGATCGACGCCAAGCGTCGGCAAGGCGATGACTTGGCTGCGCGTGGTCCCGGTTGGGATATTTACAGCCATGGCGGCCGCAAAAACGTTGGGCTGGATGCAGTGGCCTGGGCGCGCCAGATGGCCGAGTACGGTGCCGGCGAGATATTGCTGACC
>CAUPEV010000264.1:0-5808 GCA_963510335.1 uncultured Roseateles sp.
CTCAATGAATTCAGGCGATCTTCTCAATTTCTGCATTTGTACTTGTCGTTCCGGTGCGGGTCATCCGCTGGGAAAAGGGATACGACAACTATTCTGCCGCGGGGGGAAACGGCGCGGCGAGAGGCACTGCTTCGCGAGGCGCTGAACTGGCAGTCCTCGCAGCTGATCCTCAGCTACGTGGCTCACTTGGACCGGCTTCGAGACGTCTCTGGCAACGCCAGCGAGGGCTTTGATGTTTGGCGGGAATGGGCTCGCGGCGTTGCCGAAGCCCTCGATAGGAGCAGCGCAAGGCTTGCGGAAAAGTGAAGCTCGGGCCGCGCAACGTCGACCGGCGGAACTACTCCAGCTTGCGGCAGGCATCCGGCGTTACGGCGTGCCGACATCCGCTACACAGCCGATGGCATCTTAAGTTCTGTCGCTTTTAGGCTGACGGCGCTCGTTCAATTTCGTGGAGCCAATGACTACCCCGGGCCATACCGGTAATTGAGCCGTCCCCTTGCTGGGTAACCGCTTCGCCATCCAATAAGGCCCCATCTCGTGAAATTTTCTGGTCGCCGCTGCCGCCATCGGCGAGCCCGTTCGCCGAAAATCGTCAGATGGCAAAGCTGAAATCAGAGCGGCATCATTGGTGGCCCGTGTGCGTGTCTCGTCACTGGGCTGGAGAGGATGGCAAGACCGGTTGGCTCAAGCCCGATGGGAGTACCACGCGGATTCCTCCGGCCAGGCTTGGCGTCATAGGCAATGGGCACCACATCAAACTGGGGCGCAACGATGAGGACACCGTATGGGACCAGAGCTTCGAGCGCGTATTCGACAGGGCGGACCAAGCCTTCCCAGACCTAATCAATTGGCTGGAAGGCCTGGAACGCAAGCCCGTACGAGGCGCACAGGAATTGCGGCAGCGCTTCATCACTCTCCCTTGCGCCGACGCCGAGTTGGCGCGCATGACCGAATGCGCCGTTTCTCTGGCGGTGCGTGGACCCATGAACCGGGAGGCGTCCGTTGCCTTGGCCGAGGACCTCCGAGGGCCTCTTCCGACGTCGGAGCGCAACGCCCTGATTGGCCTCAACATGCGGAACAGCCACCGTCTGATCGCCGACAGCATCGGGTCGCGCGGCAAGTTCGTGGCCGTGTACTCGCAGGGCAAGGAGTTCGTCTTTGGGGACGGCTTCTTCCACAATGTCAAGAACGTCCAGAACGCCCCCTGGTCGTCGAAGCTCTTCGTCCCGATCACGCCGCACATCTGTGTGCTCGTGTGCCAGCCCTCCCGATACACGGTCGAGCCCAAGCTCACGACGCTAGTGCTGGACGACCACGAGGTCGACAGCTGAATCTTTCCGTCGACGACCTTTAGTCCGTGAGTTGGATGCTGCGCAACGAAGTCAAGGATCTTCTGAGGCTCCATGGCGAACACGGCGCTGCCTTTGGCTCGCATGACGTTGCGCTTGGGAATGTCCAGGGCATTTAGATAGCAGCGTCAGCGTTATGCCTAGATTGACCATTTGACGGACGTTGTCCAGCCCGAAGCCAACAAGCGGAACGACATAAGTCGCCAAGAAGACCAGATGCTCCGAGTTCTTGTCTTCCAGGGTCAGAATCGTCCGCGGGCCCTCTTGCGCCCCACGAATCAGGTGGCGAAACCAGAGGTAGCAGAGGAACGAGCCCAGAAGCAGGACAACGCAAATCGCTGGAAGGATGTTCGCCTTGAGGATTTCCAGCAGCTCGTGTTTGTTCGCGAAACTGCAGTCAAAGCAAAGCTCCAGCGAAATCTTGTTGACGAAAATCAACACGAACAGGAGCCACAGCGAGAGGAGATACATGCCGACCTTAATGGGAAGTCGCATGCGTGCGGTGTCAATCTTCATAATTCCTCCAAATTCCAGGTAGCGCCGGGCACCTACACAGGGAGGAATACTGACAACGATTTCCGCAGTGGGCGCGCCACTGTAACGATATGTTTGTCAGGCCTCAATACCCCCAAAAGGGGGCCGCGCGGCGAACGGAACAAGTCCGATTGCGAAAGCATGACTGACGGGTGGCTCAAGATGTGATCCACCTGTCAGTTCCTTGAAGTTTTGAAGCAGGCGCGGGCCAGGTCGGGCGGTCGCGCAGTAAGGCAATTCAACGAGGGGGACCCAAGTTGATGGACCTTGGCCAACAAACCCAACGACCCCTTGGTGCTTGGCAGTGTGAGTAGACACGGCCTTGGTCATCGGCGGCAAGCGCTGCAGTGCCGCCAGCCCAAAAATGATGCCGGTTCAAGGCTGAGAGCCGTCCGTCAACCCTTCTTTGCCCAATGGCCGCTTTCACCCAGGATCGGTCCCTTACCCCAACCGGTGGAACCGGTGATGTTAGAAGTCGGACGGAGCAGGACGCGGCTTTCCAGAAGGAGGGCGCCGCGCTTGCGGCGGTCACATCACTAACTGCTTCGCCGTGATCGCCGCAGCTTGTTCAGATCTCCGTCTGTTCCGAGATCTCGAGGGCGTCATCGACTTCGATCCCAAGGTATCGGACAGTCGACTCCAGCTTGGAGTGGCCAAGCAGCAGCTGCACTGCGCGGAGGTTTTTGGTACGTCGGTAGATCAGGGTCGCCTTCGTCCTGCGCATGGAGTGCGTGCCGTAGTCGGCTGGATCGAGTCCCAGCTCCCTCACCCAGTGCCCGACGATGCGAGCGTACTGACGCGTGCCCAGGTGCGGCGACTCGTGCAACCGGCTGGGAAAGAGGAAATCCTCGCTTCTCAGGCCGGCCTGCTTGATCCAGGTTTGCAGGGCATCTCGAGTGCTCGCAGTGATCTCGAACTGCACGGGGCGCTGGGTCTTGTGCTGCATGACGATGGCGCGGGAGGCCATCTGATCGCCATGGCACACATCCCTCACTCGAAGCGCCACCAGATCGCACCCGCGAAGCTTGCTGTCGATGCCCAGGTTGAACAGGGCGAGCTCGCGAACTCGTCCTTGCATCTGCAGGCGAACGCGAAGCGCCCAGATGTCTTTCAGCTTGAAGGGCGCCTTTTGTCCGACGATCTTGCCCTTATTCCACGGCTCGCGAGATGCGTTGCCAGTCGACATGCTCATGATGGTCTCCCATCGAGTTGATGGGCATCAGAGCATGCGCCGATGGGCGAATGATTCAAGCTGCCATTTGGAGTGCGAATTGCTCTCTGACGCTACCAGGCTGCCAGCACCCGCCCCATGTTTCAGCGTGGCCGTCTGCATTTCTTGCGTTCAGGCCGCTCGATTGGATTCAGCGTCGCCCTCAGCTTGGTGCGGTCTTGCTCTACGCCATCACCAGCTTCGTGCTCGCCTTGTCCGGCCGTCGCCGTACGCGGCGTGGTTCGAGCTTCCTCAGCTCTCTGCGATTTCGCTCCGGCTTCTGCCCGCTGCCTTGGCGCGGTACAGCGCCGCATCGGCTCGCCCCAGCAACTCCTCGAGCCGATCCTGAACCGGCGCCGCTCGCAGTGCAGCGGCGCACTCCTCGCTGGGCGGCTCCAAGGTCGCAATGCCGACCGACGCGGTCAACTGCCCCAGCGGACTGGCTTCATGCGGGTGGGCAAGTTCTACCAAGGCCTGATGAAGGTGCTGAGCAACCGCCATCGCGCCTGGGCCGTCGGTGTCGGGCAGCAGGACCAAGAACTCCTCGCCGCCCCAGCGCGCGCAGTCGTCATTGGCACGGCTGGCTGCCTTTCGAAGACAGTCGGCCATCTTGATCAACGCGTGATCGCCGCCTGCATGACCGTACAAGTCGTTGAAGGCCTTGAAGTGGTCGACGTCGACCATCAGCACGCTCAGCGGCGCGTTCTGGCGGTCGGCGCGCAGCAGTTCCCTCTCCAGCCGTTCCTGCATCGCGCGGCGGTTGAACAGCCCGGTCAGCGGGTCGGTGCGTGACAGGCGCCGCACCTCGGCCAAAGCCCGGCTCAGTCGCAGCTGGGTGTTGACCCGGGCTTTCAGCACGCCGGGACGAATGGGCTTGGACAGGAAATCGACCGCCCCGGCGGCGAATGCCGCTTCCTCGGTGGCCTCGTCGCGGTGGCTGGTCAGCAGCACCACCGGAATCTCTGCCAATTCGCTGGCCTTCTGCATCAGCGACAACATCTCCAGCCCCCCCATCTCCGGCATCTCTGCGTCCAGCAGCACCAGATCGACCGGCTCCTGGCGCAGCAGACGCAGGGCGTCAGCGGCGCTGCGCGCGAAGCGGCAGCGACCGAAATCGCTCAGCAGGCGGCTGGCCGCCTGGATGATCGATGGGTCGTCGTCGACCAGGAGCAGCGTGGCTGGCGTGGGTCTGGATTCGTTCATGTCAGTTGACGACCGGGTTTGCTAGCGTTATCGAGGCGCATTATGCTTGACGCGGCGAGGCATTGGACGCCTGCCATTCAGTCAGGAATTGATGCGCAGGCGCAAAGTCGAGATCGGCGATGCGGTGCTGAAGGCGCCCCAACTCCGCCGTCGGCAGGCCTTGCGCGCAGAGCCAGTGGCGCAAGGCGTCGAACGCATCGGCAGCGCCGAGGTCTTGCTGGCTCAACAGCAGCAGCAGTTCGGCAAGGCGCGCCGCTCCCTGCTCTGGCGCCGGCAGGTCCGCCGCGATCGTCGGTTCAACTGGGGAACGAGCCTGCGCCAACATCGGCTCCGCCAGTTGGCGCAGCTGGCTGAACGCATCCCCTAAAGCCTCAAGCTGAGGGCTGAGTTCGGCCGGCGGGAGTCCCTGTCGAAGCTGGGCCTCGGCTTGTGTCGCCAATTGCTCAACCCGCTCGGCCCCGAGCATCGAGGCAGTGCCGCGCAGCTTGTGCAGCGCCGCCTGCAGCGCCGGGCTGTCCATGGCCGACAGTCCGGCCACCCAGGCTGTGTCATGGGTATCGAGCAGGCGCGCGAGCAAGCGGTGGAACAGGGGCAGATCGTCGCCCAGGCGCGGCAGGGCGGCAGCGAGGTTCAAGCCTTCGAGGCCAGGCTTGAGCGGCGATGCCGGCAAGGTGGCCAGGAGGCTCGTGTCTGCCCCGCTTTGGGCGCGGGCACCGACGTGGCGGCCCAAGGTCTCCACTAGCTTGGCGACCGCGATCGGCTTGGTCAGGAAGTCATCCATTCCGGCTTCCAGCGCCCGGCGTCGCTCGTCAGCCAGCGCGCCGGCGGTCAAGGCCAGCACCGGCAGCCGCGCAAGGCCGGGAATTTGCCGAATCCGGCGCGTCGCTTCCAGCCCATCCATCCCAGGCATCTGGATGTCCATCAGCACCGCCGCGAAGGCCTCATGGCGCTGCAGTCGCGCGAGAGCCGGGGCCGCAGCCGGCTCACAAACCACCTCGGCGCCTTCACGCACCAGCAGCCGACTCAGCACTTCCAGGTTGATCTCGCTGTCGTCCACCGCCAGCAGCCTGACGCCCGCCAGGCGCTGTGCGGCACGGGGCGCCGTTGAGGGGCTGGTGATTGACCTTGGGCCCGCCTCCCTGTTGGCTTGCCCGGCATCCTCCAAGCGCAGCAGCACGCTGAACTCGGTCCCCTCGCCCAGGGTGCTGCGCAGCGTCAGCTGACCACCCATCAAGTCGACCAGGCGCCGGGAGATGTAAAGCCCTAGGCCAGTGCCTCCGAAGCGGCGTGTGGTTGACGCATCCGCTTGCGCGAAGGGCTGGAACAGCCTGCCCTGCGCTTCCTCGGCGATGCCGATACCGGTGTCGCGGACCGTGAACCGCCACTGTGCGCCTTCCCGCACCACGCTCAGGGTCACGCTGCCCTGCTGTGTGAACTTCAGGGCGTTGCTGAGCAGGTTGCTGAGCACCTGGCGCAGTCGTGTCACATCGCCGGTCACCCGGTCCGGCAGCC
>CAUPEV010000265.1:0-5610 GCA_963510335.1 uncultured Roseateles sp.
AGTTCGGCAGCGGCTTTGTGGGCGTCAACCCCAACTCCAAGATTCCAGCCTTGCTGGACCGCAGCGGCGCGCAGCCGATTCGGGTCTTCGAGTCCGGGGCGATCTTGCTTTATCTGGCCGATAAGTTCGGCGCCTTTGTGCCCAGCGACGCCGCCGGCCGGGCCGAATGCCTGAATTGGCTGTTCTGGCAAATGGGCAGCGCCCCCTATCTGGGTGGCGGCTTCGGGCACTTTTATGCCTATGCACCGAGCAAGATGGAATACCCGATCGACCGCTTCGCGATGGAGGCCAAGCGCCAGCTTGATGTGCTGGACCGCCGCTTGGCCGAAAGCCCCTATCTGGCAGGCAGTGAGTACACGATCGCCGACATCGCGGTCTGGCCTTGGTATGGCGCCCTGGCCCTGGGTTTGCTTTACAACGCGGGCGAGTTCCTGCAGGTGGAGAGTTATGTGAACGTGCAACGCTGGGCCAAGCAAATTGCCGAACGCCCGGCGGCCAAGCGCGGCCGTATGGTCAACCGCACCTGGGGCGAACCATCCAGCCAGTTGTGGGAACGGCATGAGGCGAGCGACTTCGACCACAAGACACAGGACAAGATGGCCGGGCCGGCTTGAGTTGAGCGATCAATCGCGCTTGCCCTCGACCAGCAATTGCAGGGTCAGGGGCAGCGCCTGTTCGTACTGTTGATCGAGGGCCAGCGTGAGGCTCTGCTGCTGGGCGGGCACGGCCTCGAACCACGGGCCTAAAGCGGCTTTCAAGGCACTCAGCGGCAAGAGCTTGGGCTCGCCGCTCTCGCTGTTCTCTCCTTTTTGCCCTGCCACCGCGATGCCAATCCAACGCCCCGCCTGATCGAACACCGGCCCGCCGCGCGGTGCGACCGGCAGTTCCACCCCCAGGGCTTGCTGCTTGCTGGCGGCGCTGAGGCGACCCAAAAAGCCCCGGTGCATGGCCGGCCAGGCGGCTTGAGGCGAGGGCGCGGCCAGATAGGCGAATGCGGTCGCCGGGCTTCCGGCGAAGGCGTCGCGCGGCGCGCGAGTCAAGCTTGCTTGGGCGGTGGGCAAAGGTGGGTCCAGACTCAACAGGGCCAGGCTCAGGCTGTCAAAGGTTTGAACCAGGCGTGCATCGCTGGTGTGGCCCAAGCCATTGCGCACCCAGAGCTGAGCTGCATTCAGGCCCGGCGCAATCGGCAATAGGGCGTGGCGGCCGTCGTCAAGCAGAAGCCCGCTGCCCAGTGCTTGCGCCTGCGCGGGAACCGGCGCGCCAATGGCCAGCGGGCCGGGGCGAATGGCTGCGGCTTGCGGGTCGTTCTCGGCCTTGGCCGCCGGCTCCGCCAGTGGCAATTGCCGCTGCATGGCCAGCAAGCCGGGATCCTGGGGCAGGCGTTTCAAGCCGGCGTCCAGCATGCGCTTGGCCTCGACGCGCTGTTCGCCCAGGGCCAGCATCCAGGCATAGAGCGCCAAGGCTTCGGGATCATGGATGTGCGCACCGGCGGTGTGAGAGGCGAACATCAGCGCGCTGCGGTAGTCGCCGGCCTGCATCTGCGCCTGCAACATCAGCAGCTCGGTATCGGCGGAATGGCTGATCGCCGCAGCGGCGTCAAGCCGGGCTATGGCCGTCGCGCTGTCACCGGCGGCCAATGCCGTGCGGGCGGACTGCAGCAGCGCGAGCCGCTCGGCCTCGTTTTTTGGCAAGGCTTGGCCCTGCAGCGGCTGATGCTTGTGGTCATGGGCCTGGGTGCCGCTGGAAACAAGCGTGGCCAGGCTAAAAAATAGCCCGGCCACTCCGGCTTGTTTCCACTTCGACACCGCCCGCTTGCTTTCAAGCTGTGGGCGGGCTTTCTTCATCAGGGCGTCTGCGTGATGCGTGGCTTCTTCAGCACTGCGCTGCTCGGGTCATAGGCATTGGCAGCGCCCTTGTAGCCAGCCAGATAAGCGATCAAGGCATCAATGTCTTGCGCGCCGCCTTGGGAATTGCTGCCACCCAGCAAGGTCGTGAAGCCGTCACCGCCGGTGGCCATGAAGTTGTTGACCGTCACGCGGTAGGTCTTGGCCGGGTTTTGCACCACGCCGTTGATGACGATATTGTCGGCCGCGCCGGTGGCGACCGGTGGATAGACGGTCACATCGGTGGGCGTCAGCGTGACGTTCTGGATCTTGGCGCAGGCCGGGGCGGCCGCGTTCCAGCTGTACTTCAGGCCATTGCTGATCTGCATGATGCGGTTGGCGGTCTGGCCCTTGCAGCCGTTGAATTGCTGTTCCAGCAAGTCCTTCAGTTGCAGCGCCGTCAGCGTCATCGTCACCAAGCTGTTGCCGAAGGGCTGCACCGTGAACGCGTCGGCATAGGTCAGCGCATAGGGGTAGGTCGCGGCAGCGGGCTTGACGAAGCCGGGGCTGCGCACGCCACCGGCATTCATGAAGGCCATCACGGCGCCACCCAAGGCGGCCGGCTGGGTTGCCTGCAATTGCGCGTCGGCGATCAGATCACCAGCTTCCATCTCACCGGCGCTATTGGCGGCATTGCTCATGCCGGCGGTGATGGTGCCCACCACTTGGCCGGCGATCGGTGCGACGGCGCCCTTGTAGGCGGCGACGACGTTCTTGACCTCCGGGTTGTTGGCGATGGCGGTGTTGATGGCCGCGTCGCTGCGGTCGACCAAGCGGTTGACCGGGCTGACGTCGGTGACATTGCGTGTGACCGAATCGATGCTCAAGTCAACTTCGGTCAAGGCTCGGCCGAAAGCGCTCGAGCTGGTGACCGGGATCAGTCGGCCGCTCTTGTTAGGCAGGCCGGTGGCGCGCGCGGTGGTGACGGCGTTGCCGGCATTGGTGCCGGTCACGTCGGTGGTGTTCTTAGAACAGTTGTAGGCGGCATGGGTGTGGCCGCTGATGACCAGGTCCACCGCATTGTCGAAACGAGCCACCACGCGGGCGATGTCGCTGGCGCTGCCGTCGGGGTTTTTCAGGTCATTCAAGCAACCGTTGATGTCGCTGGCATTGGTCAAGCCGCTGCCGGCGGGCGCATTCTGGAAGCCGCCTTGGTGGATCAGCACCACGACGGATTCGATGCCTTGAGCGCGCAACTTGGGGATCAAGGCATTGACCGAGTCGGCCTCGTCATTGAAGGACAGACCGGCCACGCCGGTCGGCGTGACGATGCCCGGTGTGCCTTTGAGCGTCATGCCGATGAAGGCGACCTTGACGCCGCCAAAGCTCTTGATGCCATAGGCCGGCAGCAGGGTGCGGCCGGTGGCGGTCTCGACCACATTGGCCGACAGCCATTTGAACTTGGCGCCGTCAAAGGTGCCTGGTGCCGAAGAGCCGAAGCCCTTGCAGCTATTGGCTTCCTTGACGCCGCCCGCGTCCAGCTTGCAACCGCCGTTTTGCAGGCGGCGCAGCTCGTCCTTGCCCTTGTCGAATTCATGGTTGCCCACCGAAGAGAAGTCAACGCCGATCTTGTTCAGCGTTTCAACCGCCGGCTCGTCAAAGAACAGCGCGGAGATCAGTGGCGAAGCGCCGATGAAGTCGCCCGCGCCGACCACGACCGTGTTGGGGTTGGCGGCCTTCATCTGCGCCACGTAGGCGGCCAGATATTCGGCGCCGCCGACGGCGGGGCGCAAGTTGGCGGGGACGGTGGTGTTCTTGCCGAAGGTGCCTGGTGTTTCCAGGGTGCCGTGGTAGTCATTGAAACCGATGATTTTGACCTTGATCGTGGCAGCGTGAGTGGCGCAGGCCAGGCTCAGACCGAAGGCGGCCGTCAAGGCCAGCAGCAGGGGGCGTGTATTCAACATGATGATGAGGGTTCCGAAAGCTGTTTTGGGGCGTTGACTTATTTGCTGCTGGCGCTCTTGCGGCGTAGCGTCAACAAGGCCAGGCCTGCCAGCAAGGTGGCCAGCGTCGTTGGCTCGGGCACGGCCGACACGGTCAGCTGCACGCCGCCGGTGGTGACATTCATCGGGCTGCCGTCCAGCTGCAGCGAGCGCGACAAATAGCCGCTGATGTCATAGCTGCCGGCTTGCAGGGTGTAAACGCCGCGGCTGAAAGCGGGGTTGGCCAGGGCGAGGTCGAAATCAGTGACCGAGCTGCCTTCCAGCAGCGGGTCACCGTCAACGCCGACGCTGGTTTCTTCGCCGAGGCTGAGGCCATTGTTCTTGACGATGAAGCGGTCACCGGAGAGGCCGGTGTCCAGCACGGTCAGGCTGCCGACAAAGCCGCTGGCGATCGTGAAGGTGAAATGTGCGGGGGTTGAATCATCAAAGCCCACCAGCCAGTCGAGGCTGTAGGCCGGTGCTTGGTCTGCATTGACCAGGAACTCGGTCCAGCTGCCATCTGCGGCCAAAGTGGCGGCCTGGGCCGAGCCCAAAGCGCTGGCCAGTGTCAATGCGCCGACGGCGGCTGCACGAAAGAAGAATTTGCTTGTCATGATCGAGTCCAGGTTGGTGGGGAGGCCGCCGTCAAAAAACGACAAGCCGCGATCCTGCGTGCGCGCAGTGACCGGGGCGTTACCTCAGACCGCGTCAACTAGTACGAATGGATCAGGTCTTGGCAAACTTAGCGAGCCGCAGGCACTAAGTTGCTTGCTCGCTTGGCGCTAGCCAAGCCAATGGGTTAGTCCCGGGGTAAGCCGCCCTAACGCTCATCTATAGTGATGAGCACAAAGCCCCTGCCGGGCGTGATGGCGCTGGTCCGGCCTCGAAAAAGGCTGTGCCTCGCGAAGCTACCGGGAGAGAAAAAGAAATGTTGGTTCGTGCACTGCAGCGATTGCGCGCTGCCTTTTTGGGTTTGGGCGTACTTGCTATGGCTGCCGGTTGCGGCGGCGGTGGCGGTGGCGGCGACAGCTCTGGCAGCCAGCCTTCACCGCAGCCCGGACGAATTGGTGCCGTGGCGTGGGCACAGTCCGCGGTGCGGGCGGACCGTGATGTCTTCGCCACATCTATGCAGCCTGCGCTGACCGCCTCGTTGACCATGCAGTCGGCGGGGGTAGCCTATTGGTTCCAATACAACTATGACAAGAGCTTGGCGAACGTGAGCTATAGCCCTCGCACCGCTGACAATGGCCTAGATTTCAATATCAGCTTCTCAGTCTTTCCGGCGCGCGCACCCGGTAGCTACACCGACACGTTGAGTGTCACGGTCTGCTATGACGAAGCCTGTAAAAGTGAAGTGACAGGCAGCCCTTTCAAGTTACCTATTCGCCTAGAAGTGGGCTACCTCGCAAGCGCCGAAGAAGGAGTAGAGCAGTTGCCTCCGGCGCAGTCCACAGTGTTGAATCACGACGTGCTGGGCGCTTCCTACAGCGCGGCGCTCGATGCCGTGATCACTGTTTCAGCGCGGCCCGAGCCACAGTTGCGCGTGCACGATTTGCGCTCCGGCCAAACGCGCAGCTTGCCACTGCAGACCGTACCCACCTCACTGTCAGTGGGGGCAGATGGCCTTCAAGCCGCCATTGGTCACGATGGCGCAGTTTCGCTGGTAGACCTGCGCGCGGGCGCTGCGTTTCCCGTCCGGCGCTTTGATGTGCCCATGGCGGTGGGCTCGGTGCTGCTGGCGGGGACGCGCATTGTTGCCGTCGGTGCCCAGGCCTTCACTCAGAATAGTTTTTACTGGGTGGATA
>CAUPEV010000266.1:0-5556 GCA_963510335.1 uncultured Roseateles sp.
AGCGCGCGACTTGCCCCCAACAAAGCAGGCGGCTCTTGGGCGGCAATCACATAGCTGCTGACGCTTGCCAGATAGCCGGCCATGCGGCCCTTGGCTTCAAAACGCGCTCGAAAGCGCGAGGCCCGCAGCCACTCGGCGCCCAAGCGAGGCACGATGCCGCCGCCGATATAGGCGCCACCGCGCGCGCCGAGCGAGAGCACCAGATCGCCGGCAACATCCCCCAGGAAGGCCGCAAAAAGATCCAACGCTTCGGCGCATTGCGTCTGGGTGGGAAGAGCATCTGAGCCCAGCGCCGCCGCAATCACCGCAGCCGGTGTCAGCTGCTCTGGCAAGGCCGCGCCGTCCAAGTCGCACAGGGCCTCCACCATATTGACCAGACCCGGCCCCGACAACACCCGCTCCGCCGATACATGGCCAAAGCGGCTCGCTAATTTGGCAATCAAGCGGCATTCGCGTTCGCTATGGGCGGACAAACTGACATGCCCGCCTTCGGTTTGCAGCGCCGTCCATTGCCGCTCACCGGTGGAGATCAAGCCCGAGACGCCCAGGCCGGTGCCGGGCCCGAGCACCGCGATCGTCTGCGTGGCCGCTCCGGAAATGCCGGCAAGCTCAGACTCAGGCCCGCCGCAATGCCAGAAGTCCCCCTGCGGCAGCGCCGGAATTGCCAAGGCCAGCGCGGTGAAGTCGTTCATCACCACCAGACGCTGCAGACCCAGATCGCCCAACATTTGGCGGGCCGAAAAGGCCCAGTTGCGGTTGGTCAGGCTGATTTGATCCTGCAACACCGGTGTCGCAACGCCCAGGGCAGCCCGCCTTGGCGCAGCCAATCCCGCATGCTTGATACCGCTCAGGTAATTCTGTATACAAGCGGTCAGGTTGGGATAGTCCGCGCAAGGCATCACCTGCACGCGCTCGATCGCCGCGCCGGCCTCGCGCTGCCAGGCCAGTCGCACATTACTGCCGCCCACATCGCCCAGCAAGCTGGGGCCGGACTGGCTCTGCCGCTCACAACCAATTTCTATCATTTCGCCGTCTCCTCATGGGCGGGCATGCAGCCCGCGTTTTCGTTAGTCAATGCGTCGAGCCGGGTCCAGATGCCGCCCGCGCGGTGACTGCGCAGCGCGGCGTCGACGAACAGCAGCCCCGCCAGCCCGTCGCCGACTTGCGGCAAGGCTAGGCTTTGCTCAGTCGGCGCGCGGCCCTGCTGGCGCGCGCGGATCTGCTCGGCCGCCTCCCGGTAGAGTTGCGCGAAAGCCTCCAGATAGCCCTCGGGGTGACCGGGCGGCAGGCGCGTGGCAGCAATTGCGGCCGCACTGTCGACGCGGCCACGGCTGATCAACTCGGTGCTGCCGCCCAGGCGACGCAGGCGCAGCTGGTTGGGCTGCTCCTGGTTGAACTCCAGCCCCGCCTTGGCGCCATAGATGCGCAGACGCAGGCCGTTCTCGCAGCCGCTCGCCACCTGGCTGGCCCACAGCGCGCCGCGCACGCCACCCTCAAAGCGCAGCATCAGCTGCGCGTTATCGTCCAGCCGGCGCCCCGGCACAAAGCTACTCAACTCGGCACAGACGGCCGCCGCCCGCAGCCCACTGACAAAGCAGGCCAATTGATAGGCATGCGTACCGATATCACCCAGCGCGCCGGCCGGCCCCGCCAAGGCCGGGTCGCAGCGCCAGGTGGCTTGCTTTTGCCCCTCCTTCTCGATCGGCAAGGCCAGCCAGTCCTGGGCATATTCGATCTGGATCAGGCGCAGCGGACCCAACTCGCCGGCGCGCACCAACTCGCGCGCATGGCGCAGCATGGGGTAGGCGCTGTAGTTGTAAGTAACCACCAGCAGCCGCTTGCGAGCCTGCGCCAAGACGGCCAGCTCGCGCCCCTCCTGCACCGAGATGGCCAGCGGCTTGTCACAGATGACGTCAATGCCGGCCTCCAAAAAGGCTCGCGCCACCGGTGCATGCAGATGATTTGGGGTGACGATGGCCACCAGCTCGATGCCGTCGGGTCGATAGGCCTCACGCCGCGCCATCTCGCGCCAATCGGCATAGCAACGCTCGGGCGCCAGACCCAGCGCCGAGCCACTGGCGGCGGCCCGCTCCGGCTGGCTGGACAGTGCGCCGGCCACCAGCTCGAACTCGCCGTCCAGCCGCGCCGCAATCCGGTGCACCGCGCCGATGAAAGCACCCTCGCCGCCGCCGACCATGCCCAGCCGCAAAGGGCGCTTGTAGCTTGGCTGCGCGCTCATGCTTGCAAGCCCAACATGTTGCGGACTTCTCCACGATCGCTTGCAGCGTTAGCGAAATCATCAAAGGACTTCTCGGCCACGCGAATGATTTGCCGCTGAATAAAGGCCGCGCCTTCACGCGCGCCATCCTCGGGGTGCTTCAGGCAGCATTCCCACTCCAGCACCGCCCAGCCAGGGTAGCCGTGGCGGGTCAACTTGGAGAAGATCGCGCCGAAGTCGATCTGCCCATCGCCGAGCGAGCGAAAGCGCCCGGCCCTGTCGATCCAGTCGGCATAACCGCCGTAGACACCTTGGCGGCCGTTGGGCCTGAACTCGGCATCCTTGACATGGAAGGCGCGAATGCGCGGGTGATAGATATCGATGAAGGCCAGGTAGTCGAGCTGCTGCAAGAGAAAGTGGCTGGGGTCGTAAAGAATGCAGGCGCGCGGATGCTGGCCCACCGCGTCCAAAAAGCGCTCGAAGCTCACACCGTCGAACAGATCCTCGCCCGGATGCAGCTCGTAGCAGACATCAACACCGGCCTCATCGAAGGCATCGAGGATGGGCGTCCAGCGCCGCGCCAATTCGGCAAAGGCTTCATCAATCAAGCCGGCCGGGCGCGGCGGCCAGGGGTAAAGGAACGGCCAGGCCAAGGCGCCGGAAAAGGTCGCGTGCGCCTTCAGGCCCAGCCGTGCCGAGGCCTTGGCCGCCAGCCGTAGTTGCTCCGCCGCCCAAACCTGACGGGCCGCCGGATTGCCAGCCACCGCCGGCGCGGCAAAGCGATCAAACGGTCGGTCATAGGCTGGATGCACTGCAAGCAATTGGCCCTGCAAATGGCTGGACAGCTCACTGATCTGCAGGCCATGCGCGGCCAGGCGGCCACGCAGGTCGTCGCAATAGCTCTGGCTCTCGGCCGCCAACGCGAGGTCGAACAGCCGCGCGTCCCAGCTCGGAATTTGCACGGCCTTGAAACCCAGGCCTGAAGCCCAGGCGGCGATGCCGTCCAGACTGTTGAACGGCGCCGCGTCACCGGCAAATTGAGCCAGAAACAGACCCGGTCCGTGCAAGGTTTTCATATTCATCATCGTGTGGCTCCGCTCACAACCGCCAGGTCGCTCTGGCGCTCGATCAATTCGGCGCATTCCAGGATTTGCAAGCGCTCTGCCGCCTCGCCGCCCAGGCGGCGCAGCAAGAGGCTGCCCAGCTGCCGGCCGGCATGGTGCAGCGAGGCAAAGTAAGTGCTGATCGGCGGCACAAAGTAGGCGCTGATATTGCTGTCGTCGGTGGCCACCACGACAGCTTCGCGGCCGGCCTGCCAGCCCAGTTCCGCAAAGGCCGACAAGGCGCCCAGCGCGGTGAATTCATTCGCGCAGACAAAGGCCGTCGGCCGCCGCTCTCCCTGACTAAGCTCGAGCACGATGCGCCGTCCGTCACCGGCGGACAGGCCTGAGCTGCACAACAGCGCCGCATCGAAGCTCAAGCCCGCCTCGGCCAGCGCGCGCCGATAGCCCTGCTCGCGGTGCTGCGCATACATCAGCTCCGGGCTCGGGTTCAGCATTGCAATCAGGCGGTGGCCGCGCCCAAGCAGTCGGCGCGTGGCTTGGTAGGCCATGTCCTCGTGATCGGTGTCGAACCAGGCATGCGCCTGCGCCAACTCGCTGCGGCCATAACTGACGAAAGGCACGTCCTGCTGCAGCAAATAGCGGATGCGTTCGTCCTGCGGGCGCGTCTGGGTCAGGATCAGCCCATCGACGCGACGCGACTCGACCAGCTGACGCAAGCCTTCCAGCGGGCTCTCACCGGGCAGCTGAGGATGCACGACCAGGCTGTAGTAACTGCCCGCCAGCGCGGCATACAGACCCGACACCAGCGCCATATAGCCGCTGTCACTGAAGTCCTGCTCGGCATCTTCGACCGGCAACACGATGCACAGCGTATAGGTCTTGCCGGTGCGGAGCTTGACGCCGGCCAGGTTGACGCTATAGCCCAGCTCGGCGGCGGCGCGCTGCACGCGCTCGCGGGTTTCCGGCTTGACCTCGGGCGCATTTTTCAAGGCCTTGGACACGGTGCCCAGCGACAGGCCGGTGTGGCGCACCAGCGTCTTCAGGGTCACGGTCGGCATGGGTTCAAGCGGATTCGACATGGCGGAGTTCTTTCAGACGATGGCCGAGCAACAAGAAGACGCTCGAGGTCCAGGTGAAGGCGGGGTCACGCAGACCGGCGCCGCTTTGTGCGTCATAGTTTTCGGCCATGCCGCTGCGCGCCGCCATGGCGGTGAAGCGCCGCGCCAGTTCGTCGCCCAAGTCGGCGCGGCCGCAGCGGTCCATCGCGTCGACAAACAGCAGCATGGTCGGCGCCCAGATCGGGCCGCGCCAATAGCCATCGGCCTGGTAAAACGGGCTGCGCTGCGATTCGGTCGCCAGACCACGGGCCGTGAAGAAGCGGCCCGGCTCGAACAAGCCCTGCAGCAGGGTCCGGCGCTGCGGCTCGCTCAAGCGCTGCCCCAAGAGCAGCGGCGTGAAGGCGATCAGACTGTCGGCACCCGGCTCGCGGGCAATGCCGCCTGCGCAGATCGCGACAAAGCGCTCGCCGTCCCAAAGCCTGGCCGACAGACGCTCAAACAAGGCATCGGCGCGCTGACGCCAGCGGTGAGCCTCATCTTGCCGATCCAGCACGTCGGCCAGCGCCGCCAGTTCCTCCATCTGCAGAATCAGAAAGCTGCTGAGGTCGGGGCTTTGCAGCGGCGTGCCGGACAAAAAGGTGGTGGCGTTGTCCCAGCCGGCGTCATTGCCATGGTCATAGGCGGGCAGGCCCTCCCCTGTTTCATCCATCCAGCTGTCGGCCTGCGCGGCCAGCCAGGCATAGGCCTGCGCGCAGCGCTCGGCAGGCCAGGCGGCCGGCGCCATGCGACGCAGCTGCGCGACCGTCCAGCCATGCACCGGCGGCTTGGTGAAGCGCCAATAGGCATAGCGGTCGTTGACGAAGTCGGGCAGGCGCCCACTCGCGTGCTGATGTTCGAACAGCAGCGCCAATTGCTGCCAGGCCAGCTCGGGCTGCGCCGCGCCTAGCGCCAAGGCGTTGAAGCAATGGTCCCAGCTCCAGATATTCGTCATCCAGTTCTTGGACATATACATGGCCGGGTGCTTCAGCTGACCCTCGGCCGGCACCAGGCAAGACCAAGTGATGTAGGCGGCCAGTTCGCGCGCCGCCTCAAGCTCCGGCGTCACGGCCAGGGTCAGCGCCAGCCAAGCGGCAAAGTCGGCGGTGGCCGAGGCGCACGCCGGCTCGAATTCGGCAAGGTCCAGGCGCAGCGGCCGCACCCGGTACAGATGCAGCGC
>CAUPEV010000267.1:0-5525 GCA_963510335.1 uncultured Roseateles sp.
CAGACTGCGGCCTTGCTCAGCGGCACGCTGAGCACCTCTTCGCTGCTGCCGGCCTTGACGACCTGCAAGCGTGTGGCCTTGCCCTCAGGGACCACCGCCCATTTGGCCGACTGCGGCAGGTAGCCGAGTTGGTTGATGTGGACGGCGGCGTCCTGCGCGGCCGCAGCGAAGCAGCTGGCCAGCAGAGCAGCCGTGGTGAGCGCCGCCCTCATGCCGAGAACACCAGTTTGTCGCCATCGGCTTGCACCGGGCTGCGTTGGCCGTCGACCTCCAGACACCAATCGTTCAACTCGCCAGAGCTGACGCTGGCGGTGTACTGCGAACCGTCGCGGCTGACCGTGCCACGCGCCGCGCTGCCGCCCTGCGCCGTTACCAGTTCGAACGCCGCGCTGCCACCGTCGGCCAACTCGAACACCCGCAGCGTGACGCCGCGGGCATAGTCGTAGTCGGGCAGCTCGGTCTGTGCGCCCCAGGCCAGCACGGTGTTCGCTGCCACGTAGAGCGGCAAACTCATGAAGTCATGCTGCTCGCGGAGCCAACGGCCGCCGCACTTCTTCTCGCCGCTCAGCAGATGGGTCCAGGTCCCTTCAGGCAGGTAGAAGTCGACTTCGCCGTCCTCCGTGAACACCGGCGCGACCAAGAGGCTTTCGCCCAGCTGGTATTGGCGATCCAGCGTCACGCAGGCCGGGTCGGCCGGATGCTCCAGCACCATGGACCGCATCATCGGCACCCCAGTCTGGGTGGCCTCCACCGCCTTGGCGTACAGATAGGGCATCAGCTGGTGCTTGAGACGGGTGAAGACGCGCAGCACGTCGCAGCTCTCTTCGTCAACCAACCATGGCACCCGGTAGCTGCTGCTGCCGTGCAGGCGGCTGTGCGAAGACAGCAGGCCGAACTGAATCCAGCGCTTGTACAGGGCCGGCGGCGGGTTGCCTTCGAAGCCTCCGATGTCATGACTCCAGAAGGCAAAGCCGCAGCTGGTCAGCGAGAGGCCGCCGCGCAGGCTCTCGGCCATCGATTCGAAGTTGCTCCAGCAGTCGCCGCCCCAGTGCACCGGGAAACGCTGGCCCGAGGCATAGGTGGAGCGAGCGAACACCACCGCCTCGTCACCCTTGACATCCTTGAGCAAGTCGAACACGACCTCGTTGTATTGCAGCGCATAGAGGTTGTGCATCTCGACCGGGTCGGAGCCGTCGAAATAGCTGACGCCTTCGGTCGGGATGCGTTCGCCGAAATCGGTCTTGAAGCAATCGACCCCCATGGCCAGCAAGCGGCGCAAATGGCCCTGATACCAGGCGCAGGCCGCAGGGTTGGTGAAGTCGACGATGGCCATGCCGGGCTGCCAGAGGTCGGTCTGCCAGGTTTGTCCGTTAGGGCGCTTGAGGAAGTAGCCATTCGCCGCCGCATCGGCAAACAGCGGGGACTTCTGCGCGATATACGGGTTGATCCAGAGGCTGATCTTCAGGCCCTTGGCATGCAAGCGCGCCAGCATCGCCTCCGGTTCGGGGAAGCCGCGCGGGTTCCAGGCGAAATCGCACCACTGGAACTCGCGCATCCAGAAGCAATCGAAATGGAACACCGCCAGTGGAAGGTCACGGCGTTTCATCTCGTCGATGAAATGAGTGGCGGTGGCCTCGTCATACTGGGTCGTGAACGAGGTCGTCATCCACAGGCCGAAGCTCCAAGCCGGCGGCAGCGGCGCGCGGCCGGTAAGCAGCGTAAGGCGCGTCAGCACGTCTTTTTGCGTCGGCCCGGCGATCACGCAATAGTCCAGGCTCTCGCCCTCGCGGCTGAACTGCACACGCGTGGTCTTCTCGGACGCGACCTCGAAGGACACCGGCCCCGCCTCGTTGACCAGCACGCCATAACCTTTGCTGGTGATGTAGAAGGGCACGCTCTTGTAGGCCTGCTCGCAGGCCGTGCCGCCGTCCTTGTTGATGTTCTCGACCACTTGGCCGTTCTTGACCCAGGGCGTGAAGCGCTCGCCCAGGCCGTAGACGGTCTCGCCCACCGCCAGCGTGAGCTGCTCGTGGACGAAGTTGCTTTTCTTTCCCGTGTCACCTGACCACTGCAGATAGCCCAGGGACCGCCAATCGCTGCGGGTGAGGATGCGGCTGCCTTCGCGAAAGGTCAGCTGCCAGCCTTCGCCCTTGCGCACATCGACCGAGATTGCGCCGCTGGTCAAGGTGACATGGGTCTCGGTCTCAGTGATCCGCACCGGCACATTCTTGGCGCCCGGCATCGGTACATGCAGGCGCGGTGCCTGCGAGGCGCTGAAATGCTCGACGCTGACCCGCACAATGCCCTCGGATGGCGAGCTGAGCGTGACCGTCAGCGTCGGGCCTTGCAGCGTGTCGCCGCGGTGCTTGATGGGGCGTGAGGTCGCCAACACAACGATGCGGTCGTCTTGCACCTCGACCGCATAGGCTTCGCTGGCGTAGTTCGCGGCGATGCCGGGCTGCATCAGCCATTGCCCGTCTGTGAATTTCATGTCTACCCTTTACAGATAACTATTGACCAGCGCTTCCAGCCATTCCTGCTTGCCCGAGCGTGGCTGCGGCTCGACATTGCCCTTGTGCACCCAGGTGGCCAGATCGTCGAGCGAGCGCTTACCGTTAAGTATGGCTTTGCCCAGCGTGCTGTCCCAGCCGGCATAGCGTCCGGCGACGAATTGCTCGAGCGCGCCGTCGGCAATCATCTTCTCGGCCACCAGCAGCGCGTGAGCGCACAGATCCATCGCACCGGCGTGGCCGATGATGAGGTCGTCCGGGTCAATCGACTGGCGGCGCAGCTTGGCGTCAAAGTTCAGGCCGCCGGTGGTGAAGCCGCCGCCTTTGACGATGTGATACATCGCCAGCGCCATCTGCGGCAGATTATTGGGGAACTGATCGGTGTCCCAGCCTAACTGATCATCGCCTCGGGTCATGTCGATGGAGCCGAAGATGCCCAGTGACTGTGCGGTGACGATCTCGTGCTCGAAGGTGTGGCAGGCCAGCAGCTCATGGTTTTGCTCGATGTTGACGGCGACTTCCTTCTCCAGCCCATATTTCTTCAGAAAGCCGTAGACGGTGGCGCTGTCGTAGTCGTATTGGTGTTTGGTCGGCTCGGCCGGCTTGGGCTCGATCAGAATGCCGCCCTTGAAGCCGATCTTGTGCTTGTGCTCGACCACCATTTGCAGGAAGCGGCCTTGCTGCTCCAGCTCGCGCTTCATGTCGGTGTTGAGCAGGGTTTCATAGCCTTCGCGGCCGCCCCACAGTACATAGTTCTCGCCGCCCAACTCGTGCGTCAACTCCAGCACGTTCTTGACTTGGGCCGCCGCATAGGCAAACACTTCCGGGTCGGGGTTGGTGGCCGCGCCGCTCATGAAGCGGCGATTCGAGAACAGATTGGCCGTGCCCCACAGCAGCTTGACGCCGGTCTCGTCCATCTTCTTGGCAAAGACATCGCCGATGCGGCGCACATTGGCATTGCTCTCGCGCAGCGTCGCGCCCTCGGGCGCGATGTCGCGATCGTGAAAAGTGAAGTAGGGCGCATTCAGCAGTGTGAATAGGTCGAACGCGACATCGGCCTTCTGGATCGCCTGCTGCATAGCATCGCCACCTGCGGCATGCCAAGGGCGCTGGAAGGTGTCGCCGCCAAACGGGTCAAGCCCGTTCCAGCTGAAGCTGTGCCAGTAGCAGACGGCGAAGCGCAGATGCTCGGCCATGCGCTTGCCCAGCACCATGCGCTCGGGGTCGTAGTAGCGATAGGCCAGCGGGCGTTTGGCGCTGGGCGTCCATTTGGGGCCGGCAAAGCGCACCGGTTCCTTGAGCGTGAAGTAGCCGCTGGTCGTGGCCGTGGAACTTTTCTTTTTGGTGGATTTTGT
The DNA here is from genome assembly GCA_963510335.1 of uncultured Roseateles sp. Lineage (GTDB taxonomy): Bacteria > Pseudomonadota > Gammaproteobacteria > Burkholderiales > Burkholderiaceae_C > Paucibacter_A. The sequence continues at coordinate 3,866 of CAUPEV010000267.1, forward strand.
CGTCATGGGAATGTCTCCTTAGGTGAAGTCTCGTGCGTGCACGGCAAGCTTTTGCCAGCGTGTGTATTGCTCGTTATGCCATTGCTGCGCGTCGGTGCGGGGTTCGAAAGTGCGCAGGCGCTGGGCCGGGCGGGCCACGTCCAGGCCGGCGCCGGCCGCCATCAAGGCCAGCCGCGCCGCGCCCAAAGCGCCGCCATATTCGCTCTCGGCCACTTGGTGCAGCGCCATGCCCAGCGTGTCGGCGAGCCCCTGCACCCAGTGAGCCGAGCGGGCACCGCCGCCCAGCACGCTCGCCTCGTGCAGCGTGGTGCCGGCGTCAAGCAGCGCCGCCTGGCAGTCGCGCAGCGCGTAGGCCACGCCGTCCAGCACCGCCTGCGTCATCTGGGCACGCGAGCTGTCGGCGGCCAGCTGAGCGAAGCCGCCCCGCAAAGCCGCGTTGTTATGCGGCGTGCGCTCGCCGTTCAGATAGGGGGCGAACATGACGCCGTTACTTGTGTTCGCCGCCTCAGCCTCGGCCACCAACTGCGCCTCGGGCAGGCCGCAGACCTGCGCCCACCAAGCCAGTGAAGACGCGGCACTCAGCAGCACGCCCATCTGGTGCCAGGTGTTCGGCAAAGCGTGGCAAAACGCATGGACGGCGCGCGCCGGATTGGGCGCGAAGCCGGCGGTCGTTGCCCACAGCACGCCGGAAGTCCCGAGCGATACGAAGGCATCGCCCGGCCGCACCGCGCCGACGCCGACCGCGCCGGCCGCGTTGTCACCGGCGCCGCCGGCCAGCAGCGGCGCGCGCTTGAAGCCCCAGCGCGCCGTGCATTCGGCGCTCAGCTCGGCCGCGACCGCGCTGCCTTCGACCAGGCGCGGCATCTGCGCCTCGCTCAAGCCCGTGGCGGCCAGTGCCTCGGCTGACCAGCGGCGCTGCGCCACGTCCAGCCACAGCGTGCCCGAGGCGTCCGACATCTCTTCGACGAACTGGCCCGTCAACTTCCACATCAGCCAGGCCTTGGGCAGCAGCACCTTGGCGATGCGGGCAAATATCTCAGGTTCATGCTTGCGCACCCACAGCAGCTTGGGCGCCGTGAAGCCGGGCATGGCGAGATTGCCGGTGACCAGGCGAGAAGCCCTCCAAGCCGCTTCGAACTCTGCGCATTCCAGCTGGCTGCGGCCGTCGTTCCACAAGATGCAGGGCCGCAAGGTGTTGCCGGCAGCGTCGATCAAGGTGGCGCCGTGCATCTGGCCCGATATGGCGATCGCGACCGTCTCGGCCAACGCGTCCGGCGCCTTGATGCGCAATTCATCCAAACCCTCGCAAGCGGCCGCCCACCAAGCGGCGGGGTCCTGTTCGCTATGGCCGGGTGCGGGGCGCTGCACGCTTAAGTTTCGGCTGGCGCTGGCGATGATCTCGTCGCCGTCGCGCACCAGGGTCAGTTTCAGCGCCGAGGTGCCCAGGTCCAGTCCCAAGGTGATCATGTGTTTTGTCCTTTGTTTGAGCCCAGGCGGGCGATGTAGTCCGCATGGCTGGGCATGCTCGCCACCGTCTGCGCGATGGCGCTGCGCAGCCGCGAGAAATGTGTGAGCAAGGCGGCGGCGTCGATGCGGTCGACAAAGGGGTCATAACTCTGCGGCCGCAGACCCAGGCCCAGATAGATCGACACCCAGGACG
>CAUPEV010000268.1:0-5522 GCA_963510335.1 uncultured Roseateles sp.
CAAGCAGTGGGCGACTTCCTTGCCCAAGAGGGTCAAGCCATGCGCGGTTATGTCAACGAGCTGGAAGAGCACCAACCATTCAAATCAAGCCCACAATAAAAAAACGCCCGACTGTGCGGGCGCCTTTTCATGCTGACCAATAAGGTGAATCAGCCCTGCTTGGCCTTGTTGTACGCCTCGATGCCAGACACGATTTCTGCCTTGGCGGATTCCGGGCCTTCCCAGCCTTGCACCTTGACCCACTTGTTGGGCTCAAGATCTTTGTAATGCTCAAAGAAATGCTGGATCGCATTGAGGCGCATCTTGTTAACGTCCTCGGGCTTTTGCCAGTGCTGGTACATCGGCAAAATCTTGTCGATGGGCACGGCCAGCAGCTTGGCGTCGCCGCCAGCTTCGTCTTCCATCTTCAAGACGCCGACCGCACGGCAGGTCACCACCACACCGGGTGTGAGTGGAAACGGCGTTACCACCAACACGTCAACCGGGTCGCCATCATCCGACAGCGTTTGCGGGATGTAGCCGTAATTGCAGGGATAGTGCATCGCGGTCGTCATGAAACGGTCGACGAACATCGCGCCGGTTTCCTTGTCGACCTCGTACTTGATCGGGTCCGCATTCATCGGGATTTCGATGATGACGTTGAACTGTTCGGGCGCTTTGGCGCCGGGGGTGACGTTATGCAGGCTCATGATTATCCGTAAGTCGACAGGGGGAAACCCGCATTCTAAGGGCAGGCCTTGCCGGCAACTGACAAGGCTTGATTGCGCGGTCTCCCATCGTTTACCCGCAAACCTTGGGTAAACACCCACAAGCAACAATTGCATTGCGCCCTCTCCTTCTCGTAGCATCAACCAAGGCGGCATGACCCTCATATTCATCTGATGCTGAGCGGTGTCGAACCTTGGCTTTCCCTTCAACTGCAGATAGAACAAGAGGAGACATCTACATGTCGACGAGTTTGGCGCTGTATTTCGCTTTGGCCTGCGGCCTAGCGGCTGTGTTGTACGGCTTCATACAAAGAAGCTGGATCTTGAGTCAAGACGCGGGCAACGCCCGCATGCAGGAGATTGCCTCCGCCATTCAACAAGGAGCAGCCGCTTATTTGGCCCGTCAGTACAAGACGATTGCGGCGGTTGGCATCGTGTTGGCGATTCTGATTGCGGTCTTTCTGGACCACATGTCGGCAGTCGGCTTTGTGCTCGGCGCAGTGCTGTCGGGCGCCTGCGGCTTTATCGGCATGAATGTGTCGGTGCGCGCTAACGTGCGAACTGCGCAGGCCGCCACCAAGGGCATTGGCCCGGCGCTGGACGTGGCCTTCAAGGGTGGAGCCATCACAGGCATGTTGGTGGTCGGCCTGGGTTTGCTGGGTGTGAGCTTGTTCTTCTGGTTCTTGAGCGGCGGCGAGAAAATTGACGCAGCCACACTCAAGCCGCTGCTCGGCTTCGCTTTCGGCTCATCCTTGATATCGATCTTCGCCCGACTGGGCGGCGGCATCTTCACCAAGGGCGCCGACGTCGGCGCCGACCTCGTCGGCAAGGTCGAGGCCGGCATCCCCGAAGACGACCCGCGCAACCCGGCCGTGATTGCCGACAACGTCGGTGACAACGTCGGCGACTGCGCCGGCATGGCCGCCGATCTGTTCGAGACCTACGCGGTGACGCTGATCGCCACCATGGCGCTCGGCGCGCTGGTGGTAACAGCCGCCCCGATGGCGGCCATCCTCTACCCGCTGATGCTGGGCGGTGTGTCCATCATCGCTTCCATCATCGGTTGCTACTTCGTCAAGGCCTCGCCGGGCATGAAGAATGTGATGCCTGCGCTCTACAAGGGTCTGGCCGTGGCCGGCGTGCTGTCTCTGATCGCCTTCTACTTTGTCACCAATGCGGTGATGCCGGATGACGCCTTGGGCGCAGGTACACGCATGCGCCTGTTCGGTGCCTGCGCCGTCGGTCTGGTTTTGACTGCCGCGCTGGTCTGGGTCACCGAGTTCTACACCGGCACGCAATACGCGCCGGTCAAGCACATCGCGCAGGCCTCGACCACCGGTCACGGCACCAATATCATCGCCGGCCTCGGCGTGTCTATGCGTTCGACCGCCTGGCCGGTACTGTTCGTCTGCCTGGCGATCTTGGCGTCCTACCAACTCGGCGGTTTGTACGGCATCGCTACCGCAGCCACCTCGATGCTGAGCATGGCCGGCATCGTCGTGGCCTTGGACGCCTACGGTCCGATAACGGACAACGCCGGCGGCATCGCCGAAATGGCCGAGTTGCCCGCCAGTGTGCGCGATGTGACCGACCCGCTGGACGCCGTCGGCAACACCACCAAGGCGGTCACCAAGGGCTATGCGATTGGTTCGGCCGGTCTGGCGGCGCTGGTTTTGTTCGCCGACTACACCCATTCGCTCGAAGCGCGCGGCATGCATGTGTCGTTTGACCTGAGTGATCCGAAAGTGATCGTTGGCCTCTTCATCGGTGGCCTGATCCCCTACCTGTTTGGTGCGATGGCAATGGAAGCCGTTGGCCGCGCAGCCGGCTCCGTGGTGGTGGAAGTGCGCCGCCAGTTCGCCGACGGTCTGATCATGGCAGGCAAGCGCAAGCCCGACTACAGCGCCGCCGTCGATATGCTGACCAGCGCCGCGATCAAGGAAATGATCATCCCTTCGCTGTTGCCTGTGATCGTGCCGGTGGTGGTAGGCCTCTTGCTTGGCCCTGCGGCCTTGGGTGGCTTGTTGATGGGCACCATCGTCACCGGTCTGTTCGTTGCGATCTCGATGTGTACCGGCGGCGGCGCCTGGGACAACGCCAAGAAGTACATCGAAGACGGCCATCACGGCGGCAAGGGCAGCGAAGCGCACAAGGCTGCCGTGACTGGCGACACGGTCGGCGATCCGTACAAAGACACCGCGGGCCCAGCCGTCAACCCGCTGATCAAGATCATCAATATCGTCGCACTCTTGATCGTGCCTTTGTTGCCTATGCAACTGACGTCAGCAACGACTGCTGCAGCGCCACACACGCCTGTTGCTGCAGCGGCCAGCGTGGCTATGCCGGCTGCTTCCGAAGTTAGCACACTCACCGTGCCCGAACCGATGAAAGCAGCGTCTCAGCCCTGATCAACGCTTGCGACTCGCCAGCAAGCACCGCCAAACAGCCCGCCACGAGCGGGCTGTTTTTCTTTGGGTTTCGCGCCTACCAATGTTCTTTTTTCACCCCAATTCAGCGAGGGTATTCCCCAGCGCAAGCGGGCTGTTGTCTCGGCAAAATTCATGTGCACCAAAGCAGAGCATCACCGCGATACCTCGCTCTGCTTTGAGGTGTCCAAGTAACGAATCAGGGGAGCGCATATGAAGATCACAACAACGTTCTGGGCGGGGCTTTTGCTTGCCGGTGGTTTGCCGGCGCTGAGCGGCTGCGCAGCTTTACCTGCCGCAGACGTTTCTCAGGAGGCACGCGAGGCTCCCACCTACACAACCGGCTCAAATTTTGGCCGCCGCGGGCCAGCCACATCCATGACCAAAATACTCAACAAAGACGATGTCGAGCGTGAGGCACAGGCACTGTCCGCATCCAGAGCTACCGCATTTGGCGGCCAAAACAACTGACGCAACCCAACTCAATCCGGACAGAGTCCGCCTGACAGCGATGGCCAAGCACTCATATACAAGAGGGTTAGCCCGGAGATAAAACAGCCCGCAAGCGGGCTGTTTTTGCTTTGAGTGCACCGAAAGCCGCGACACAATAGCGCTCAAGCACAGGGACTCTCTAACAGCCATGACGAACACAGCGATCTCACGGCACGGGCTGGAACGACGGCGCTCGCAACTGAGTGATCTGCGGCGCTATTTGCTGGCGCAAGAACAGGAATTCGAAGACCTGCATGCGGAGGTACAAGGCTTTGTTGGCCGCTACATCGTCGCCTTGGGTGACTCCTATCTTGAGCTCGACGCACTGGAGTTTCAACTGCACACGGCCACCAACGGGCTGGCCGAAGCGCTGCGCCACAGCGGTGTCGCCGTGCGCTCCCCACTTCCCCCCCAGGCCACAGCCTTGCCGGTACTGCCGCAACTTCCTGCCTCTACCGCCTTGCCCCCCGAGCCGCAAAGCGGCTTGGTCGAGATGGCTCCGCCGACTTTGAAAACGCTGTATCGCCGCGCCGCCATGCGCTTACACCCGGACTTTGCAAGTAACGAGGTCGACCGTCACGCCCGTGAGCAAAGCATGATGCTGGTCAATGAGGCCTATGCGGCCTCGAATCAGGCGCAATTGGAGGTTCTGCTGCTGGCAGCCGGGGAAGACCCTGTGCGTGTCAGCGGTGGCAACGCCGACGCGCTGCGCAACTGGCTGGCCCGCTGCGAGCAGATCGTGCAAGGACGCTTGCGTGTCGTGCAAGCTCACCATGCGCTGCTGATAGTTCATCCGATGCATTGCCTCTGGCGCGCGATTTCGCAGGCCGAAGTTAAAGGGCTAGACCCCTTGAGCGTGATGGCCAGCCGGCTGCGGAGCCAAATTGCCGAGCGGCGCCAGGAGCTCTACATCGGCCAGCGCTTGCAACCATTGTCAGGCCTGGCCCAGGCGTTCTTGCATCGGCGCATCGAGCGCATGGGGGCAGCCGCAAGCGCCGGCTAATTCCCCCTAGAACTTGGCGTTGAGTGCAGCCCAGGCCAGCACCTGAGCCAGGATCTCGTCGCTCGCCTCGCTGAAGGCATGCACCGCCCCGGCGGCGTCGGCGCCAGGGCTGGGCCGGACAACGGCAAAGGTCTGCAGCAAAGTGGGACCCTCGCCTAAACGCGCTCTTAGGCTAATCCGGACTTCAGACTGTGTCGGCGAACTAAACCGCTGCTCAAATTCAACCAACTCCAGACGCAATGCCAGAGGCTTGGGGCCAGCACTGCGGGGTGCAGTTGCCACCATTTGGCGCAAACGTTCAATCAACAAAGCGGCAGGCGGAGCCAGCCAGCGACTGTCTCGGTAGTACTGCGCCTGGAATTCGTTCAAATACGCCAATCGGTAGGCAATGCCGCTTGTGGCCAACCAAGGCGGCGCGCTCAGTTCCGTCAGCTGCAGCTCCGGCAAAGGCGATGCGGTTTGACTCGAAGCTCCAACCTTCACCGGGCCCAGATCAAACACCGTGGGCACGACCGCTCTGTTGCCACCCAAGGCACAAGCGCTGAGAAGGCATGCGGCTGCGCCCGCCACCAGCAATCCCTTGAAAAAATCTAGCCTCATTTGCCGGCCTTCCATGCCATGTCATCAAAACCCAGCTCTCCAGGACCAGGTGGTATCGCCATGGGGCCAAAAAGAACACTCTGCGGCTGCTCGCTGATTTGGTTGGCCACCCGTTCAACGGCCCGCCCGCTCTGATTCCACACATCGACCAAGGGCTGGCTGCGTAAACCTTTGCCTCCGACCAAGGCGGCATCCAAGCGTTGTGCTGTCATTTGGACCTGCGTCGATGCTTGACCAATGCGATCAAGTAGCTCGGCACGTTGACGCAGTTCCTGCGCCAATTGCGCAGATTCG
>CAUPEV010000269.1:0-5449 GCA_963510335.1 uncultured Roseateles sp.
ATGTCATCGACGAGGCCGGCGCAGCTCAGCGTATCTTGCCCAAGAACAAGCAGAAGAAGACCATCACCCGCAGCGAGGTCGAGGACATCGTTGCCAAGATTGCGCGCATCCCGCCGGCCTCCGTGTCCAGCGACGACCGCAGCAAGCTGAAGTCTTTGGATCGCGACCTCAATAGCGTCGTGTTTGGTCAGGGGCCGGCGATCGATGCTCTGGCTGCGGCGATCAAGATGGCTCGCTCGGGCCTGGGCAAGCCGGACAAGCCGATCGGCAGCTTCTTGTTCAGCGGCCCGACCGGTGTGGGCAAGACCGAGGTGGCCAAGCAATTGGCTTACATCCTGGGCATCGAGTTGATCCGCTTCGATATGTCCGAGTACATGGAGCGCCATGCGGTCAGCCGCTTGATTGGCGCGCCTCCCGGCTATGTCGGTTTCGATCAGGGTGGTTTGTTGACCGAGGCGATCACCAAGAAACCGCATGCGGTGCTCTTGCTCGACGAGATCGAGAAAGCGCATCCGGATGTCTTCAATGTGCTGCTGCAGGTGATGGATCATGGCTCGCTGACCGACAACAACGGGCGCAAGGCTGACTTCCGCAATGTGATCATCATCATGACCACCAATGCGGGCGCCGAGACGATGAACAAGTCGACCATTGGCTTCACCAACTCGCGCGAGCAGGGTGATGAAATGGCCGATATCAAAAAGCTGTTCTCGCCCGAGTTCCGCAATCGCTTGGACGCCACCGTGTCCTTCCGTGCGCTGGACTCTGAGATCATCATGCGCGTGGTCGACAAGTTCCTGCTGCAACTGGAAAGTCAGTTGCAGGAGAAGAAGGTCGAGGTCACCTTCAGCGACAAATTGCGCAAGCATCTGGCGGTCAAGGGCTTCGATCCGCTGATGGGTGCACGTCCTATGCAGCGCCTGATCCAGGACACCATTCGGCGCGCATTGGCCGATGAGTTGCTGTTCGGTCGCTTGGTGGACGGTGGGCGCTTGAGCGTGGATGTGGACGACGAGGGTCAGACCTTGCTCGATATACAGCCGCTCAAGGTGCGCGACAACAAGCCCAAGGCGGAGCCGGCCACGGCCAGTTGATGCCTTTGCGCTAGCCGCGAAGAAAGAATGAACTAAGAGTAAAACAAAGAGGCCCTGCGGGGCCTCTTGTCGTTTCAGCTTGAGGCGGCGGGATCTTGTTTGAAAAAATCGGCCAGCAAGCGGTACAGGATCGGTTGTTCGAGCAACATGGCTTGGGGCGCTACAAAAAAAGTCTCAGCCGCCACGGCGAAAAATTCTTCGACGCTCTCGGCGCCATAGGGATCCATCAGCGTGCTTTCGCCCGCGTCGACTTGGGCGCAGAACTGCTGCCATTCTGAGGCAATGACCTCGCGCCAATGTTCCTGGGCGGCCTTACTGCCTTGATGCGGCACGCCGTCGGCCCAGCCCTCGTGCATATCGATGATGTGAGCGAACTCGTGGATGACCACATTGAAGACGCCACCGCTTTGGGTATCGCTGGCCTCACTGCCATCCAGCGCCGGCTCGAAGGCCGACCACACCAGCATCAATGGCCCGCCCTCCATGGCTTCGCCGGCCAAACTCTCTTCGAACAGGTGGACGACTCCGTCTTCGTCCATGTACTCGCGCTGGGCGACAACTTCGTCGGCGTGGATGACGATGCCGACGAAGCTGTCGTACCAGTGCAAACCCAGGCGCAGAACCGGCAAGCAGGCTTGGGCGGCAACCGCCAAGGCCACTTCATCGCTGATTTCAAAATCTGCAACACCGTGGAACTCTTTGCTGGCCAAGAACAGTGAGCACAGTCGGCGCAGTTCGGCCAGATCGTCGGCGCTGCGCTGGGCCAAGAAGGGATAGCGCAGCAAGTTCAGCTGCCACAGGCTGTCGGAAATGGGGTTGCGGCGCAATGTGCGCGCCTCAACCCGGCGAGCCCAGGCCCGCTTGAGGCGCTGCCACATCAAGCCAGCTGGATGCGGCGCAGGCCCGATGCGCGCAGCCGCAGCACATCACCGCGTGGCTGTGCAGCTTCAAAGTCCCAGTCCGACAGCACATGCCGGCTCAAGCCGGGTGCGAGTTCGTGCACCGCCGGTCTATGGGTGTGCCCATGGATCATGCCGACGCTGTGGGTGGCTTTTAACCAGGCGAGGCAAGTCGGCCCATCCAGATCCACGCTTTGTTCTTGCATCGCTTGTTGCGCCTTGCTGCCATCGCGCATCTGCTGGGCCAATGCGCGGCGCTGCTCAAGCGGCTGCTTCAAAAATTGCTCTTGCCAAGCCGGCTGGCGGACCTGGGTTCTAAAGTTCTGATAAGCGCTGTCCGCCACGCACAAAGCATCGCCGTGCGTCAGCAGCCAACGTTGACCAAAGGCGCAAATCACGGTGGGGTCGCTCAGTGCCTGTGCACCGCAGTCGGCCAGCATCTCGCTGCCCAACAAGAAATCCCGGTTGCCGACCATGAAATAGAGCTGTAAACGCGCGCTGGCAGCTTGCAAAATCTTCAGGCAGGACGCCTCGAAGGTATCAAAGCGGCCATCGTCGCCGACCCACACTTCGAAAATGTCGCCTAGCAGCATCACCGCATCGGCGCTGGTCTCTTGCAAATGGCGCTCCAACGCAGCCAAGGTGGCGGGCGTCTGCGGCGAGAGATGCAGATCGGACAGGAACTCAATGCGGCGCCACGCGGGTGGCGCCGTCAGTTCGTCAAACGCAAGCGAAGCTGCCCCAAGAGCCGGCTTCGCTTCGGTAACATCAGACGATTTCAACCGCGCGCTCGATGATCACGTCTTCCACCGGCACGTCACCATGACCGCCCGAGTTGCCGGTGCGGACCTTTTCGATCGCGTCCACGACTTCTTTGCCGGCGATCACCTTGCCGAATACCGCATAACCCCAGCCGCCAGCGGTTTCTGACTTGAAGTTCAGAAAGTCGTTGTTGGTGGTGTTGATGAAGAACTGGCTGGAGGCTGAATGCGGCGCGCTGGTGCGGGCCATGGCCAAGGTGTAGTGCTCGTTCTTGAGGCCGTTATTGGCTTCGTTCTGGATCTCGCCGGTGGGTGGCTTTTGCTTCATGCCAACAGCGAAGCCGCCGCCCTGGATCATGAAGCGCTTAATCACGCGGTGAAACACCGTGCCGTCATAGTGGCCACTGCGCACATAAGCGAGGAAGTTTTCGGCCGAGATCGGTGCCTTGGCCAGATCGACTTCAATGGTGATCAGGCCATGGTTGGTGTGCAGTTCGACGGTTTTTGTGCTCATTATTTGGACTCCACAATGGCTTTGTTGATGATGACTGGTGTGAGGGGAATGTTCTGGTGCGGGCCTTTGTTGCCGACGGGCACGAGGCGGATCTTGTCGACCACATCCATGCCCTCGATCACTTGACCGAACACGGCGTAGCCGCCTTGGCCGCCTGGCGAGTTGGCGGCGTCGAGAAATGCGTTGTCAACGGTGTTGACGAAGAACTGCGCCGTAGCGGAATTGGGGTCGTTTGTGCGCGCCATGGCGACGCTGCCGCGCACATTCATCAAGCCGTTGTTCGCCTCCAAGGGGATTGGGGGCTTGGTTGGGCGCTGCTTGAGGTCTGGCGTGAATCCGCCGCCCTGGATCATGAAGTTCTCGATCACGCGGTGAAAAATCAGCCCGTTGTAGTGGCCGGCCTTCACGTACTGGACGAAGTTGGCGACTGACTTTGGCGCTTTCTCCGCATTCAGCTCGATGCGGATATCGCCTTCACTGGTGCTCAGTTTGATGGTCTGCGCCTGTGCGCCTAAAGCCAAGAATGCGAAGCTTCCCGCGAGCAGCAGTCGGCCAATCAAATGAGTAGAGCTTGGAGTGTGCATAGATTCTCTTGGTGAAACAAAAGTCTGAGGGAGCGGATTGTCTCTCAGGGCTTGGCCAATTTCGCTGCCTGCAGCAAGTCTTGCGTGAGGCTGATCTTCAATGCCAGCGAGCTTGATGGCGCGACTTGAGCCTGCTGAGCGCGCTGGTACGCCCGCAACGCCAGCCTGAGTAGAACATCGCCAAGATTTTCTTGCGCCTGAGCATGTTCGGGCGCCAGGGCCAATGCTTGCTCAAGGGCTCGTTGCGCCTGCTCAAGTTCGCCCATGCTGGCAAGGATGACGGCCAGATTATTGAAGGGGTCGGCGAGATCGGGGAAGTCTTGCGTCAAGCTGGTGAAGATACCGAGCGCTGTCGCCTGCTCGCCTTGTTCCATGCGCATCACGCCCAAAGCAAAGCGCAGCTTCAATTCGTTCGGGGTTTGTTTCAGCGCTTCTTCAACCGTGGCGATCGCTTGCGGCTGCTTGCCGGCCAACCATTGGCGCTGAGCCAGTTCCAGCTCACCCGCCCGGGCCAAACCAAAATTCAGCAGCAAGGCCAAGAGCAGAGTTAGACGCAATACGGAGCCTGGCGACTTTGTGGTTTTGCAATATGGCATGAAAGTTGGGGCTGAATTTCCGCCATTCGCAAGCGGTGGGGCAGGGTCAGTCCGGGCATGAAAATTCGGACCAGCCGGTATACTGACGTCCATTCTACGGCGACCCGCCTGAAGCCGGACCGCTCTGGGGCCGGTTGTTGACGGGGCGTTTTGTAGGCCTCGTCTATCACAGGTTAGCAGGTCGGCACGTCGGAGTTCGCTCCAGCGTAGCCCCCGAGAGCTCCATGTCCCTTCGCATTTACAACACGCTGACCCGCGCGGTCCAGCCTTTCAGTCCTCTTGAGCCCGGTCATGCACGCATGTATGTGTGCGGCATCACCATTTATGACCTGTGCCAGGTGGGCCATGCTCGCATGATGGTTGCGTTTGATCTGGTTTACCGCTGGCTGCGTGCCAGTGGCTATCGGGTTACTTACGTGCGCAATATCACCGACATCGATGACAAGATCATCCGCCGGGCCTTGGAGCGTGCCATCCCGATTCGGCAATTGACCGAAGAGATGGTGGCGGCCATGCATGCCGACCTTGATGCACTGGGTGTTGAGCGCCCGACCCATGAGCCGCGGGCAACTGAATTCGTGCCGCAAATGCTTTCCATGATCGGCACGCTTGAGAGCAAAGGCTTGGCCTATCGGGCCGGTAATGGCGATGTCAATTATTCGGTGCGTAAATTCGACGGCTATGGCAAGTTGAGTGGCCGCTCGCTGGATGATCTGCGCTCGGGTGAGCGGGTGGCAGTGGACGAAGGCAAACAAGATCCGCTTGATTTCGTGCTCTGGAAGGCGGCCAAGCCGGAGGAGCCCGAGGATGCCAAATTCGCGTCCGAGTATGGTCAGGGGCGGCCCGGTTGGCATATCGAATGCTCGGCAATGGCTTGCGCGCTTCTGGGCCAGCAATTCGACTTGCATGGCGGTGGCGCTGACCTTCAGTTCCCTCATCATGAGAACGAAATCGCGCAAAGTGAAGGTGCGAGCGGTTTGCCGCCCGCGACCATTTGGGCG
>CAUPEV010000270.1:0-5319 GCA_963510335.1 uncultured Roseateles sp.
CACCGCCGCCGCCGTAGCCGCCGCCACCGCCGGAGCCGCCACCGCCGCCGCCGCCGCCGCCGCCCCCGCCGCCCCCGGACCGGCCCCCGCCGCCACCACCGCCGCCGCCGCCGCCGCCGCCGCCACCACCGTAGCCGCCACCGCCACCGCCGCCGCCGTAGCCGCCGCCGCCACCGGAACGGCCACCGCCGCCGCCGAAGCCGCCGCCACCCGAACGGCCACCGCCGCCGAAGCCGCCTGGACGCTCTTCACGAGGACGCGCCTCGTTGACAACGATAGCGCGGCCATCGATGTCTTGTCCGTTCATGCCATTGATGGCGGTTTGCGCCTCGGCATCTGAACCCATTTCCACAAAGCCGAAGCCCTTGGAACGGCCAGTGTCACGGTCCATCATGACCTTTGCAGATGTCACTTGACCAAATTGCGAGAATGCCTCTTGCAGTGTCTCGTCGCGCACGCTATAGGCAAGATTGCCAACGTAAAGCTTGTTTCCCATGGGGAAGCCCTTTCAAATACCAAAAAAACCATGCGGAGCTTCAACCCATCCTGAACCATTCAAGCGAAGGTGCGGCTTCCATACACAGGTAAATGATTATGGGCGAAGGGTCCAGCCTCGCCCACTGTTGGCAGGGCATTTGTTGTTTTTTAGCCGATAGAAAAAACCCTAGCGTCTTTGCCGTGCGAATGGCGGCTTAGTCAGCACCCACCTGCCCGGACGGCCAGCCCCAAGGGTGCTGGCTATGATGCCTGCCATGCCCCAAAAACTATCACTCCACGCCCTCAACAAGGTGCTCGCCAGCATTGATGCGCCGCGCAACGGCCGCGCCCTCTACGCTTTGCTGAGCGCGTTTTGTCTGGCCGGCTTGATGCTGGCCTCGGCCGAGTCGGCGCTGGCCAAAGCAGATACGAGCTGGGGCGTGATCTGGGCCGGGCTGGGTTTGTTGACGGCCTTTTTGGGGGTCAACACCACCGGCCTGCTGCTGATGGATCAGGCCCGCGGTCGCCCCGTGCGCGATGTGGTGGACGCCTTTCACGACGCCTTGCGTGTGGCACCCAAGGTGCTCTTATGCCTTTTGATGCTGCTGACCTTGATGGCGCTCGCTTTTGGCGCCTTGGTCGCACTGCTCTGGTCCGTCAAACTGCCTTGGATCGGCGCGCCTTTGTTTGCGCTGCTGGTGCCCCTGGGTGTCGCCCTGCTGGGCGTGATGGCCTTCAGTGGCGCCGTCATCGTCGGGCCGTTGACGGGGCCTTCGATGTGGAGTGGCCGCAGCGCCATCGCCACAGCACGCCTCTTGTTGAAGCAACTGCGCCACGGCGCACTGGAAGCCGGCGCGCTGATGATGGCCGTGCTTTTGACCACGGGTCTGGTCAGTGCGGCGGTCAGCTTTGTGGTCATCAGCGGCGGCCGGGCGCTGGCTTTTCTGACCGTGTGGCTGATTGGCATTGACGTGCCGGCGCAGCAATTGATGGCCGGCCTGTTCGGCTACGGCTTGCGCAGCCTCGGCGCCACCGGTGCGCCGGTCGCCGCAACGCCGCTGGGCATGGCGGCCCTGGTAGGCGGCGGTGTGGTCTTTGCGGTTGCGCTGGTCATCCCAACCTTGGTCTATCTGCGCGGCTGCTGCGCGGTCTTTCTGGCTCTGCAGGACGCCCCGGCCGACGACGCGGCGCTATGAACGTCCAGCAACAAAACGCCGGGCCGCCCATGACCGCAGGCCAAAGCCCTACGGCAGGCGACAGGCCTGGAGCTGCCCAGGCGTCTCGCATCGCCAGCTTGGTTCCCAGCATCACCGAGTTGCTGGTCGCCTTGGGTTTGGGCCCTAGATTGGTCGCGCGCACCGGCTTTTGCATCCATCCGCAGGCCGCTCTGGCGGATGTTCCCAAGGTCGGCGGCACCAAGGATGTGAATATTTCCAAGTTGCGCCAGTTGGCGCCGACGCACGTGATCGTCAATGTGGACGAGAACCGTTTGGAGCTGGTCGATGCGCTGCGCGAGTTCGTGCCCCATATTGTGGTCACCCATCCGCAAGAGCCGTCTGACAACCTGGGCCTGCTGGCGCAAATGAAGCTGCACTTCGGCAGCGAAGCCGGTGTGAGCGAACGCTGCGCGGAGCTGGCGGCCGAGCTGAACCTGGCCTTGCAGCGCTGCCGCGCTCAAACCTGGCCGACGCAACGCGTGCTCTATTTGATCTGGCGCGAGCCTTGGATGACGGTCGCACGCGACACCTATATCTCCCGCATGCTGGCCGAGGTCGGCTGGCAGAGTTGGCCGGCGGTCGAGGGCGGCGAGTCCGGCGCGGCGCGCTACCCGGCACTGCAAGGCGATGAAGCCTGGCTGACTCAGATCGACCGCGTGCTGCTCAGCTCCGAGCCCTATCGATTTGACGCGGGCCACCTGGCCTTGGCGCAGAGCTTGTGCCCGCAAGCCAAGGTGCAGTTGATCGACGGCGAGTTGCTCAGTTGGTACGGCCCACGCGCGGCGCTAGGGCTGGACTATTTGCGCGACTTGGCAGCTAAGTAGCAACCCCTGCCTGCTTGGCCCGCGCAGACGACACAATGCGGGCATGGATATCTACAAGCCTCTCGTCGCACTGCTGGCCATCGTCAACCCGGTCGGCGTGGTGCCCTTCTTCATTCACTTCACCAGCCATCTGACGCGCGAGCAGCGCAAACACACGATTCTGGTCAGCTCATTCACCGCTTTTGTGGTGATCTCCGTCAGTGCTTTGTTGGGGCTGAAGGTGATTGAATTTTTCGGCATCTCGCTGGCCTCGTTCCAGGTCGGCGGCGGCACATTGCTCTTGATCAGCTCGATCCAGATGCTGAATGCGCAGCCGGCCGAAAGTCGCAAAGATGACCTGACCGAGGGCGCGGACAAGGCTGACAGCGGAGCCAGCGTTGCCGTCGTACCCCTGGCCATCCCGCTGCTGACCGGACCGGCGACGATCTCGACCATGGTGATCTACGCCGACCGAACCCGCCACTGGTGGGAGTTGGCGGTGTTGGTTGGCTATGGCGTGGTGGTGGCTTTGCTCACCTATCTGGTGTTCTCAGCCTCGGGGCGCATCGCCCGCGCGCTCGGCCAGACCGGCATCAACATCATGACCCGGCTGATGGGCTTGATCTTGGCGGCACTGGCCGTGGAGCTACTGGCCGATGGGCTGATCAAGCTCTTCCCGGTCTTGGCTTCGCATATCTCCGGCTGATGCCCTCGCGGGACAGACCGATCGAACGAAGCGAACAGCTCTGCCCTCACCTGAATAGGATTCAATGTTCGATTACATCATCGTCGGCGCCGGCACGGCCGGCTGCCTCTTGGCCAATCGCCTGTCGGCCGACCCCAGCAAACGCGTGCTTTTGCTGGAGGCTGGCGGCAAGGACGATTACCACTGGATCCACATCCCGGTTGGCTATCTGCACTGCATAGGCAACGCGCGTACCGACTGGCTCTACCAGACCGAAGCCGAGCCGGGCTTGAACGGCCGCGCTTTGCGCTATCCGCGCGGCAAGGTGCTGGGCGGCAGCTCCAGCATCAACGGCATGATCTATATGCGCGGCCAGCGACGTGACTATGACGGCTGGGCCGAGGCCAGCGGCGATGCAGCCTGGCGCTGGGATGCCTGCCTGCCCTTCTTCAAGCAGCACGAAAACCATTGGCGGCTCGACCAAGCTGCGGGCGCGTCCAACCAAGTTTCGGCCGCCTTCAAGGCTGCGCACGGCCATGGCGGCGAATGGCGGATCGAGCGCCAGCGCTTGCGCTGGGATGTGCTGGACGCGTTTGCCCAAGCGGCTGTGCAAGCCGGCATCCCGGCGACCGAAGACTTCAACGCCGGCGACAACGAAGGCGTCGGCTACTTTGAAGTCAATCAGCGCCAGGGCCTGCGCAGGAACACGGCCAAAGCCTTTTTGCGCCCCACTTGCTATGCCCGCCCCAATTTCGAGTTATGGACCGGCAGCACGGTACAGCGCTTGCGCTTGGAACGCATTTATGGGCAGCTGCAATGCCTTGGCGCCGAGGTGCAAACGCCCGGCGGGCTGGAGAAGGTCAAACTCAATCCCGGCGGCGAGTTGGTGTTGGCGGCCGGTGCAATCGGTTCGCCGCAAATTCTGCAGCTCTCCGGCATTGGCCCGGCCGCCTTGCTGCAGAGCCTGGGCATCGAGGTTCAGCATGAGCTGCCAGGCGTTGGCGCCAACTTGCAAGACCATCTTCAGATCCGCAGCGTCTACAAGGTCCAAGGTACGGCAACGCTCAATACGCGCGCAGCCAGCCTCTGGGGCAAGGCCAAGATAGGTCTTGAATATGCGCTCAAGCGCAGCGGGCCTATGAGCATGGCGCCCTCACAGCTGGGTGCCTTCACGCGCAGCAGCCCCGACAAGGCCTTCCCCGACCTGGAGTACCACGTTCAACCGCTGTCGCTGGAGGCTTTCGGCGAGCCGCTGCATCGCTTCAACGCCATCACCGCCAGCGTCTGCAATCTGAACCCGAGCAGCCGCGGCACGGTACAAATCCGCTCGGCCGACCCGGCCCAAGCGCCGGCGATTGCGCCCAACTATCTGAGCACCGATGAAGACCGCCGCGTAGCCGCCGCCAGCTTGCGCCTAACGCGCAATATCATCGCGCAGCCGGCCTTGGCGGCCTTTCGACCTGAGGAGTACAAACCGGGCCTTCAGTACCAGAGTGACGAAGACTTGGCCCGCTTGGCGGGCGAGATCGCAACCACCATCTTCCATCCGGTCGGCACCTGCAAAATGGGCACTCAGAGCGACCCGATGGCCGTCGTCGACAGCCAGCTGCGTGTGCGCGGGGTGAATGGGGTGATCCAGGGATTGCGCGTCGTCGACGCCAGTGTGATGCCCAGCATCACCAGCGGCAACACAAATTCACCCACGCTGATGATTGCTGAGAAAGCGGCGGCCTGGATACTGGCCGATCAAACCAGCGGTATCAAGGCAGCTTGAAGGTGTCAACAATGTCGGCCAGCTTGATGGCCTGATCTTTCATACTTTCGGCCGCCGCCGCAGACTCTTCCACCAAGGCGGCATTTTGCTGGGTCATCTGATCCAGCTTGACGACCGAGCCATTGACCAGATCGAGGCCCCTGGATTGCTCGGCAGCGGCGGTGGATATCTCGCCAATGATGGCCGACACGCGCTCCACACTGCCGACGATCTCGCCCATGGTTTGGCCGGCGTCGGCGACCAGCTTGGTGCCGCCCTCGACCTTCTCAACCGAGGCACCGATCAGGCCCTTGATCTCGCGCGCCGCTTGCGCGCTGCGCTGCGCCAGCGAGCGAACTTCGCCGGCCACCACCGCAAAGCCAC
>CAUPEV010000271.1:0-5233 GCA_963510335.1 uncultured Roseateles sp.
CCGGCTAATGAGCCGGGGCGAGAAAGCCTTTTCGCTGTCATCACGCAAAGGCTCCTGCTCAGGGAGGAAAAGCAGGGGACGACCACCTTGCGGCTATCATCCGGTGTGAATATTAACAGAAACTTCACAACACTGTCGCCAAGAATTGTGGTTCAGTTTGCCCGATTCCTAGTCGGACCGCTGTTTGATCGTTTTTTGCTTCGGAGAAAATTCCTTGTCACGCTCTCACCAAGTTCCAGCTCCGTTTCCCGCCAGCCGCCCGCGCCGCCTGCGCCGTGACGCTTTTACGCGCGCCCTGGTACGCGAGCATGCGCTCAGCGCCAGCGATTTGATCTTGCCAGTCTTCGTGCACGAGGGTGTAGACCGGGTCGAACATGTGCTGTCGATGCCCGGCGTGGCGCGCCTCAGCCTGGACCGCTTGATTGCCGTCGCAGAAGAATGCGTGGCGCTGGGTATACCGGCGATGGCCTTGTTCCCGGTGGTGGATGCGTCGTTAAAGACGCCAGACGGCATAGAAGCCAGCAATCCAGACGGTTTGGTGCCCCGCGTCGTGCGCGCCTTGAAGGCCCGGGTGCCTGGGCTAGGCATCATGACCGACGTTGCCCTCGACCCCTACACCAGCCATGGCCAAGACGGCGTGCTGGACGAGAACGGCTACATCATCAATGACCGCACGGTTGAGTTGCTGTGCGCACAAGCCTTGGTGCAGGCGGAGGCCGGCGTGGACATCGTGGCCCCCAGCGACATGATGGATGGCCGGATTGGCGCGGTTCGTGCGGCACTCGAATCGCATGGCTTCATTCACACCCGCATCATGGCCTATAGCGCCAAGTACGCCAGCGCCTTCTACGGCCCTTTCCGAGATGCGGTCGGTTCAGCTGGCAATCTCGGCAAGGCCGATAAAAAGACTTACCAGATGGATCCCGGCAATAGCGATGAGGCGCTGCGCGAAGTAGCGCTTGACATCGCCGAAGGCGCCGACATGGTGATGGTCAAGCCCGGCATGCCATATCTGGACATCGTGCGCCGGGTCAAAGATGAATTCCGCGTGCCAACCTTCGCTTATCAAGTCAGCGGCGAGTACGCGATGCTCAAAGCGGCGGCCGCCAACGGCTGGCTAGACCACGATGCGGTGATGATGGAGTCGCTACTGGCCTTCAAACGCGCCGGCGCCGATGGCGTGCTGAGCTATTTCGCCCTTGAGGCGGCTCGCCTGCTGAAGCAAGGCTGATGCGGGTCTTCCACATCCGGGGCGATCAGTTCACCGAACTCGGTCAGTTGCCGGCCGACCTGCCGGAAGACGGCTATTTGTGGCTGGCTTACGGCCGTCGCCAATTCGAATTGCATGACATCGACGTGCAACTCGGCCTGCAACGCTGGAACTGCGGCCAATTGGTCGATTTGCACATCGCCGACCTGATCAACAACCAACTGCCTTCGCACTTTGACTACACCTCTTGGTACGACTTGCTGATTTTTCGCCGTCTGGCGGCCGCGCCAGGCAGCGAAGATCTGTTTGTGGACGATGAACATGGCACGCTGGCCACAGCCCAGCAGGCGCTGCGCGCCATCGACACCAGCCCGGTCGGTTTCGCGGTGTTTGACCGCGTGCTGCTGAGCGTGCACCCCACCGACTGCGCGGTGCGCGACTACTTCGCTCACAAGCTGGGTGCTTTGACCGAAGGGCGGGATCTGCGCGGCAGCTCGCGTCTGCCCAATAGTTCGGCCGAGTTGATGCTGCGTATGGTCAACCATATGGTGGACAGCTATCTAGACCTGCGTCGCCTGCTGACGCGGCAAATGGCCACCCTGCAACATGCGCTGATGGACTCGCAGCGTGAGTTCCATGAATGGCCCTTGCTGCTGGAGTCGCGCGACGCCCTGCACCGGCTTGAAGACACGTGCGAAGACCAGCGCAGCGCGATGCAAGAGTGGATCGATGTGTTGGACGACTGGCCAGCCACCCAAGACAGCGCCATGCAGCGCGATCGCGAACTGCTGCGCGTGCGCTCACGTGATGTGCTGGAGCATATCGAGCGCGTGTTGACGCATGTACGGCGGATGGAGTCTTCCGCCGAATCCGCCGTGCAGATGCACTACTCGGCGCTCGGCCACCGCACCAACAACATCATGCGCACGCTGACGGTGCTGACGGCGATCTTCTTGCCGATGAATTTGATCACCGGCATCTTCGGCATGAACTTCGACACCTTGCCCTTGATCCACCGCAGCACCGGTGTCTGGATCGCCCTGGGCGTGATGGGGGTGATTGCCGTGCTTTTGGGCAGCTTCTTCTGGCGCAAGCGCTACCTGGGCACGCGGCGTTAGGCCAGCGGCTTAAGCAGCCGGATAGGGGTCGGCAAAGCCCAAGCCGAGCATGATCTCGGTCTCGCGCGCTTCCATGCAGGCCGCCTCATCATCTTCTTCATGGTCATAACCCTGCGCATGCAGGGCGCCATGCACGAGCATATGGGCATAGTAGGCGGCAATATCGGTGCCGGCCTCGGCCGCCTCGCGCTCGACCACCTCGGCACAAATCACCAGGTCGGCACTCACCACCGGTTCATGGCTGTAGTCGAATGTCAGCACATTGGTGGCGTAGTCTTTGCCGCGAAACTCCCGGTTGAGAGCCTGGCCTTCTTCGGCCCCGACGATACGCACGGTCAACTCACCCGGCAGTTCCAGAGCGGCGCGGATCCAGCGCGCGACTTTGTGGCGTGGCAATACCGCCCGGTGGCGCGGGTCGGCAAACTGCAAAGACAAACTCAATTCGGGCATGCTCATGCGGCGGCTCCTGTGCGCTTCAATTTGGCCTCGGCCGCGGTGCGGGCTTCATAGGCCTCGACGATTCTTGCCACCAAGGGGTGGCGCACGACATCGGCGCTGGTGAAGCGGGTCATCGCGATGCCCTCGACCTTGGTCAACACACGCTCGGCATCAACCAGCCCGCTGACTGCCCCCTTGGGCAGGTCAATCTGGCTGGTATCGCCGGTGATCACACATTTGCTGCCAAAGCCTATGCGGGTTAGAAACATCTTCATCTGCTCGGGCGTGGTGTTCTGCGCTTCGTCCAGAATCACAAAAGCATGGTTGAGTGTGCGCCCGCGCATGAAAGCCAATGGTGCCACCTCCAAGCTGCCTTTTTCAAACGCCTTGGTGACCTTCTCGAAGCCCATCAACTCATACAGCGCGTCATAAAGCGGCCGCAAATAGGGGTCGACTTTCTGCGCCAGATCGCCCGGCAAAAAGCCCAGGCGCTCACCGGCCTCGACGGCCGGCCGGGTCAGAATGATGCGCTGCACCGTATTGCGCTCCAGCGCGTCTACGGCACAAGCCACGGCCAAATATGTCTTTCCTGTGCCGGCTGGGCCGAGGCCAAATGTGATGTCGTGCGCAAGAATGTGGCGCAGGTATTGATGTTGCAAGGCCGTACGGCCGGCCAGATCTGCACGGCGAGTGCGCAAGACCAATTCTTCTGGCGGCCGCTCAAGCGATGCGATCGGCGCCGCGCGGCGCTTTTTGCCAAGGCTCATTTGGCCAAGCTCGCCGACAGCCTCCGCCAAAGCAAGGTGCAAGACTTCCGCAGATATGGCGCGCTGGCCGCGCTCGTACAGCGACTGCAAAAGCTGCAAAGTTCGCCCGGCCGGCGCCTTCAAGCCCTCGATGCGGAAATGCGCATGCGTGCGCGTGATGCTGACGCCCATACCGGCCTCGATCTGCCGCAGATGCCCGTCCAGGCTGCCGCACAGATGCGCCAAGCGTTGGTTGTCGATGGGGGTAAAGTCATGGCGAAGCATCATGGTGGCGCGAATCTAAAGCAGTGAAGCAGGCTGGCATTGTCGCCCGCGCAGGCTTGGCGTTTGGCGCAGCTCGCTGTTCCTGCACAATCACGCCATGCACAGACTGTTACCTGAAGATACGACGATGGTTCGACCTCATCAATTGATTCGCACTATCGCCTCAACAGCAGCGGTGGCGGCCTTGCTGCTCCCGGCGACCTTGTTCGCCCAAACCCTCAGCACCGACCCAACAGCCGTCAGCGCGACCCCGGTCCATCATTGGCTGTCCGCCATGCTGCTGATGATGGGCATCACGATGGCACTTTTGGCGCGGCTTTGCCCGAGTGAGCGGCGCCTGCCCTACCTCAGCGGCATGATGCTGAGTGCTGTGGCTTGGGGCGTACTGGCGACGGGCATACTCAGCCTCAACTCGCTCGGCCCCGCTACGGCGCTGGCCCTGCTCGCCGTTTTGAGCTTTTGTGCCCTGCGCTTCGTGTTGCGCCCCTTCAAGACCTTGCCGACCTGGATGGTGTCCGCGCTGCGGGCGCAAGTTGCATTGGCTCCGCTCAGCCTTTTGCTGACTGGTAGCGAATATGCCGCTGATTTAACCCGTCTCTGGTCAGCCATCTTTGCCCTAGAGCTGTTGCTGGCATTGTTCTATTACGCTCGTCTGCACAGCGCGGTCGAGGAGCCACCAAAAGAGCTCCCCAGTGAGCCCTTGATTCTCAGGCCCAGCGACTCGCTGCTGCTGCGCGCGCTGTTTGCCTTGCTGGCACTGGTCGTGTCTGGATTGTTGATTTTGCAGGTCGCGCCGGCGACCGGCTTCGCCGAGTCGAATGCCATCGGCCAGGTTTTGGTGGGGATCACCGCCTTGTTGATGTTAGGGATGGGCTTGCAGGCCATCGCCGCCCTGGCGCGCGCACGCAAGATCGCCGAAATTCGCCATGCACAGGCCGAGCAAGATATGCACGACCGAGTTGCAGAAGTAGAGCTCAGTTTTGGCGCTCTGGTGGAACAAAAGCTGGAGCAGGTCACGGAACGCGAGCGCAAGCGCATTGCCGCAGATTTGCACGACGACTTGGGCGCCAAGCTGCTGACGATTGTGCACACCAGCGAGTCGGACCGGATTTCAAGTCTGGCGCGTGAAGCACTGGAGGAAATGCGGCTGTCGGTGCGCGGATTGACCGGCAAACCCGTGCAGTTGCTGGATGCCTTGGGGGATTGGCGAGCCGAAGTGGTCTCCCGCTTGGGACAAGCCAATATCCTGGCCGAATGGGAGTCCCCGGCCGAGGACATCATTCACACGCTGCCGGCGCGTGCTTACGTGCAAACCACGCGGATCTTTCGCGAGGCCGTCAGCAACATCATCAAGCACAGTGGCGGCACGCATTGCAATATCAGCTGCAAGGTTCAGGACGGCGACTTTCTGGTCGTCATCCAAGACAATGGTCAAG
>CAUPEV010000272.1:0-5232 GCA_963510335.1 uncultured Roseateles sp.
GACGGTCTCGCCGCATCGCTGCCGCTGGAGCGGCAGACCGTGCAGGCGCTGACAGTGCAGCTGTACCACCCGATGTCGCAGCTCTACGTGCAGCAGTATTTCACCGAAGCCACCCGGCGCGACATCACGCAGATGGTGGGCCACATCAAGGACGAGTTCGCCCGCCGCCTGAAGACCAACCCCTGGCTGGACGCGCCGACCCGCGCCGCAGCGCTGGACAAGCTGTCCAAGGTCGACATCCAGGTCGGCTACCCGAAGCGCTGGATCGACTTCAGCAGCGTGGACGTCCGCGCCGACGACCACCTGGGCAACAACCAGCGCCTGGCCGCCTTCCGGCTGCAGCGCGACTTGGGCAAGATCGGCAAGCCGACCGTGAACGAACGCTTCGCCGATCCGGGCCACACCACGCCGACGTCGGTCAATGCCGCCTACGACACACAGTTCAACGGCATCGACATCTCCGCCGCCATCGTGCAGCCGCCGTTCTTCACGCCGGGTGCCGACCCGGTGGTGAACTACTGCACCATGGGCGCGGTGCTTGGCCATGAGCTGACGCACGGCTTCGACAGCATGGGCCGTCAGTACGACCCCCAGGGCAACCTGCGCGACTGGTGGACACCCCAGGCCTCGGCCGAGTTCAAGAAGCGCAACGACGTGCTGGTGGCGCAATACAACCAGTTCCAGCTGCTGCCGGGTCTGAATCTGGACGGCGCCTTGACACTGGGCGAGAACACCGCCGACCTGGGTGGCCTCACGCTGGCGCATGCCGCGCTGCACCGGGCTTTGAAGGGCAAGCCGCAGCCCAAGGTCGACGGCTTGACCACCGACCAGCGCTGCTTCGTCGCCTGGTCGCAGCTGTGGATCTTCAAGGCCCGGGAGGAGTACATCCGCATGCTGGCGGCCATCGACGTTCACGGCAACAGCGTGGTGCGCGGCTATGCCCCGCTGATGAACCTGGACGCCTTCCACAAGGCCTTCGGCACCCGACCCGGCGACGCCATGTGGCGCAAGCCGGCCGACCGGGTGCGCATCTGGTAAACCGTCATCCTGGATGGCGACCCGAAAGGTCGCCGCAGGGGCGCAGGGCACTCCCCAGGGTCCGACCGCGACCTGAGCTTGTCGATCAGCGCCTGCTTGTCGTTGGCCCGTGACCCCAGGCCAATGCCTGCTGCGAGGCGAGGAGGGCTATGCAGGGCCCCCCAGCTATCCATCGATATCCTTCTTAGGCTCGATTTATCGCTGACCGCCCTTGTGTACGGATCAACTTGCCCTGAGGCTTGAAGGCAGGTCGCTGCGGAGGCCAACTGCCCAATCAGGTGTGAACATGCCCCGACGGGAAGACGACCGGCCAGGAGACGTTGTGCCGGAAACAAGGGCTGCAGCCTTCAAGCCGAGGGGAGCACAACCTCAATCGACCGCTGCAGACTCGCCCTCTGTGTGCCGATCCGGCTCCGTGGTGCGGAGGATTTCGTTCAGCACGGAAGTGGCGTAATTCCCGGCGGGCAAAGAGAAGGTGAGCACCAGTTGATTGGCTTGCGGCCAATCCCATGACATGTCCACCGGGCTCGCCACCAGGGCGCGGCGCGCTTGATCCAGACCGGCGTGTTCCATGCCGTCGCACAAGGTGGCGTTGCGTTCAGCCACGCCGTTTTCCAGGGCCTGCGCTTGATCGGTGGTGATCACACGACCTCGTCCCCAGAGCGGTCCGGTGGGGCGGTCCGCCTCATCCATCACGTCGCCTGGCAGGGTCTTGCCCCAGAGTCCCTGCTGAATTCGCAGCGCCAGCACTTCATTGAAGACGAAGGAGCGCACCGCCGACAGGTAGATGCCCTTCTTTTTCGGGTTGCGCACGCGAATTTCGCGCGCCAGCATGGCCCGGCCTTGCTCGACGTTGCCGCCCTCAAAGCCAAAACGCTGAGCGCCGAAATAGTTGGGCGCGCCCTGTGACGCAACGGCCTTCAGGTTGGTCTCAATGGCGGTGATGGCATCAGGGTCACCGGTCACGTCACGCAGCACGATGCGGAAACGGTTGCCCTGCAGATCACCGGGGCGCAGCTTTTTCACGTGGCGGCTCTGACTCAGCACCTTGAATTCCGGGTGCTGAAGCTGGGTCAGGTCGGGCGTCTCTCCCTTCGGGAAATAGATGCTGAACCATTGACGGGTGATGGCGTAGCGGTCCTTGAGGCCGGCATAGCCGACGTCGAATTCCTGCACGCCTGCGGCCTCGGCCAGCGCTTTAGCGACGAAGGCGGTGTTGGCACCGTTCTTTTCGACGTCCAGCCAGATGTGTTCGCCCGCACCGGAGGGAAGCTGCAATGGCAGTTCGGTCACGATGAAGTCCTCGTTGAGGAGCTTCAAGGTGGCGCTGGCGCCGCTGGCCGGATAAGCGTTGGGCCACTGCGGCAAGGTCGTGTATTGAGCGTCGGTCATGAGCGGTCTGATGGCACCAAGTGTAGATAGGGACAGGCTGTCAAACTGACCAGGGTCGTCCAGACGGTGATTCTCCCTCTACCCGCATGCCTTGACGGGCGCCAACAGATGCAACTTCAACGGGAGCCATTGCGCATTGCCACAGGCGGCTTCCGGGCGGCGATGCCAACTTACGGGCCTAGCCAGCTCCTGTCATGCATATGCGCGGTCGCGTCGCCGGCAGCCGGGCCGTTGTTCTTGGGGCAATCCCCTGCGGATTTTCTATCGCGCGATCGTCCCAAAGCTGTGTGACCGCTCCGGGTCGATCGCGCCATTTCGCAGCCCTCGAATGCAATCGTACGGAAGTTGGCGCTCGGAATCTGCACGCCTGCGGCCATGAGCGACTCTTCTCCGAGCGGAGCGGTCGACGGACGATGGTTGTGCCCAAGCCGCGCCGCCGGTCGGCTGTGAATTGCCGAGCAAGATTATGTAGCGCGCTGATCGCACTTGATGACCGTTCGGGCCTTGGGCCAGCCGGCGGCTATCCTTCACTGCCACTGCCACTGCCACTGCCACTGCCACAGGCCGCCCGTCCTGGCGCTTGGCGCTGACGGAGCTCATGCGCAGCTCGAGCCGGTACCTCCAAGCCACTTCGACGCGTGCACCGCGGAACTTGCTGCCTTGGTGACGCCACCTTGACTCGCACGCCTACATCCAGCGCGGATGTCACCGGCGCCGTTCAGCTGCCTTCTTCTTGCTTGTTCGCGCTGGCCGTTCGGCCTCACCAGCGGTCTGCACCAGCTCCAAGGCGGCGATCGCGTCCATCTGCGTGAGCAGCCTGTGCAAATAGTCTGGCGCCAGCCCCTGAATCTGCTGGAGCATGCGCGTCGCCAAGGCCTGGCCATTGAGTGGGCCCAGATGCCCGGTGACCGGCGCATGGAGGTCGGCAATGTTTCGTGCGACGCGGAGCTGGCGCCAGGTGCTTTGGTGGATGCGCACTTGGCGCAACTCTTGGCTCGCATCAACTTGCAGCAGGGCGAGCAATTCGCCCACCGGGTTGCCGAGAGCCGGATAGTCCTGCAGCTTCTGCACCAGTGGCGCTCGGGACGCGCGCTGCCGCAGTGCTGCAATCAGCTTATTCCGCAGAGCGCCCGCCGGCTGGGCTGCCGCACGCAGGGCGAGTGCATGCAGCATGCGCCGGCGCACAGTGTCAGCTGGCTGCGCAGCGACCCAATTGACAGGATCCTCGATGCTGCTCACGGCGCAGACGCAGCTGACGATGCAGAAGCCGCAGCCGCTCGCCGTGGCCGCGGTGTGGGTGCGATTTCTACCCGGCGATTGAGCGCACGCCCGGCCGCGGTGTCGTTGCTTGCTACCGGCTGCTGCGAGCCGAATGCAGCAGAAAAAACCGCGTCGGGTGGCAGCCCGTCCGCCAACAGGGCCCGCGTCACGTTCAGCGCCCGCCTGGCAGACAGATCCCAGTTGTCGGCGAACTGCATGCCCGCCACGACTCCCCGGTCATCGGTGAAGCCGCTGACCATCAGGATCTCATCGCGTTGCGCAAGGTAGGTGCGCAGCGGCGTTGCCAAGGCCCCGAGCAGCGCACGGCCCTCAGCGAGCAGCTGGTCAGATCCGGTCGCAAAGAGCACCGCACTGTTGATGCCAATTCGACCTTCCACCAGCGTGATGCGACCATCCGCCAGCGGGCCGGCCAGGGCGCGCTCCAAGGCTTCCCGGCGGCTCTGCTCGGCCATGCGCTGCTGCACTTCGGCTTGCAATTGGGTGGCGAGATCCAGCTGCCCCACCAGGGCCGCGGCAAGCACCAGCACAAACGCGCCCAACACGCCGGCCATCAAGTCGCCAAAAGCCGCCCAAGCGGGAGCGGCGGTGCCTTCGTGCTCAATCTCCAGCTGGTCATCCATTTGACGCGGCGCCTTGCAGCGCATCCAGGATTTGCTTCTGCGAGCCCAGGCAGAGGTCGATGACTTCGCGCGCCTGGGCCACGTAATAGCCCAGTTGGTCGTCGCTTCGCGTGATCGACGCGGACAGGCGTTCCTCCAGCGCAGCCAGGTGCTGCACGAGTTGGGCATTAGCAGCCTGGAATTGCTCAATCGCCGCGCCGAAGCCTTCGCCCACGCTGGCAACGTCGGCAGCGCTGGCTGCCAGATTGGTGGCCGCATCGGCAAGGGCGTGACCCGAGGCCTCGGCAAGCGTTGTGAAGCGCTGGCCCAAGGCCTCGATCTGAATGGCTGATCTATCCACCAGCGAATCAATCGCGACGCGCTGC
Organism: uncultured Roseateles sp.; assembly: GCA_963510335.1. Taxonomy (GTDB): domain Bacteria; phylum Pseudomonadota; class Gammaproteobacteria; order Burkholderiales; family Burkholderiaceae_C; genus Paucibacter_A. The sequence goes on from CAUPEV010000272.1 coordinate 4,697, forward strand.
TCGCCCGCGGCTTGCTGCAGCGAGGCGAGCAGCGTCGATACCGTCCCCATCAGTTCGGCCCGCTCAAGCAGAGCCGCGCGGTCCTGCGCCTGGCTTTGGGCGAGCTGCTCTCGCAGTGCGACGACGACCTCAACAGCAGCGCGTGGCGCTTCACCAGCGGCTTGCAGCACTGCGCCGGCCTCGGCCAGCGGTCGTTGAGAAGTGGCCTCGGCCTGTGCCACCAGACTGCGCGTGTTCGCCAACAGGTCATCGGCCAGCACTTGCTGCTGCTGCAACTGCGTGGCTCCAATCGAGGCCAGCTCATTGCGCCATGCCGCAAGCTGCTCCGCGTCATGGCTTGCCTGGTTTGCCTGCAAGCGCGTGAATGCATCGGCCAGACCGCTAACGCCGGCCTGCGTCTGCTCGGCGCTCCAGCAGATTCAGGGGCTGGCGCCAGACTATTTGCACAGGCTGCTCACGCAGATGGACGCGATCGCCGCCTTGGAGCTGGTGCAGACCGCTGGTGAGGCCGAACGGCCAGCGCGAACAAGCAAGAA
>CAUPEV010000273.1:0-5177 GCA_963510335.1 uncultured Roseateles sp.
AAGAGCGAGGTGCAAACGCGAATCGAGTTCCTGGAATCGGTTTGGTACGAAGCCAAGCGGGCCGGCCTGGATCCCAGCCTCATGCTCGGTTTGGTGCAAGTGGAAAGTGGCTTTCGCAAATATGCGATCAGCAGCGCCGGCGCGCGCGGCTACACCCAAGTGATGCCGTTTTGGGCCAAGCTGATTGGTGACGGCCAAGCTTCGCGCTTGTTCCATATGCAGACCAACCTGCGCTTTGGCTGCGTGATCTTGCGCCACTACCTAGACCGGGAAAAGGGCGATATGTATCTCGCTTTGGGCCGATACAACGGTAGTCGGGGCCGGCCGGAATATCCGAACGCAGTATTTGGTGCGCGCAGAAAGTGGTTGCTTCCGGGCGAGACTTGAAATCAGCTCTTGCCTTGCAGGCCACCCCAGGCCTGTGGTTTTGCGCCGACGACACCGGCCAGCTCCAGCACCCGCTCGGCACTCTCGTTGACCAGCTCTTCGATAGTTTTCGGGTGGTGATAAAAGGCCGGCAGTGGCGGAAAGATGATGGCGCCCATCTCGGTCGCGGCCACCATATTGCGCAAATGAGCCAGATTGAAGGGCGTCTCGCGCACCATCAGAATCAGGCGGCGGCGCTCCTTCAACGTGACGTCGGCCGCGCGCGTGAGCAGGTTGTCTCCGAAGCCGTGGGCGACGGAGGCTAGCGTCTTCATCGAGCAGGGCGCAACGACCATCGCAGCCGTCGCAAAGCTGCCGCTGGCGATACAGGCGCCGACGTCGCCGGGCGCGTAGCAAAAGCTCGCCTCACGCTCCAGCTCATGGCGACTCAATCCTAGCTCATGATGAGCGTTCAGCACGCCAGTTGGCGTGACGATCAGATGGGTTTCCAGGCCAAGCTCGCGGCCACGGCGCAAAAGCCGCAGCGCATAGGCCGCACCGGTCGCGCCGGTGATGCCGACGACCAGTCGCTGGTGGGGGGATGCCGTCACGCTGGGCTGACTTACTTCGCGTCCAGCGTTTGTTGCAGCTCGCCGGATTCATACATCTCCATCATGATGTCCGAGCCGCCGACGAATTCGCCGTTGATGTAGAGCTGGGGGATGGTCGGCCAGTTGGCGTAGTCTTTGATGCCTTGGCGCACTTCGGCGTCGTCCAGCACATTGAAAGTTTTCAGATCGGTGGCGCCGCAGGCCTTCAGGATCTGGATCGCACGGCCGGAAAAGCCGCACATCGGGAACTGCGCCGAGCCCTTCATGAAGAGCATCACGCGGTTGTTCTTCACCAGGTCATCAATACGTTGTTGCACGTCGCTCATTGTCATCTCGCCAAAAAGTGGAATCTTGGGCGTGATTATCGACGAGCCGGGCCGAGCTGGCCGGCCACACTTGCAAAGAGCTCAATAACTGTAGGACAGACCCAGTTGTAGTACCGGCCGGTAGCGCATATCGCGCAGCAGATCTTCCATGCCCTGGGTGCGACTGGCACCTAAGCGCAGGCCGCTGGTGGCGCTGCCGTTGACCAGGCCGAGATCGGCGCTGAAGCCCCAGCCGCCCTTCAAGGATTGGCCGGTGTAGCCAATGCCCAGATACGACATAGAGCCGTAGGGGTCGCTGGCGTCTCCGATCGGTGAAAGCAAGCTGATGCTGCGCTGGCCGACCGACCAGGACTGACCGGGGTTGTAGCTGCTGGCACCTAAAGCCAATCCGGCGCTACTTTGCGATAGCGAGCCCAGCATCAGACCGCCGGTGGCCCGCAAACCACCTTGCACGCCGCCTAGACCTGAGCCGGTGAGGTAGTAGTCACCCAATAGATTGGCGCTGAGCAGGCGAGAGCCGCTGTAATGTTGTGCATCGTAAGAGCCGGCCGGTACCGGCTCAAGGCTACTCAGTTGCAATCTGGCTTGCCAGCCAGGGGCTGTGTATGCAGGATTCTTGGTGTTGTCGGCCGCCCAACAGTTGACGTTCATGACCGCCAACAAGGCAAAGGCGGCTGCACTTGGAGTGAAACGTGCGAAGTTCATGGCGTTCTCCTGCGGCGATGGGACTGAGTCCATGCTACGCCCGCCGTGCTTCAATGTGGAGACAAAAAAGGCAACAAAATCTATTTCTGTTGTTTCGATCAAAGGGGCCAGCGGCCGCCGCTGACGCGAGGCTGGCCGCCCAAGTCCCGGCGCAGGGTCAGCTCGGTAAACCCTCTTGCGCGCAAGGCCGCAGCCACGGCTGGTGCTTGGTCGTAGCCATGCTCCAGCAGCAGCCAACTGCCAGGCAGCAAATGTGCGGGCGCCCCCTCAATCAATATCAGCAGGTCCGACAAGCCATCGCCGCCAGGCGTCAAGGCGCCGATAGGCTCATGCTTGAGCGCCGGCAGATGCGGGTCGCCGCCGGCAATATAGGGTGGGTTGCTGACAATTAGGTCAAAGCGTTGGCCGGCCAAGGGCTGCCACCAACTGCCTTGGCTGAACTGCACATCCAGGCCCAGCCGCAGGGCATTGCCCTGGGCGACGGCCAAGGCGGCCGGGCTCAGGTCGACTGCGCTGACGCGGGCTTTGGCACAGCCAGCCTTGATGGCCAGGGCGATCGCGCCGCTGCCGGTGCCCAAGTCAACCAAGCTCGGCCCACCAGGCATGGGGGCAAGCAGTTCAAGCGCCCAGTCCACCAGCGTCTCGGGGTCGGCCCTAGGGATCAAGGTGTCCGGTGTCACGGTCAGCACGAGGCCGTGAAACTCTTGCTGGCCCAGCAAATAGGCCAAGGGCATGCCGCTCGCCCGCTGCACCATTTGCTCGATCAGCTTGGCGGCCAAAGCTGGCTCCAAGGCCGCGTCATCATGGCTGACCAGCCAGGCGCGGTTCTGCTGCAGCGCAGCGGTCAGCAGCAGTTGCGCGTCCAGCCGGTCCAGCCCGAGTGAGCCCGCTAGGCTCAAGGCCGAGCGCACGTCGCCGGGCATGCTCATTGCTTGGCCTCCGTGCTGCGCACTGCGGTGCGAACCCCCTTCGGGGCGCCCGGGCGGGGGGCTCATGTCCGGCCTTCTTCCAGCAAGGCCAGTTGCTCGGCGGCTTGTGCTGCTTGCAAGCCGGCGGCTACATCGCTGAGATCACCGTCCATGATGGCGCCGAGCTTGTACAGCGTCAGGTTGATGCGGTGATCGGTCAGGCGGCCCTGCGGGAAGTTGTAGGTGCGGATGCGGTCGCTGCGGTCGCCGGTGCCGATCAGGCTCTTGCGGTTGGCGGCGTCTTGCGCCTCGCGGGCGACGCGGTCCTTGTCGCGCACGCGCGCGGCCAACACCAGCATGGCCTTGGCCTTGTTGCGGTGCTGGCTGCGGTCATCCTGGCATTCGGCCACCAGGCCGGTCGGCACATGGGTGATACGCACGGCACTGTCGGTCTTGTTGATGTGCTGGCCACCGGCGCCGCTGGCGCGGTAGGTGTCGATGCGCAGGTCGGCCGGGTTCAGCGTCACCTCTTCGGTCTCGTCCGGCTCGGCAATCACCGCGACCGTGCAAGCGCTGGTGTGGATGCGGCCCTGCGACTCGGTCGCCGGCACGCGCTGCACCCGGTGGCCGCCGGACTCGAACTTCAGCCGCCCGTAGACGCGCTCGCCCTCGATGCGCACGACCAGCTCTTTGTAGCCGCCCAGGTCCGAATCGCTGCTGGACAGAATCTCGCATTTCCAGCCCATGCGCTCGGCGTAGCGCAGATACATGCGAGCCAGATCGGCGGCACACAAGGCAGACTCATCGCCGCCGGCGCCGGCGCGGATTTCCAGAAAGGCCGATCTGTCGTCATCCGGGTCGCGCGGCACCAAGGCCAGTTGCAGCGAGGCTTGCAGGCGCGCCAAGTCGGCCTCGGCCGCCTTGATCTCGTCGGCCGCCATTTCCGCCATCTCCGGATCGTCCAGCAGCAAGCGCGCCTCGGCCAGATCGGCCTCGCGCTGCAGATATTGGCGGTATTGCGAATCGAGCTCGGCAACCTCGGACTGCTCCTTGGTCAGCGCGCGATAACGCTTCATATCGGCGGCTACGCTGCCGTCGCTCAAAATGGTGTCGAGCTCGCTCAGGCGGTAGCCGAGGCGGTCGAACTGCTGACGCAGTGAATCTTTCATGGGGAATATCTAGCAGTAGGCCAAGGAGCCGGAAATCGCTTGCGGCGATCCGGGGCGCGGGGCAGGGCGCCGCTAATGCTCGTCGGGCTTTTCGGCTGGATTGCGGCTGCTGCTGCGCAAGAACAGCCTTGACACCGTCTGTGCCAATTGCACCCGTTGCTCGCCGTCGCTGGCATGCAACTCGGCCAGCGTACCGTGCAGCATTTTCTGCGTCAGGCCGCGCGACAAGGCCTCCAGCACTTCCTCGACATTGGTGCCGCGCGCCAGCAATTTGCGAGCTCGCGCCACTTCGAGTTCGCGCCAGTCGTCGGCCTGGGCATTCAAGGCCTGAATCAAGGGTACGGTATTGCGCTGGCCCAGCCAGTGCACAAAACTCTGCACGCCGGTTTCGATGATGGCCTCGGCCTGTGCCACGGCGGCCTGGCGCTTTTCGCCGGCTGACTGCACCAGACCGGCCAGTTCATCGACGGTGTAGAGATAGACGTCATCGAGTTGACCGACTTCGGGTTCGATATCGCGCGGCACCGCCAAGTCAACCATGAACATAGGCCGGTGCTTGCGTGTCTTCAATGCCCGTTCAACGGCGCCGAGGCCGATCAAGGGCAGGCTGCTGGCGGTGCACGAGATCACCGCATCAAATTCATGTAGACGCAGCGGCAGATCTGACAGGCGGATGGACTCGGCGCCCAGGCGGCCGGCGAGTTTTTCGCCGCGCTCCAGCGTGCGGTTGGCGACCGCCATCGCCTTGGGCGTCTTGGCGGCGAAATGCGTGGCGACCAGCTCAATCATCTCGCCGGCGCCGACAAACAGCACCTTGATCTGGCCCAGGTCTTCAAACAGTTGCGAGGCCAGCCGCACCGAGGCGGCCGCCATGCTGATCGAATGGGCGCCGATCTCGGTCGAGCTGCGCACTTCTTTCGCGACCGAAAAGCCGCGCTGGAACAGCTGATGCAGGGTCGAACCGACGGTGCCGGCCTGGGTCGCTTCGCGCACCGCCTGCTTCATCTGGCCGAGGATTTGCGGCTCGCCCAGCACCATCGAGTCCAAACCGCTGGCGACGCGGAAGGCATGGCGCGCCGCGGCGCTGCCTTC
>CAUPEV010000274.1:0-5167 GCA_963510335.1 uncultured Roseateles sp.
AGGGGAGCACCTTCGGCCACTCGGTCACGACTCCAGCACAGCCTTGAATTCTATACTAAGAATTCAAGGCTGAGAAGATTTATGTAGGAATTTGTTCCAATTCGAAGGCGCGGTGCAAGGCACGCACGGCCAACTCCATGTACTTCTCGTCGATGACGACACTGGTCTTGATCTCGCTGGTGGAAATCATTTGAATGTTGATACCTTCTTCGCTCAGCGCCCGGAACATCTTGGACGCCACGCCCACATGCGAGCGCATGCCGATGCCGACAATCGAGACCTTGCAGATGCGCGCATCACCAATGACCTTGGCGGCTTGCGTGGCCGGTCCAACGGTCTTCTCCAGCAGCTCCATGGTCCGCGCGTAATCATTGCGGTGGACAGTGAAACTGAAGTCGGTCTTGCCGTCATGCGAGACGTTCTGGATGATGACGTCGATGTCGATATTTGCATCAGCCACCGGGCCCAGAATCTGGAAAGCAATACCTGGCTTGTCTGGCACGCCCAGCAAGGTCACCTTGGCTTCATCACGGTTGAAGGCAATGCCGGAAACGACAGCTTGTTCCATTTTTTCGTCCTCTTCAAAACTGATCAAAGTGCCAGACTTGGCTTCTTCTTCGATGGAAATATCCCAGGGCGTGAAGCTGGACAACACACGCAGCGGCACGCGGTACTTGCCGGCAAACTCAACCGAGCGAATCTGCAAAATCTTCGAGCCCAGTGATGCCATCTCGAGCATCTCCTCGAAGCTGATGGTGTGCAGACGCCTGGCCTCGGGCACGATGCGCGGGTCGGTCGTGTAGACGCCGTCGACATCGGTATAAATCAAACATTCGGCAGCCTTCAGCGCTGCAGCAATTGCCACCGCCGAGGTGTCCGAGCCACCCCGACCCAGGGTGGTGATATTCATGTCCCCGTCAACGCCTTGGAAGCCGGCAATCACCACCACCTTGCCCGCCGCCAGATCGGTGCGTACGCGCGAGTCATCAATGCTCTCGATACGCGCTTTGGTGAAGCTGGAGTCGGTAGCGACCGGCACTTGCCAGCCGGTGTAGCTGACCGCCTCGACGCCTTCGGCCTGCAAGGCGATGGCCAGCAGACCGACCGACACCTGCTCGCCGGTCGCAGCGATCATGTCGAGTTCGCGGTTCAGTTCGGCACTGCCGACGGAGGGTGACAACTCCTTGGCCAGGCCCAGCAAACGATTCGTCTCGCCGCTCATTGCCGAAGGTACAACCACCATTTGGTGGCCGGCGCGCGCCCATTTGGCCACGCGCTTGGCGACATTGCGGATGCGCTCGGCCGAGCCCATCGAGGTGCCGCCGTATTTGTGAACAATCAATGCCATAGCTCTGTGTCTTCGCGGAGGGAGGTCGAGGGCCCTATCGGATGAAAAAGGGTGGGAATGCGCCGCGGTCGCAACCATCGATTCTACTGTTGCATTGCAACAATATGACGATCAACCGGGTTACATGCACAAGAGTTTGGCTCGTTTGCAAGCACTCAACCCTCTCCAGCCGGGCCTGTGTCTTGCCATGCCAAGCTCACTTGCGGCTCACCAGTCGCGGCGCGCAAGCGAGCGTCCGGCCCGAGGCCGGGCACAAAGATCAAGGTTTCGCCAGCGAACAGCAATGGGCCATGGCGCCGCCAAGCCGGCACACCTTGCTGCTGGTACACCTTCTTCAAGCTACGCAGCGTGCCCGCAGGTTGAAGCTGGAATTGCTCTGCACCCTGCCGAGCCCGCATTTGCAGTTTGTTGAGCCTATCGCAGGCAAACCCACCATCGACGACCCGGTCCACCTGCCAGCCACCCCGCCAAGCCGGCACGGGATGAAAACCAGGCACAGACAAGTCAATTTCCATTGCTGACGGTTCTGCCGCTAAGACGCCGTCGCCATTCGAGCCAAAAAACCATTGCAGTCGGCCTCGGTAAAGCCGCAAATCGCCCCCGGCGTAGGGCCACGCGGCAGTCGAACAGTCTCGCAACTCGCGCATCAAACGCTGCAGCAGACTGGCGGGCGCTGGGCGCCCAGATTGCCTGGCCAGCCAAGCCCGCAAGGCATTGCTGGCACGGGCCGGCGACAAGGCCAGCAACTCGGCGACCGCCAGCCCATCGGCGTTCAGCAAGAGGCGCAGATCCTCTGCCGCCACCTCTTGCTGCAAAGCCATAGCCTGCTGCGCCCATGACGCCGCCCGCGCCAGGCTGGCTTCGGCCTGCGGAAAAGCTTCAAGCATTGCAGGCCAAACCGACAAGCGCAGCCGATTGCGGGCAAAGCGAGGATCGCTATTGCTGTCATCTTCGATATGGGTCAAGCCATGCCTGTGCACATAGGCTTCGACCGCCTCGCGCGGCATCGCCAACCAAGGGCGCGCCCAACACAGACCGTCTCGCCATTGCTGCGCGGGCATACCAGCCAAGCCCGCCACGCCCGCACCACGCAGGCCCTGCAGCAGCAAGGTTTCGGCCTGATCGCGCTGATGATGTGCAAGCAAAATCAGGTCCGCACCCGACTGCTTCGCCATCTGGGCCAAGGCTTGATAGCGCTGATCGCGCGCCCACGCCTCGACGCTTTGCGCGGCCCCCGGCAGGCCTGACAAGCGCTGCGACTGAAAGCGCAGCGGCAGACCGCTCGCGGCCCAGGCCTCGCACTGAAGCTCGCAGGCTTTTAGCCATTCATCGGCGTAAGCGCTGAGCCCGTGATGCACATGCAGCGCAAGCACTTGCAAGCGCGCCCCGGCCTCGTTCAGCGCCTTTGCCTGCTGCGCCGTGGCATGCAGCAAGGCCGTGGAATCTCGGCCGCCGCTATAGGCGACGGCGACCAAGCAGCGGTGTTCAGCGATTCTTGGTGTCGCCAAATCGGCCATAGGACTGCAAGCGCTCATAGCGGCGGTCCAGCAGTTCCTTGGGCTTGAGGTCACTGACCTGGCGCAGCGCATCGCTGAGAGCGCGCTTCAGATTGGAGGCCATCTGCTTGTTGTCGCGGTGTGCGCCACCAACCGGCTCGTTGACGATCTTGTCGATCAAGCCCATGGCCTTCAAGCGATGGGCAGTGATGCCCAAAGCGCTGGCGGCCTCGGAGGCCCGGTCTGCCGACTTCCACAAAATCGACGCACAGCCTTCCGGAGAAATCACCGAATAGGCCGAGAACTGCAGCATCAGCACCTGATCGGCCACGCCAATGGCCAGCGCGCCGCCTGAGCCGCCTTCGCCGATCACGGTCGCGATGATGGGCACTTCCAGCTGCGCCATTTCGAAAATATTCCGGCCAATCGCTTCCGACTGGCTGCGCTCCTCGGCGCCAATACCGGGATAGGCACCCATGGTGTCAATCATGGTGAAGACCGGCAAGCCGAACTTCTCGGCCAGCTTCATCAGACGCAAGGCCTTGCGATAGCCTTCCGGGCGCGGCATGCCGAAATTGCGCAGAGCGCGCTCCTTGGAGTCGGCGCCACGCTGATGGCCCACCACCATGCAAGCCTGGCCGTTGAAACGCGCCAAGCCCCCAACGATGGCTGCGTCATCGGCGAAATGCCGGTCGCCGTGCAGTTCCTGGAACTCGGTGAATACTTCGGCGCAATAGTCCAGCGTTTGCGGACGCTGCGGGTGGCGGGCGATCTGGTAGACCTGCCACGGTGCCACGCTGGCGTAGACATCCTTGGTGAGCTGCATGCTCTTCTTGCTGAGACGGTCGATCTCCTCGGAGATATCAACCGCTGACTCGCTTTGCACGTAGCGCAGCTCTTCAATCTTGGTTTCGAGCTCAGCGATGGGCTGTTCGAAGTCTAGAAAATGTTTCTTGCTCATCCTGCGATTCTTTTCAGTGAGGAAGGTCCTATGCCGAGCCGCCTATTTTACGGGCAGCCCGAGAACGGATGATCGTTACTCCACCGGGAGCGGATCGAGGCTACGCCAAATGTACCATGTGGCTACCGAGCGGTAAGGTGCCCAGGCATCGCCCACTTCGCGCGCCTCGGCCCGCGATACCGGCTCGCCGGAGAAATAGCTTTCGCTGATGCCCTTGAGCAGTCTCGGGTCATCCAGAGGCATCACATTCGGTCGCATCAGGTGAAAGATCAGGAACATCTCGGCCGTCCAGCGGCCGATGCCGCGAATGGCGACCAGCTCGTCGATGATGGCTTCATCATCCATCTGCGCCCATTGCCGCACATGAACCTTTCCGGCCTCGAAGTTCTGCGCCAAGTCACACAGATACTCGACCTTGCGGGCCGACAAGCCGGCAGCCCGCAAAGCGCCGTCGGGCAAGGCCATGACTGCAGCAGGCTGTACGCGATTCGCCGAGCCGCCAATCAAGGTGGCAAATTTTTCCCAGGCCGCTTGCGCCGTCTTGACGGAAATCTGCTGCCCGATGATGGAACGCGCCAACGTCGTGAACGCGTCGCTGCGGCTTTGCAGCCTAGCCTCGCCAAAAGCAGGAATCAGCTTCTTCATCACCCGGTCACGTTTGACCAGATGCCGACAGGCCTCGTCCCAATAGTCCGGAGTCACCCCGGTTGCACTTGGCCGCCCCACCTCAAGCCTTCATCCAAGTCGTGCCACTTGCTGAATCTTGCAAAACAATGCCGGCCGCCAGCAATTCAGCCCGAATTTTGTCGGCCCCGGCAAAATCTCGTGCCGCCTTGGCCGCCGCTCGGGCGGCTATCTGCTGCTCAATGGCTGCTTCATCCAGCGCGCTGCTGATGCCACCGTTTTGCAGATAGTCGCGCGGCCGTTGTTGCAGCACCCCCAAGACACCGCCAAGTTGCTTCAACAAGGCCGCATCAGCGAGCGATGCACTGCGATTGACCTGTGCCGCCAATTCAAACAGCGCCGCAATCGCGCCCGGCGTGTTGAAGTCATCGTCCATGGCGGCGCGAAACGCCACGGCTTGGGGATGCGCCCAATCGATTGCGTTATCGCCGCTATCGCCGCTGTCGTCAGGCAAAACCAAGCCATCCAGGGCTGTATACAAGCGGCACAGGGCCACCCGGGCATCGTCCAAATTCACATCGCTGAAGTTGAACGGGCTGCGGTAATGGGTGCGCAGCATGAAGTAACGCAGCGTCTCGGCGTCATAGCGAGCCAATACCTCGCGGATGGTGAAGAAGTTGCCCAGCGACTTGGACATCTTGACCTGATCCACATTCAAGAGACCGTTGTGCGCCCAAA
>CAUPEV010000275.1:0-5085 GCA_963510335.1 uncultured Roseateles sp.
AGGCGACTTGATAGACGCGCCCGGCGCCGGCCGCGCCCAGCGCCGTCGGTGTGCCGGTGACACCGGTGTAGTAGGTGAAGAATTTGCCGTTATAGCCCGACTCGTTGGCCGCCTTGATCAGCAAAGCGAGGTCCGAGCCCCAGTTACCGGTGATCACCGTGTCGGCGCCGCTGGCCTTGATCTTGGCGATATAGGGTGCGAAGTCGCGCACCTGGGCGAGCGGATGCAGGTCATCGCCAACGATCTGCACATCGGGGCGCTTGAGCGCCAGCAAGTCCTTGGCGTATTTGGCGACCTGGTGGCCATGCGCATAGTTCTGGTTCAGCAGAAAGACCTTCTTGATGTCGGGCTGGTTCTTCATGAAGGTGGTCATCGCCTCCATCTTCATCGAGGTATCGGCGTCCATGCGGAAATGCCAATAACTGCATTTGCTATTGGTCAGGTCCGGGTCCACCGCCGAATAGTTCAGATAGATCACCTCCTTGCCGGGGTTGCGCTCGTTGTGCTTGCTGACCGCATCGCTGAGCGCCAGGGCCACGCTGGAGCCATTGCCCTGCATGATGTAGCGGGCACCCTGGTCGATCGCCGACTTCAAGGCGTTCAACGATTCGGCCGGGCTGAGCTTGTTGTCGATAGGCACGACCTCGAACTTCACACCGGCCGGGTTGGAGGCATTGAACTTCTCGGCAAAGAACTGAAAGCTCTTGACCTGGTTTTGCCCGACCGGGCCCATCAAGCCCGACAGCGCGTCGATGTAGAAGAGCTTGACCGTCTCGCCTTTTTGCGCCGTGGCCATAGACGCGCTCAGCAACAAGGCCGCCATGGCGCCCGCTTGCATCACATTTGGAATAGTGAACATCGTTGTCTCCGGTTGGTTTTAGGGTCTGTCGCGCTCAAAAAACTCAAGAAACTCAAACTTCAGGCAAACGATGCGCCTTGAACTGCTCGCGCAACTTCAACTTCAGCAGCTTGCCGGTGGCGGTGTGGGGCAGCTCGGTCACAAACACCACATCGTCCGGGATCTGCCATTTGGCGATGCGGTCCTCAAAAAAGGCCAGCAGCTCTTCGCGGGTCAGTTCCGCGCCGGGCTTCTTGACCACCACCAAGAGCGGCCGCTCGTCCCATTTCGGGTGCGCGCAGGCGATCACGGCCGCTTCAAACACGGCCGGGTGGGCCACCGCGATATTTTCCAGATCGATAGAGCTGATCCACTCGCCGCCGGACTTGATCACGTCCTTGCTGCGGTCGGTGATTTGCATAAAGCCGTCGGCGTCAATGGTGGCGACGTCGCCGGTCGGGAACCAACCTGCCTCACCGTCCACCGAGATCAGCGGCGACTCCGCGTGCCGGTAATACTGATTGATGACCCAAGGCCCGCGCACCACCAAATTGCCGGCGCTTGCACCGTCCCAAGGCAAGGCTTTACCCTCGTCGTCGATGATGGCCATGTCGACGCCGTAGACCGCACGCCCCTGCTTGGCCAGCAAGCGGCGCTGCTCGTCCTTGGGCAGCCGCATCTGCGCCGCATTGAGCTTGGAAGCCGTACCCAGCGGCGACATTTCGGTCATGCCCCAGGCGTGAATCACGTCGACGCCATAGTCGTCGATCAGCGTCGCCATCATGGCCGGCGGGCAGGCCGAACCGCCGATGACCGTGCGTTTGAAGCTGCTGAACTTGAGGCCATTGGCCTTCACATAAGTGAGCAAGCCCAGCCAGATCGTTGGCACGCCGGCGCTGAACGTGACGCCCTCGCCCTCGAACAACTCATACAGCGACTTGCCGTCCATATGCGGCCCCGGCATCACCAGCTTGCAGCCAACGATGGCGCAAGAGTAAGGCAGGCCCCAGGCGTTGACATGGAACATCGGCACCACCGGCATCACCACATCGCGGGCCGAGCAGTCCAGCGCATCCGGCAGCGCCGCCCCCATCGCATGCAAGACGCTGGAGCGGTGGCTGTAAACGGCGCCCTTGGGGTTGCCGGTTGTGCCCGAGGTGTAGCAGATGCTCGACGCCGTCTGCTCATCGAACTCGGGCCATTGATACTTGCCGTCTTCGGCTTCGACCAACTCTTCATAGCAGAGCAGGCCCACCAAGGGGCTTTGCGCGGGCATATGAGCGCGGTCGGTCATCAACACATAGTGCTTGACGCTGGGCATGTGCGCAGCCAGCTTTTCCACCAAAGGCAGAAAGTTCAAATCAAAACACAGCACGCTGTCCTGCGCGTCATTGGCGATCCAGATGATCTGCTCGGGGAACAGGCGCGGATTGATGGTGTGACAGACCAAGGCCGAACCCGACACGCCGTAATAGATCTCCAAATGGCGGTAGCCATTCCAGGCCAAGGTGGCGACCCGATCGCCGGCTTGGCAGCCCAGCCGGGCCAGCGCCTGCGCCAGTTTGCGCCCCCGCAGTTCCGCCGCGCGCCAGTTGTAGCGATGCAAGTCGCCTTCGACCCGCTTGCTGACAATTTCGGTATCGCCTGCGTGCCGCGCCGCATGCTTTAGCAGCGACGAAATCAGCAGCGAGGTCGGCATCATCTGACCCATCAAAGCCATGTCTATGTCTCCTTCTATGGCCGCCGGCTAGGGGCCGGCTGCTCTATTTGTGCGGGCCAGTCTATGTCAGCCCTGGCAGGCCCCATAGTCACCCGCGTTACACAAGCTTGGCAACAGCCCTAGGGGTATTCACTGGCTCGGCGGCCTGATGGAGAAGCCCAGATTGACCCTAGAACTCCGCCGCCGGCCCTGGCTGGCTACACTGCCTCGATGAATAGCAACGCCCGCTTGGAAGAAAGCCAAGGCCCGCCGCCGCCCGCCGCTTGGTTGAACCGTTATGCCGCGCTCGGCCAGGCTTTTCACACCGAACTGCCGGCGCAAGGCATGAAAAATCCTGTTTGGGTCGCGCGCAGCGCCGGCTTGGCCGCCGAGCTTGGCTGGCCGGCTGACTGGTGGCAGCGCGAAGACTGGCAAGCGCTGGACGTGCTCAGCGGCAATGCCGCTTGGCCTGGCATGCGCACTTTGGCCACCGTGTACAGCGGCCACCAGTTCGGTTCCTGGGCCGGCCAGCTAGGCGATGGGCGCGCGCTGCTGCTGGGCGAAATCGATACCCCCGCCGGCGCCATGGAGCTGCAGCTGAAGGGCGCCGGCATGACACCCTACTCCCGCATGGGCGACGGTCGCGCGGTGCTGCGCTCGTCCATCCGCGAGTTTTTGTGCTCCGAAGCCATCGCCGGACTGGGCATTCCGAGCACCCGCGCCTTGGCCATCACCGCGTCGGCGCTGCCGGTGCGGCGCGAGACGCTGGAGACCGCGGCCGTGGTCACCCGAGTCGCGCCGAGCTTTATCCGCTTCGGGCACTTTGAGCATTTCGCCCATACGAATCAACATGCCGAGCTGCGCCAACTGGCCGACTTTTTCGTGCGCCACCACGCGCCCGAATGCCTAGAGGCTGCCAATCCCTACGTCGCCCTGCTGGAGCGGGTGGTGCGCCAAACCGCCAGCTTGATGGCGGACTGGCAGGCCGTCGGTTTTTGCCACGGCGTGATGAAGACCGACAATATGTCCATGCTGGGCCTGACGCTGGACTACGGCCCCTTTGGCTTCATGGACGGCTTTGATCCCGGCCATGTCTGCAACCATTCCGACCATCAAGGGCGTTATGCCTATGCCCGCCAGCCGAATATCGGTTTTTGGAATTTGCATGCGCTGGCGCAAGCATTCTTGCCGCTGATGGACACTGCCGACCGCGAAGGCGCCTCGCTGCTGGCGGCGCTCGATATCTACAAAAGCGCCTTCCCCGCAGCCATGATGCAGCGCATGCGCGCCAAGCTGGGTTTACAAACCGAACATGATGATGACCGCGTGCTGGCTGACGACTGGCTCAAGCTGATGGCCGGCGCACGCGCCGACTTCACGCAGAGCTTCAGGCGCTTGAGCTCGCTGACCCAGACAGACGATCCGGCCAAACTGCGCGATCTTTTCATCGATCAAGCCGCCTTGGCCGAATGGCTGCAGCGCTGGCGCAAGCGCTTGTTGGCGGAGCAAAGCAGCGACGAGCAACGCGGCCAGCGCATGCGGGCCGTCAACCCTGCCGTGGTGCTGCGCAATCATCTGGCCGAAGGCGCGATCCGCGCCGCACAGGCCGGCGACTTCAGCGAAACCGAGCGCCTGCTGAAAGTTTTGCAGCGCCCCTACGACGAACCAGAGCGGGCGTCCGACGCCGCCCTCCCGCCCGACTGGGCTCAAACATTGGAAGTCAGCTGTTCATCATGAGCAAAGCCATAGACGACAAGTCATACGAAGTACAAAAAACCGACGCCGAGTGGCGCGCCCAACTGGACAGCGAGCAATACGCGGTGGCCCGCCACGCCGCGACCGAGCGCGCCTTCACCGGCAAATACTGGGACCATTTCGAGGCCGGCGCCTACCAATGCGTGGGCTGCGGCACGCCGCTTTTCGAGGCCGACACCAAATTCGACGCCGGCTGCGGCTGGCCGAGCTACTTCGCGCCGGTCAATGCCGAGGTGATAGAGCGCGTGGTCGACCATGCGCATGGCATGGTGCGTATAGAAGTGCGCTGTAACAAGTGCGGATCGCACCTGGGCCATGTCTTCCCCGACGGCCCCGAGCCGACCGGCGAGCGTTTTTGCATCAACTCGGCTGCGATAGACTTCACGCCCTCTAAGCCATAAGCGCCATCACCGCCTTCAGTGCCTTCAGCGCCCCGATGGCGGCAAGTTCACCGGTCCCTCGCTCCCCATGAAGTTATTGCTCGATTTTTTGCCCTTGTTGCTTTTTTTCGGCAGCTTCAAATATGCGGACTCCAACAAGGATTGGGCGGCGCAATTCGCAACCGACAACTTCGGCTTCCTGGTATCGGGCGGCAAAGTCGGTCAAGACGAGGCGGCCGTGCTCTTGGCCACCGTGGTGGTGATGCTGGCTACGCTGACGCAGGCCTTGATCCTCAAGTTGCGCGGCAAGAAGATCGATTTGATGCTGTGGATCAGCCTTGGGCTTGTGGTCACCCTGGGCGGCGCCACGATCTGGTTCCACAACGCGACCTTCATCAAGTGGAAGCCCACCG
>CAUPEV010000276.1:0-5043 GCA_963510335.1 uncultured Roseateles sp.
ATGCTCCTCGAAGCGCGACTTCAAGCCCTTCAAAATCTCGATCGTCTGCTCGACCGAAGGCTCGGCCACGTCAACCTTCTGGAAGCGCCGGCTCAGCGCCGCATCCTTCTCGAAGATGCCGCGGTACTCGGTAAAGGTGGTCGCACCGATGCACTTCATGGCGCCGCTCGACAGCGCCGGTTTGAGCAAGTTGCTGGCGTCCAGCGTACCGCCCGAGGCCGCACCGGCACCGATCAAGGTGTGAATTTCGTCGATGAACAGAATCGCGTTGGGCTGATCTTTCAATTGCTTCAAGACCGCCTTCAGACGCTGCTCGAAGTCACCCCGGTACTTGGTGCCAGCCAACAGCGAGCCCATATCGAGTGAATAAACCACCGCCTCGGCCAGCACGTCAGGCACCTGGCCCTCGGTGATGCGCCAGGCCAAGCCCTCGGCGATGGCCGTTTTGCCAACACCGGCCTCACCGACCAGCAGCGGATTGTTCTTGCGCCGGCGGCACAGCACTTGCACCACGCGCTCGACTTCCAGCTCGCGGCCGATCAGCGGATCGATCTTGCCGTCTTTGGCAAGTTGGTTCAGGTTCTGGGTGAACTGATCCAAGGGCGAGCCTTTACCCTGCCCTTCGCCATCTTCACGCTCCGCCTCGGGGTTAGCCGCGGCATCGGCACCCTTGGGTGCATCAGGGGGATCAGACTTCTTGATCCCATGGGCGATGAAGTTCACCACGTCCAAACGGGTCACACCCTGCTGGTGCAGGTAGTAGACGGCGTGCGAGTCTTTCTCACCGAAGATCGCCACCAACACATTGGCGCCGGTGACTTCCTTCTTGCCGCTGCCGGTGGACTGGACATGCATGATGGCGCGCTGAATCACACGCTGAAAACCCAGCGTGGGTTGCGTATCCACCTCATCTGCTCCGCCCACGGTCGGCGTGTTTTCCTTGATGAACTGCGCCAAACTCTTGCGCAAATCATCGAGATTGGCCGAACAAGCCCGCAGCACTTCGGCCGCAGAAGGGTTGTCCAACAATGCCATCAGCAAGTGCTCGACGGTAATGAATTCGTGGCGCTGCTGGCGCGCCTCGACGAACGCCATGTGCAGGCTAACTTCAAGCTCTTGCGCAATCATGCGGCCTCCATAATGCACTGCAAAGGATGGCCGGCTCGCCTTGCGGCTGCCAGCACCAATTCGACTTTCGTCGCTGCAACGTCTTTGCTGAAGACGCCGCAAACCCCACGACCATCGTGGTGGATTTTTAGCATGATCTGGGTTGCGGTATCCAGGTCATGACGGAAATACTCCTGCAAAACCATCACGACGAATTCCATCGGTGTGAAATCATCGTTCAGCAGCAGGACTTGATAGAGCCGCGGAGGTTCGGTTTTTTGGGTCGCACGCTCAAGGGTGGTGGTGCCGTCAGTACCCTCGCGACCCGGATTGAGGGTCGGCGGCACCGGCGGTTGACTGGGAATATCTGGCATGTCTTGATTCTATCGACTGAGTCCGAGCCACGCTTGGACCTAGCTGCATCTTGCGCCATAGCGGCCGATTGCAAGCCTTGAATTGGCGTCTCCACAAGGCTTTTTTCACAAACTTGAGAGTGACCAAGGGTCTGCCCCATTCGGGCAGGTCCCGAATTGACACAGCTTTGGCTGAATTTCAAAATCCGCGGCGGTGCAAACAGCACCGTGACTATGGGGAAGGAGTTGGCTATGGCCTTTGGGACAGTCAAATGGTTCAACGATGCAAAGGGTTTCGGGTTTATCGAACCTGAAGCCGGCGGCGACGATGTGTTCGCCCATTTTTCGGCCATTCAGATGGACGGCTTTCGAACTTTGCCGCAAGGCGGGCGGGTCAGCTATGAACTGATCCAAGGCCCCAAGGGTCAGCTGGCGCAAAACATCACGCCAATGGATGCACCTGCAAATCAGAGCTCAGCCCACCCAAAGGCATTGAGTGAGTTGAGTGAAATGGCCTGAACCGGCGCACAAGTACTCAAACAAGGCGAGCGCTCAGGGCGCCTCAGCGCCCGCCGATCTTTTGCGAAAGCGGCTTGAATCCGGCCGCTCACAGCAGGCATCACGGCCTTGCAAACGGGTCGCGCCAATGGCCTCGGCCACATCAAACTGCTCACGCATTTGGGCCATCCGTGCGAGCTCGCCGCCACGGCGCCCGCAGACATACCTGAGAACTATGACGCCCTGTCCGTAGAATGCAGGCCGCTTGACCCATCCGTCAGACCTGTATCAGCAACTGATGGCACAGTGACGGGTCTGCGCAAACCAATCGCGCAAAGCCAAAAGCCATCAGCTCAAACGATGCAACACTCAGCAGCCCTTTCCGGAGAATTGTGAATGACCACCAAGCAGCCGACCATCATCTACACCCTCACCGATGAGGCCCCCTTGCTGGCGACCTGCGCCTTCCTGCCCATCATCCGCACCTTCACGGCGCCGGCTGGTATCCAGATCGAGGAGAGCGATATTTCGGTGGCCTCGCGCGTGCTCGCCGAGTTCCCTGAATACCTGAGTGAAGCCCAGCGTGTACCGAACACCTTGGCCGAGCTGGGGCGCCTGACCTTGCTGCCCGACACCAACATCATCAAGTTGCCCAATATCAGCGCATCGGTGGGTCAGTTGCAGTCCTGTATCCGCGAATTGCAGTCCAAGGGTTTTGCCATCCCCGACTACCCGGAAGACCCGAAGTCCGAGGAAGAAAAGTCCATCCGCGCACGCTACTCACGCTGCACCGGCAGCGCGGTCAACCCGGTCCTGCGCGAAGGCAACTCCGACCGCCGCGCGCCGCGTGCCGTCAAGGAATACGCCCGCAAGCACCCGCACTCCATGAGCGATTGGGCGCAGGCTTCGCGCACCCACGTCTCGCACATGCACCACGGTGATTTCTACCATGGCGAAAAGTCGATGACGCTGGACAAAGCACGCGACGTCAAGATGGAACTGGTGACCAAGAGCGGCCAGACCATCATCTTGAAACCCAAGGTGTCATTGAAAGATGGCGAGATCATCGACTCGATGTTCATGAGCAAGACGGCGCTGTGCGAGTTCTATGAGCAAGAGATTGAAGACGCCTACAAGCATGGCGTGATGTTCTCGCTGCACGTCAAGGCGACGATGATGAAGGTCTCGCACCCGATCGTCTTCGGCCACTGCGTGCGGATCTTCTACAAAGAAGCCTTCGCCAAACACGCCCAACTCTTCGAGGAACTCGGCGTCAACGTCAACAACGGCATGGTCAATCTGTATGACAAGCTCGCCACGCTGCCCAGCTCGCAGCGCGAAGAAGTCATGCGTGACCTGCACGCCTGCCATGAAAAACGTCCCGAGTTGGCGATGGTCGATTCGGCCAAAGGCATCACCAATTTCCACTCGCCCAATGACATCATCGTCGACGCCTCGATGCCGGCGATGATCCGCATGGGCGGCAAGATGTGGGGTGCCGATGGCCGTCCGAAGGACGTGAAAGCCGTGATGCCCGAATCGACCTTTGCGCGCATTTATCAGGAGATGATCAACTTCTGCAACTGGCACGGTAACTTCGACCCCACCACCATGGGCACCGTGCCCAATGTGGGTCTGATGGCGCAGCAGGCCGAGGAATACGGCTCGCACGACAAGACCTTCGAGGCGCCCGAGGACGGCGTGGCCAACATCACCGACCTCGCCACCGGCGAAGTGCTGCTGAGCCAAAACGTCGAGGCCGGCGACATTTGGCGCATGTGCCAAGTCAAAGATGCGCCGGTGCGCGACTGGGTCAAGCTGGCCGTCACGCGCGCGCGCAACTCGGGCATGCCGACCGTGTTCTGGCTGGACCCGTACCGCCCGCACGAAAACGAGCTGATCAAAAAGGTCAAGCTCTACCTGAAGGATCACGACACGACGGGTCTGGACATCCAGATCATGTCGCAGGTGCGCGCCATGCGTTACACCTTGGAGCGCGTCGTGCGCGGCCTGGACACCATCTCGGTCACAGGCAATATCTTGCGCGACTACCTGACCGACCTGTTCCCCATCATGGAACTCGGTACTTCGGCCAAGATGCTGTCGATCGTGCCCTTGATGGCTGGTGGCGGCATGTACGAGACCGGTGCCGGCGGTTCGGCCCCCAAGCACGTCAAACAGTTGGTCGAAGAAAACTATCTACGCTGGGACTCGCTGGGTGAATTCCTGGCCTTGGCCGTGTCCTTGGAAGATCTTGGCATCAAGACCGACAACGCACGCGCCAAGCTGCTGGCGAAGACGCTGGACGCGGCCACGGGGCGGCTGCTCGACAACAACAAGAACCCTTCGCCAAAGACTGGTCAACTCGACAATCGCGGCAGCCAGTTCTACTTGGCGATGTTCTGGGCGCAGGAACTGGCGACACAGACCGAGGACAGCGCATTGGCCGCGCACTTCGCGGGCCTGGCCAAGACGCTTGCCGACAATGAGCAGAAGATTGTGGACGAGTTTCAGGTCATTCAGGGTCAAGCAGCCGACATCGGCGGCTACTACCTGCCCGACCCGGTGAAGACCCAAGCCGTGATGCGGCCTAGTGCGACGCTCAACGCTGCCTTGGCCGCTTTGGCCGCGCTCGAGGCCTAAAGCAAACGCCGCCTCACCAGCGGCAGTTTTTGCCGGTAGCTCTCAAGCACTGCGCGTAAAAAAGCCCCGCTCTCCACAGGAGAACGGGGCTTTTGTCCGTCAGCCAAAGCCGACGTTCGTCTTACATATGCTCAATCATGACGGCGCCGAAGCCCGAGCACGAGACTTGCGTGGCGCCGTCCATCAAGCGCGCGAAGTCGTAAGTGACCCGCTTGCTCAGAATCGACTTGCCCATCGACTCAATGATCAGGTCGGCCGCTTCCAGCCAGCCCATATGACGCAACATCATTTCGGCCGAGAGGATTTCTGAACCCGGGTTCACATAGTCCTTGCCAGCGTACTTGGGTGCCGTGCCGTGCGTAGCTTCAAACATCGCGATCGAGTCGCTCAGGTTCGCGCCGGGGGCGATGCCGATACCGCCCACTTGAGCGGCCAAGGCGTC
>CAUPEV010000277.1:0-5030 GCA_963510335.1 uncultured Roseateles sp.
AGCTGGTCACATTGATCAGCAACTCGCGGAACAAGAGCTGGGCCTCGGCCGGGTTCTCTTTCAGCATGCGTGCATAGACGGCGTCGTCCTCAATCTGATGCAGCGTCATGCGGCGTTGGATGCGCCGGCCTATGGTGCTCTTTTTGTAGAGCGAAAAGTCATGCCCTACGCTGGCGCGCAGTTGCAGCAAGATCTTGTTGAGCGCGCTGCCATTTCTGAGTGGTGCCCCAGCTGCCCGCGGCGGCTTGTAGCCGTTTTGCTTGCTCAAGCCCTTCAGCAGGGCAGGCATCTGCTCGGCTAACAAGACATGCTTGGCGAGACCTGCCTTGATGGCACTTTGCGGCATGCCGTCGTAGCGGGCGCTGCTGGGCTCTTGCACCAGGCTGGTACCGCCGGCGTCAAGCAGGGCGCGCAGACCCAGCGTACCGTCGCTGGCGGTGCCCGACAAGATGATGCCGATGGCACGTTCGCCTTGGTCGGCCGCGAGCGAGCGCAAAAAGCCGTCAATCGGCATGCGCTTGCCGCGCGCCACATCCGGCAGCGTCAGTTGCAATTCGCCGCCCAGGATCGCCATATCTCGGTTGGGCGGAATGATGTAGACGCTATTGGCCTCAACCTTGGTTTCGTCCACGGCCTGCACCACCGGCATCTGGGTGCTGCGCTGCAGGATCTCGACCAGCAAACTCTCGTGGCCGGGGTCCAGGTGCGGTATCAACACAAAGCCCAGGCCGGTGTCGGGCGGGCAGGCCTTGAAAAAAGCCTCGAAGGCTTCTAAGCCACCGGCGGAGGCACCGATGCCGACGATGGCGCATGGGCCAGTCGACGAAACTGGATCAGGTGGCCCAACTTGCACAAGTGGCACAAGCGGCGGCACAGGTTCGCCAGGCGCAGCCTCGACCACTGTCTCAGCCTTGCTATTGGCGGAATCTTGTTCAGGAGTCATGAAGGCTTGTAGGGGGTTGCACTCGTAGAGTATGGAACGCCTGACAAGCCACCGCCAGCCCTAGGCAGCAAACCGAGGGCAAACCCTAGAGATTACGGCAAATTGCCGCTCAATTCAGGCGCTAGTTTGGCCTCCACACAACAGTTTGCGCTGCCTAGATATGCAGCCAGGCCAGCGCGCCGAGTACCACCCCTACCGTGCCCAGTGCCAGCGTGACACCCGTCATCCAACGGTTCTTGGTCAACAGCGCAATCGCGGCCATCGCGATCGACACCTGCAGCACCGTGGTCGCTTGCGCCCAGCGGTGATGCAAATGGATTTGTTCGTCGCTTTGCCTGTTCCAATCGGTCGATTCTGTTTCGAGCTTTTCGGCCTTGGTCTTGATCTCGGCCTTTTCTTGTTTGTAGCGCTCGATGTCCTCGCGGTAGCGGGCTTTTTTCTCCTCGCCAACGATCTCCACCGCCAACTCTGCAAGGTTTTGCTTGCTGCTCTTGGCCTGGTAGAAGGCCCATTGATTGGCGGCCTCGGTCTTCTTGATCGCGGCCTCGTTCTTGTACAGGCCGGCGTTCGCTTGAGTGGCGCCGCCCATATAGGAGAAGCTGGCGCCAATCGTTGCCAAAACCGCCGTCAATACCGCCAGCTTGCCGGCGATACCCTTGGGCTCGTGCTGGGCCGCATGTTCGACCTCATGGTCATGCGGACCGTGGACGTGAAAGCCATGTCCTGACATTTTTGAATTCCCTCTTATCGAATCAGATGTGTTGGTAGCTGACGAAGCTATAGCGCAAGCCCTCGGGGCTCAGGCCTGGCTCGCGGGCAACTTCCTTGAAGCGCGTTTTGTCCCAGGCCGGGAAGAAGCAGTCGGCATCCGGGTAGTCTTGCTCGACTTCGGTCAGCTCCAGCCGCTCGGCCAGTGGCAGGGCGAGTGCATAGATCTCGGCGCCGCCGATCACGAAGACGCGTTCTTGCCCCGCGCAGGCGGCCAGCGCCGCGTCCAAGCTGCTGAACTGTTCGGCATCCGTCAGTTGAGCGTCCGGATTGCGCGTTAGCACCAGATTGCGCCGCCCAGGCAAGGGCCGGAACTTGGCCGGCAGCGAATCCCAGGTCTTGCGCCCCATGATGACCGCGTGGCCCAGCGTCAAGGCCTTGAAGCGGGCCAGGTCAGCGGGCAAGCGCCAAAGCAATTGATTGGCTCGGCCGATCGCGCCGTCTCTGGCTACGCCCGCGATCAAGCTGACTTTCGGCAGGTCTGAACTCATACCGCCACCGCGCCTTTGATAGCGGGGTGCGGGTCATAGCCGCTCAGCTCAAAGTCGTCAAACTCGTAGTCAAAAATCGAGTCCGGCCGGCGCTTGATCGTCATAGTCGGGTAAGCGCGCGGTTCGCGGGCGAGCTGCGTCTGGACCTGCTCAAAGTGATTGCTGTAGATGTGGCAGTCGCCGCCGGTCCAGATGAAGTCGCCCAGGGCCAGATCGCATTGCTGAGCCAGCATCTGGGTCAGCAGTGCATAGCTGGCGATGTTGAAGGGCACGCCCAAAAAGATGTCGGCGCTGCGCTGGTAGAGTTGGCAAGACAGTTTGCCGTCGGCCACATAGAACTGGAAGAAGGCATGGCAGGGCATCAAGGCCATCTGGTCCAGATCGGCCACATTCCAGGCGCTGACGATGATGCGGCGCGAATCGGGGTTGGTCTTGAGCTGCTTGACGACTTCGGCAATCTGGTCGATATGACCGCCGCCAGCTTTAGGCCAGTTGCGCCACTGCACGCCGTAGACAGGGCCGAGATCGCCGTCCTCGCGTGCCCATTCATTCCAGATCGTGCAGCCGCGCTCTTGCAGCCATTTGACGTTGGAGTCGCCGCGCAAAAACCACAGCAGCTCCAGGATGATGGACTTCAGGTGCACCTTCTTGGTGGTCACCAGCGGGAAGCCCTCATTCAGATCGAAGCGCAGCTGCTGGCCGAACACGCTGCGCGTGCCAGTGCCGGTGCGGTCGGTCTTGGCCGTGCCATGTTCAAACACATGGCGCATGAAGTCCTCGTATTGGCTGCGGACCGGGTGCTGGGGGAGGGCGGCGATGGGGCTGTTCATGGGGCGAATTCTATGGGATGAGATATTCTGTCGCCCAGTCTCACAACCAGCGCAGGTGTCATCATCAAAGCCATTGTTCTCTTCCTCAGCCTAGCGGCCGGACTAAATGTCGCATTTGTGGGCCAGGTTCAGGCCAATAGCAATCTGCGGGCGATGAATAATTCGGCCTTTTCGCGCTTCAGTGCGGCAGATCAAGCCTTGATGCAGGTGCAGATCGACAAAGCCATTGCCGCCGAAGGTGAAGGCCAAGGCCTGGAGTGGAAGAGCGAGCGCAGCCGCGCCTCTGGCGTGGTAACCCCGCTGGCACGCGGCAAATTTCGCGGCATGGAGTGCCGCAATTTGCGCATTCAAAACAGCTGGGGCAATCAGCGCGACGAAGGCGTGTTCCGCTTTTGCCAGCAGCCCAGTGGGCAATGGGGCTTGATCGGGCCGGTGCAGGATTAAGAACTTGACCCTCAATAGGCGAGGTCGCTTGACGGTCGCTTTCAACGCATAGCTGCCTTGCATATCTTCGCGATACTTTTGGGTATCGCTGCGGTCTGCGCCTTGCCCTGCGCTCAAATCGCCTCGCCAACCTCTGGCTCGACGATTGACTGACAAGTTCAGAAGCGTTCAGCCACCGAACAGGCGCTTGATGGCCTCCTTGCCGCTGCTGCTGTCTTTCTTGTCTTTGCTAAGCACAGGTTTAAGCGCACGCTGACATGGCTGCTCGCCCGGCTCGGTTTTGAGCAGGGTGCGCTGCGCCAAGATCGACAGGCCACCGGTCGCTATTTTTATGCCCAGCGCCGTGGCTTGGGCGGCGCTGCCGGCTGCGTCCAAAGTCAAACGGGGCTTGCGCAACGGCCCTTCCAGCTTGGCCAGACCTGAGAGGTTGGCTGCACTGACACCCAGGCCTTTTTGGGTGAAGGGACGCAGCGCGAGCGCGATCGTCTCTTGGCCCAAGTCGAGCTGGCCCAGCACTGCAACGCTGAATTGCTCGGTTTCCAAGGCCACCGAGCGGTCAATCTCGGCCACCCCGCGGTGAAACGGCAGTCGAGCGACCGCGCAGTGAATCAGATTGTCCCGGTTGGGAGCCGCACCCGGCGTCAGCGCGTGCAAGGTGCCAGCCAACAGGTCAGTGCCCAGCACCGCAGCCCGGCCTTGCAGGGTCAGCATGCGGCCATCGATCAAGACTTGCCCGTCCAAGCTCGAAGCCAGTTGATGTGCATCGTCGCCTTGAGCGGCCAGATCCAGCGCCACTCGCAGTTTGCCGCCTTTGAACGGTGCATTGGCGAGCAGCGCGCCTAGGCCGTCAACGGCCAGGTCTTTGCCGTCCAGCTTGAAATGCCAGCGCGGCGGCTCTTGCTGGGTCGCCAGATCGAGCCGTGCCGAAGCGCTCAGTTGGCCACCGGCCATGGCCCAATGGGCGCTGTCCAGCGTCAAGCCCGCGGCCGTGCTGTGCAAAAGTGCTTGCAAACCCTGGATGGGCGGCGCACCCGGTACTAGCAGCTTGTTGATGGCCAAGCTCAGATCCAGCTGCAGCGGCAATTGCGTAGGTAGCGGCCAGGGCTCGCGGCTGAAGATAGGCCCCGTTTTGGGGCTGGCTGGCTTTGCCGGCGCAGCAGGTTTGGGCAGCAAATTGTTCAGGTTCAAATCCTGCGCAGTCAGCTTGGCGCGCACATGCAGCGGCGTGCCGCCGTCCTCGAACAACTCACCGTCCAGCACCTGGCCGGCCAAGCTCAGCTTGAACGGCTGCAGGGAAAGCCTGGCCTCGCTGCGCCTGAGCTTGGCCGTCAATTGAATGGGTAAGGGCAGGGCTTTCAGCGCAGCTTGCGCCTCGGGCTTGGCCAGGAGTTTGGCCAAGGATTGGGTGTCTTGCAGATCGGCGTTCAGATCCATGCTGAAGTCACCGGCATGGGCACCGAGCGACAACTGGCCGCGCGCGAGCAGCTTCAGGCCTGTGCTAGCCACAGTCAGGTCGAAGGGCCAGGATTCACTGCCGCTTTGCAGCACGGCCAG
>CAUPEV010000278.1:0-4991 GCA_963510335.1 uncultured Roseateles sp.
AAAACAGACCCGCGATTGGAGCTACGTCGATCATGTCAATCTGAATCCCGAGACCCCGAACACCAAGGAGGCCGAAGCCTACAAAAAAGTCGCTTAGTTCAACACCTTCACGCGACAACTGGCTTGACAGCCGCCGGATGCGCGCTCTGGGCATCACGCTGACGTTGAAAGCACAGCCGCTGCGCCGGATCAACTCGTCGGCAATGTCCTTGTCTATGCCTTTTTGGGTGGTCTTGGAGTACAACAGGCCATGATCGTGAAAAGCCAGGCTGAAAGGCCGGGAGCAGTTCGGCAACTCACTCGCACTGACCGAAGCCAGCAGCAAGGTATTCATCAGCAGTGCCGCAAGCCAGCAGCCCAAGGATTGATTGGCGTGAAATCTCATCTGGCGACTCATCCCTTGTGCAGCGGCTCCAGCAGACCCTTGTCGTGCTTGAGCAAATGGGTTTCGGCATTCTCAAGCATAAAGTAACGGAAGGCCTCGGCGGCGGGAGAGAGCAGCTTGCTTTGCATGCGGACCAGATTCCAGGTTCTCATCAAGGGTGTGTGCTCCACGTCCAGCAGTTTGAGCACGCCGACGCGGAGCTCCAGGCCTAGCGTGTGCAAGGACAGAAAACTCACGCCCATGCCCGCCATCACGGCCTGCTTGATGGTCTCATTGCTGGGCAGCTCCATCGCCACTCGCGGTGCCAAATGGTGTTCGCGCAAAAAGTTGTCCATCATCTGGCGCGTGCCCGAGCCGATTTCGCGCGCGATGAAGCGTTGATTCGCCAGCGCCTCCAAGGGCACATGATCCAGGCTGGCCAGCGGGTGATTTGGCGCTGCGACAAACACCTGCGGATGCGCAGCAAAGGGCTCTGCCCGCGTGGCTAACTCCTTGGGTGGGCGGCCCATCACGGCCAGATCAACCTCACCAGACTGCAGCAAGGCCACCAGTTGCTGGCGGTTCTGGCAGACCGAAAGCTTGACCTCAACGCCAGGATGCTCATCATGAAAGCGTGCCAGCAATTGCGGCACAAAGTACTTGGCCGTGCTGACCAGGCCGATCGAGAGCAGGCCGCTCTCGGCGCCGCGAAATCGGGCCATCGCATCATCGGCTTCTTTGAGCGTGGCCAGCAGGCGTCGCGCATAGACCAGAAAGTACTCGCCGGATGTGGTCAGCGAAACCTGCCGCCCTTGGCGCTCGAACATCGGCAGACCCAGCTGCGATTCCAGCTCCTTGACCTGCATGGTCACCGCCGGCGGCGTCAGGTGCAGAGCCTCGGCCGCGCGCGCAAAGCTCAGGGACTTGGCCACCTCGCAGAACACGCGCAATTGTCGAAAAGTGGCATTGAGCATATGGGTTCAGTAAAAGCTGAATCGAATTCGAAGAATTATTGAATTTTCTTTATATAAGTGTAGGCTTAAATTTGCGCCATCGCAACGCAAACGATGGAGCAGCAAATGAACAAGCCGATCGACGAGGGTGTCATCACCGACGCCAAGAAGCGCTACAGCGCCGGGGTGTTGAAGTACCGGCAGATGGGTTATTGGGACGCCGACTATGTGCCCAAGGACACCGATCTGCTGTGCCTGTTCCGCATCACGCCGCAAGACGGTGTTGATGCGATCGAGGCTGCTGCAGCGGTGGCGGGTGAGTCCAGCACTGCCACCTGGACGGTGGTTTGGACCGACCGCCTGACCGCCTGCGACAGCTACCGCGCCAAGGCCTACCGGGTCGACCCGGTGCCCGGAATTCCGGGTCAGTATTTCGCCTGGGTGGCCTACGACATCATCCTGTTCGAAGAAGGCTCGATCGCAAACATTACCGCCAGCCTGATCGGTAATGTGTTTTCGTTCAAGCCCTTAAAGGCGGCGCGGCTGGAAGACATTCGCATGCCGGTGGCGTTGGTCAAGACCTTCAAAGGCCCGCCTTGCGGCCTGGTGGTCGAACGCGAGCGGCTCGATAAGTTCGGCCGGCCGCTGTTGGGCGCCACCACCAAGCCCAAGCTCGGCCTGTCGGGGCGCAACTATGGCCGCGTCATCTACGAAGGGCTCAAAGGCGGGCTGGACTTCATGAAGGACGACGAGAACATCAACTCGCAGCCCTTTATGCACTGGCGTGACCGTTTTCTGTATGTGATGGACGGCGTCAACAAAGCGTCGGCCGCGACCGGCGAGGTCAAGGGCAGCTACCTGAACGTGACCGGCGCGACGATGGAAGACATCTACGAGCGCGCTGAGTTCGCCAAGGAGCTGGGCTCGGTGGTGATCATGTTGGACCTGGTGATTGGCTGGTCAGCCATCCAGAGCATGGCCAACTGGGCGCGCAAGCACGACATGATCGTGCACATGCACCGCGCCGGCCACGGCACCTATACGCGGCAGAAGAACCACGGCGTGAGCTTTCGCGTGATGGCCAAGTGGCTGCGTCTGGCCGGTGTCGATCATCTGCATACCGGCACCGCCGTCGGCAAGCTCGAGGGTGACCCGATGACGGTGCAGGGCTATTACAACGTTTGCCGCGACAGCTACACCAAGCAGGATCTGGCGCGCGGCCTGTTTTACGACCAGGACTGGGCCGATATGCGCAAGGTCATGCCGGTCGCCTCGGGCGGCATCCATGCCGGCCAGATGCACCAGTTGCTGCACTTGTTCGGTGACGACGTGATCCTGCAATTCGGCGGCGGCACGATCGGCCATCCCGGCGGGATCCAGGCCGGCGCGGTGGCCAACCGGGTCGCTCTGGAGACCATGGTGAAGGCGCGCAACGAGGGCAAGAACATCCTTGAAGAGGGGCCGCAAATCCTGCGCCGCGCCGCGCAGACCTGCTCTCCGCTGCAACAAGCGCTCGATACCTGGGGCGAGATCAGCTTCAACTACGCCTCGACCGACACCAGCGATTTCGCCACCACGCCCAGCGCGGCCTGAGCAAGGAGAACTTCCATGATGAGCAACCCCACCGGCCGCATCACGCAGGGCCAGTTCAGCTTTTTGCCCGACCTCACGGACAGCGAGATCTGCGCACAAATCGACTACGGCCTCGCCAAGGGCTATGCCTGGAGCGTCGAGTACACCGACGACCCGCACCCGCGCAACACCTATTGGGAGATGTACGGCAAGCCTATGTTCGATCTGAATGACGCTGCCGGCGTGCTGATGGAACTGCAAGGCTGCCGCGCTGCTTTCCCGCGCCACTACATCCGCCTGATGGCCTTTGATTCGACCCGCGGCGTCGAATCGATCGTGATGAGCTTCATCGTCAACCGCCCGACGAGCGAGCCCGGTTTCATGCTGCAGCGCCAAGAGGTGAATGGCCGCACGATGCGCTACACCATCGCCGGCTATGCCGCCGCCAAGCCCGAAGGCGAGCGGTACTGAGGCCTGAGCGATGAACGCGCCCCTTTACGCCATCCCGGGCAGCGACAGCCCGGCTGCGCTCGCCGCTTCGGTCGCAAGTTCCAAAGCGACCGAGACCGCGCTTACGGTGCCCCCGCGCACCGTCGCCGAGGTGCTGGCGCAAAGCCAGGTCGAGGCGGTGCTGGGGGAGCTGGACGCCGAGCTGGTCGGCTTGGCGCCGGTCAAGCAGCGCATCCGCGATATTGCCGCGCTGCTGGTGATCGACCGCCTGCGCGCCGCCCATGGGCTTGCCGCCAGCAGCCCCAGCTTGCATATGTGCTTCACCGGTAATCCCGGCACCGGCAAGACCACGGTGGCGCTTCGCATGGCCGAGATCCTCCACCGGCTGGGCTATCTGCGCAAAGGTCATTTGGTGGCGGTGACGCGCGACGACCTCGTCGGCCAATACATTGGCCACACCGCGCCCAAGACCAAGGAAGTGCTCAAGAAAGCCATGGGCGGCGTGCTCTTCATCGACGAAGCCTACTACCTCTATCGCCCCGAGAACGAGCGCGACTATGGCCAGGAGGCGATCGAGATCTTGCTGCAGGTGATGGAGAACCAGCGCGACGACCTGGTCGTGATCCTGGCCGGCTATGCGGACCGGATGAATACCTTTTTTCAATCCAACCCGGGCCTGAGCTCGCGCATCGCCCACCACATCGAGTTCCCGGACTATGCCCAGGGTGAGTTGCTGCAAATCGCAGACAAAATGCTGGCGGCCAGCCACTACCGCTTTGGTGAAGGCACGCGAGAAGCTTTCGAGGCCTATCTGGGCCGGCGCTTGCAGCAGCCGCACTTTGCCAATGCGCGCAGCGTGCGCAATGCGCTGGAGCGTGCGCGCCTGCGCCAAGCCAGCCGGCTCTACCAGGAGCGTGATCGCGTGCTGGATGCTCAGGCCCTGAGCACACTGGAGCCGGCCGACATTCTGGCCAGCCGGGTGTTTACCGTGGAGGCCAGCGCATGAGCGAGCTCGCCGCGCTCATCTTCGATGTCGACGGCACCCTGGCCGACACCGAAGAGTTGCACCGCCAGGCCTTCAACCAGGCTTTTGCCGAGGAGGGGCTGGACTGGCACTGGAGCCCGGCGCTCTACACCGACTTGCTGGCCATCTCGGGCGGCAAGGAGCGCCTGCGCGCTTATTGGCAGCGTATGCGACCGGGCATTCAGGCGCTTGACGCCTTGGCCCTGGAAGCTAGCATCGCGCGCCTGCATGAGCTCAAGACGGCGGTTTACGAGCGCCGCGCGGCGGCGGGCGAATTGCAGTTGCGCCCCGGCGTGCGGGCCTTGATCGAAGCCGCGCCCGCAGCGGGCTTGCAGCTGGCGATTGCCACCACTACCTCGCCGGTCAATATCGCCGCCTTGTTGCGCCGGACCTTGGGGCCGGATTGGGGTTTGCGCTTCGCCGTCATCGAGGACGCCTCCACAGCGCCGCTGAAGAAGCCCCATCCCCAGGTTTACCAGCAGACCTTGGCCCGCTTGGGGCTGACGTCGCGCGCCTGCCTGGCCTTCGAGGACTCAGCCAATGGCCTGGCCGCGGCACGAGGGGCAGGACTTGCCACCGTGATCACGCCCACCGACTACACGGCCCACCACGACTTCGGCGCCGCCTT
>CAUPEV010000279.1:0-4962 GCA_963510335.1 uncultured Roseateles sp.
CGCGGCGTCAAGGTGCGCATGCTGTTTGACGACCTCAGCACCATGTTGCGCCGCATGAGCTCGCCCGAACTGCGCGACGATTTATTGGCCCACATCGACTCGCACCCCAATATCCAGATCCGCACCTTCAATGCCTGGCAGCAGCGTGACTGGTTGGGCCGGGTGGCCGAAGGCGCGAGTGACTTCGGCCGGCTCAACCGGCGCATGCACAACAAGCAGATGATTGTGGACAACCGGGTCGCCATCATCGGCGGGCGCAATATCGGCGACGAGTATTTCGGCCTGCTGGCCGAGTTCAGTTTCCATGATCTGGATGTGCTGGGCGTCGGCCCCGTGGCTCGCCAGGCCAGCGCGGTGTTCGATCGCTATTGGAACAGCGACTGGGTGCGATTGATTCCACCGGGCAACAATCAGTCAAAGGGCCGCGTGACGCCTGCCTCTTTGGAGATACCCGAGGCCGCCGCAGCCCACCCGGCCATGCAAGAGTTGCTGGGTGGACGGCACAGCTGGTCCGTCGATCTGGCCAACTTGGGTCCATCGCTGGCGCAGGGTCTGAGCATGGTTCACACCGACTCACCCTCGCGCGCAGCGGGCACACACAACCACATGCCCGAGGCCTTTCGTGCGCTGATGCGCTCGGCGCAAAAAGAGGTGCTGATCACCAACGCCTACATCATCCCCGATGCGAATTTCATGATTGATCTGGCCGAGTTGAACGGGCGCGGTGTGAAGGTGCGCATCCTGACCAACTCGCTGGCCTCGCACGATGTGCCGGCCGTCAACGCGCATTACGAAGACTGGCGCAAGCCCATTCTGCTTACCGGCACGGCGCTGTATGAGCTGCGCCCCGACGCCGCCATCAAGGCCGATTTCGTGGACACCCCACCGGTGCATACCGAATTTGCCGGCCTGCACACCAAGGCGATGGTGATTGACCAAACGCGCAGCTTCATCGGTTCCATGAATCTGGATCCGCGCTCCGAGGTGATCAATTCGGAAATGGGTGTCATCATCGAAAGCCCCTTGCTCGGCGCCGCGCTGGCCGCTCGCATGGCCCGCGATATGACAGCGGCAAATAGCTGGTCCTTGCAGCTCAGCCCCGAGAACAGCGTGCAATGGAAGAGCGACGGCCCGCCGCTGGATCAAGCGCCGGCGCGCAGCCCCTGGCAGCGCCTACAAAGCTGGTTTTTCAAACTGATGCCGGCCAGCTACTACTGAGAACTCATGCAGCGCGCCCTCTACTCCTACTCGCGGTTTGCCTTGCTGGCCTGCCTGTCCAGCTTGACCGCTTGCGCCAGCTTTGCCCCACAGCCGGCACCGGATGCCGAAGGCGCTAGCAACTATATCGAGCTGAGCACCCCTATCGTCGCCTTGGGCGACACCCAAGAGCATGAGCCGACCGGCTGGCCGCTGTATGACAACGACAGCGCGGTGGATGCCTATGTGGAGGTCGCGCAGCGCCCGCCCGAGCAGCCGCTGTTCGGACGGCGCATCATGGAATGGGCGCTGCAGGCCCACCCGGAGGAGAACTTTCTGCATCTGGGCGATGTGCTGGACATGTCATGCCGCTCCGAGGCGCAGCGCATGAGCAAGGTCTTCAACGCGGCGGGCCGTGCTGGCGCCATCCTGCCGGGCAATCACGACGGGCTGATGTTCGGCATTTACGGCTACAGCATTCTTGATGATGTCTTGAACCGCGACGCGCAGAAATGGAATCAAGCCTGCCGGCGCGGCGCCTCGCTGGAAGACAAGGCACACAAAACCGAAAACGAAGCCTTCAGCAAGCGCGACTTCATCCAGATGTATTTGAGCGGTCAGGCCGCCGTACCGAGCCAGCCCGGCATCAAGCTGCCGCCCGCCAAAGGCAACCACCGGGTCAGCTGGCGCAACCCCAACACCACTGCTTTCTTGAGCGGCATCGAAGCCCATGTCCTGGACGGGTTTGCCTATGCAGACTCCTTCTTGGCGCAGCGCCTGCAACTGCCCGCCGCGCCCGGCGCCAAGCGCCGCGTGATCGTGATTGGCCTGGACACCAACCAGGCCGGCGCCTTGGTCAGCAGCTGGGACACCTTGATGGGCCGCAGCCCTGGCAGCATCGGCCATGTCAATCTGGACCAGGTGCGCGCCGTCAGCCATTGGGTCGCCGAGGCCAAGCGGGACGGCGATCTGATCATCTTTGCCGGGCATCACAACTGGCGGGGTTTAGGCCTACCGTCCAGGCTCTTGCTGCGCAGCCTGATGGCGGAGCTCGAACATCCCTTGGTCTATTTGTCGGCCCACACGCACCGGGGTTTTTGGGCCGCCCACCGTGAGCTCGACCCCAGGCCGGTGCTGGAGCTCAACGTCAGCTCACTGTCCGACTGGCCCATCGCCTACCGAAGGGTGAGCTTTGCCTATGACGAAAACGCCAATCGCATCAAGGTGCGCGGCGAATTGATGCCACATGGCGAACAGCCCGTGACCAGCGACGCCGATCTGCTGGCCGCCTGGGAGGCACAAACCTGCGGCACCCTGGGTGTAGCGGTGGAAGACATTCGCGAGGTGGACCATGCGCTGGTGCGCAAGCAACGCGAATCACGCGGCAGCGTGGTCAAGTGGCTGCTCAGCCGCTTCGGGCCGGAATGCAAGGACTGCGACAGCGATTTGTACGAGCACGCCCATGTGTATCAAGACGCGATGCTCGATGCGATTGTGCAGGTCAAAGCTTTTCTCAATGCCGACACCCGCGCCTTGATCCGCACCGAGTTCCCGGCCTGGTGCACCGGCAGCAATTTTGTGGAATGCATCGCTGACCTGAAGGCCGAGCAGCCGGCGGACCACGCCGCCCAGGTTGACCTGTTTCGCCGCAAGGCCAAGCTGGTGGATTTGCTGGGCGGCCATCTGGACGACTTGACCGAGCCGCGCGCCAAGGCCTATATGACTTGCCGCGCCGTGCAAGCGGCCAAGCTCGACTTTGATGCCACCGAAGAAACGCGTAACGAAAACCGCAGTGAAGTCAAGCGCCGCACGGAACGCTTCTTTTTGACCGAAGCCAGCGTCGGCATGCGCTGAAGGCGGATGATCTCCGAGATGAACTTTCGCTCTCCCGCCCTCCCTCGCCTCGCATTGGCCCTCACCTTGTTGTGCAGCGGCTGCGCCAGCTGGGTGGCGCCCCCCGAAGTGCTAAGCCCCCATCCGATCGTCAATCTGCCTATCACAGCCGCCGGCGTCAAGGATGAGCGCCCGGCCTTTGCTGTGCTGTTCGCGCAGGAGTTGCAGGCCCATCCTGGCCCCAAGCCACAGCCCATAGACGCCTGGCTGCACGGCATTGAAAAACAAACCGATAAAGAAAAGCCAAGCAGCCTGAAGGCATTGAACCAGCGCTTTACCGAGCAAGTGCCCGGCACTTCGGTGTTGCTGGTGCCTGGCCTTTTTGCCGACTGCTTCGAGGATCAATCCGTGCCCTTCGGCGACGGCTTGGTCAGAGAGCCGGGCTTGAACCGGCGCGAAGCCTACCGTCAGTATGCGGATTTAGGTCTGGCCGGCATTCGCTCCATCGCCGTGGCCGGGCGCGAGTCCAGCGAGGCCAATGCGCTACGGGTCGCCGAGGCGATCCGGCAAGAGGCCGCACGGCCCGAGGTGAAGCGCATCGTGCTGGTGGCCTATTCCAAGGGTGTGCCAGACAGCTTGCGCGCCCTGACCCTGCTGCGGACTCAGCAGGGCTTGCCCCCTGCCCTCACCGACCTGGTTTCAGTCGCCGGCGTAGTGATGGGTACCCGCTTGGCTGATCATTTTGAGAACCTGTTCGAGAACCTGTCGACCCGCATCGATCCGTTTGGATGCTCGGCCTCCGACGGCCGGGAAGTCAGCAGCGTCACCCAGCGCGAAAGCGTGGCCTGGCTGGTCGCCCATCCGCCGCCGGCTGAGCTGCGTTACCACTCGGTGGCCGGCTTTGCCAAAGCTAGCGAGATCGGCATCTCGCTGCGCCCCTTCAATGCCGCGCTGAACAATATCGACCCCCGCAATGATGGCCAGTTGCTCAGCCGCGACGCGATTCTGCCCGGCAGCAGCCTCTTGGCCGAGGCCCGCGCCGACCATTGGGACATTGCGCTGCCGCGCGAGCGCCACCCCAATAGCTTGATGCGCGCCAGCACCAGCGAGCGCGGCTACCCGAGAGAAGCCTTGTTCCGCAGCCTGATCAAGTGGGTTTTGGCCGCGGAGCCCAGCTCTCATTCACCCAAATAAGCTGCCCTGACTTTCGGATCATCCAACAAGGTCTTGCCTTCGCCCGTCATCGTCACCAGGCCCGACTCCATCACATAGCCCCGGTTGGCAATCTGCAGCGCACGGCTGGCGTTTTGCTCCACCAAGAGGATGGTCACGCCTTGCTTGTGGATGTCGTTCACGACCTCGAAGATCTTGTCCACCATGATGGGGCTCAAGCCCATCGACGGCTCGTCCAAGAGCAAGACCTTGGGCTGCGTCATCAAGGCCCGCCCCATCGCCAGCATCTGCTGCTCGCCACCCGACATCGTGCCGGCCAGTTGCAGTCGCCGCTCTTTCAGCCTCGGGAAGATGCCGAAGACCTTGTCGATGTCCGCCTCGATCTGCGCCTTGTCGCTGCGGATATAGGCGCCCATCTGCAAGTTCTCGGTGATGGTCATGCGCGTGAACGTCCCGCGCCCTTCCGGCACCATCACCAGGCCTTGCTTGACCAGATCCCAAGCGCCCTGGCCTTTGATGGACTTGCCCATGTACTCGATGTCGCCGGCGGCGACCGGCTGCAGGCCGGTGACGGCCTTGAGCGTGGTGCTCTTGCCGGCGCCGTTGGCCCCAATCAGGCTGACCAGCTCGCCCTGCGCCACTTCGAAGTCCACGCCCTTGACGGCCTGGATGCCGCCGTAGGCGACCTTGAGTCCGCTGACTTTGAGCAATATGTTTGCTGACATTTTTATCTCTCGCTCTATCAGTGGTTCTTGTGAC
>CAUPEV010000280.1:0-4939 GCA_963510335.1 uncultured Roseateles sp.
CAAGCGGTCGCTAAGCCCCAGGCTCATCGCGGGTTCAAGCCTGCGCAAAGACGGGTCGCTGGCAGCAGAGTCGGCCCCCAAGGAAGCCGGGGATGGGTTCATTGCAGGTCTCCGGGTGATCGCTGTCACCGGAGCCCTATGAAGCGGGGTGATAGCGCAGAGAATTGTAGGGAGGCAAACGCTGCACCAATCATGCACAAAACCCTGCCTTTCCAGGTTTGTAGGAGCCTTTATATGGCTTGAAACCCCCGCCTTCGGCCGATCGCGACAATGCGCGCTGTTGCAGACCCCCTTTTGCACCCGGACCGATCTCGCTGCTGCTGCCTTGTCCACCACCCCAGTCTCAGATTCCCTCGTCCGCACCCCTCGAGGCGCAATACTGACAGTCTTCATTTCTCGGGCGAAAGCACAGGTCAATATGCGCAGCCCTGAATACGACCTTGCCTGAAGAAGCTCATCGGCTGGTGAACTGTTACGCTTCAACCAATCGCGAATTGACCAACGCCGACCGATCCCAAAATTCAACAAGAAAAAAGGCAGCATGACTCTTCGCCTGAAGCTGATGCTGGTGGCAAGCTTGACGCTGCTGCTGGCGTTTTCCCTGACCGCTTGGGTGCTGCGCTTCCAACAGAACAAGTTGACCGAGCGTCAGCAGTCGCTGGTCAGCGATGCCTACTCGCAAGCCACTCGCTCGGAACTTCGACATCAGGTCGCGCTGGCGCTCAGCACGATCAGCCCGCTCTACAACACGGGCCGCGACGATGACGACATCAAGCGGCTCGCGGTCCAGCAGCTGGTGAATTTGGACTACGGCCCGGACGGCTACTTTTTCCTCTACGACTACAAGGGCGTCAGCCTGATGCACCCTCGCCAGCCCGAGCTGGTCGGCCGCAATTTGATGGAGATGCGGGACGCGCAGGGCCGGCCGGCGATCCGCCTGATGATAGAGCGGGCCATCGCCGGCGGCGGCTTCATTGAATACACCTGGAGCAAGCCCTCGGCGAATGAGCAAAGACCCAAGATCGCCTATGTGACCGGCTTGGATCGCTGGCAATGGATGATAGGCACGGGCATCTATACCGACGAGGTCGACAAGATCCAGCAGCAATTGGCCGATCAACTGACAGCCAGCCTGGGCACCACCTTGCGCTGGGTGGGTTTGACCACCTTGCTGTCGGCGACCTTTATGCTGGTCAGCGTCTTGGGCTTGTCGATCAACGAACTGCACAGCGCCGATGCCAAGCTGACGCTGCTGGCACGCCGGCTGGTGCGCTCGCAAGAGGATGAGCGCGCTTGGCTGTCGCGCGAGCTGCATGACGGCACCAGCCAGACCCTGGTGGCCGCCAAGCTCTTGACCGAATCGGCGCTGGCGCGCTTGCCCGCGGACGACGGCAGTGTGCGCACCATGCTGGAGCGCGCGATGGCCCGCATCGGTGACGCGCTCGATGGCGTGCGTGACATCTCGCACCGCTTGCGGCCGGCCACGCTCGACACGCTGGGCCTGACCAGCGCGCTGCGTCAGCTCGGCGAGGACAGCTGCTCGGCCGCCGGCCTGGCCTTCAGCTTCGAGGTCTCTGGCAAAGAGCCTCACGGCCTGCCAGCGGAGGTGCGCACCACGCTGTTTCGGGTCGCACAGGAAGCGCTGACCAATGCACTCAAGCATGCACAGGCCAGCCATGTGCATATGTTGCTGCACAAGGGCGCAGAAGAGATCAGGCTGACCGTGCAAGACAACGGCCACGGCTTCAGCGCCGATGCGATTGATAGGAGCCCCAAGCAGGGCATCGGTCTGCGCAATATGCGCGAGCGCATGAACAATGTCGGCGGCCGCCTGGAACTGAGCTCGGATGAGCATGGAACCAAGGTCGAGGCGACGATCCCGCGCCTGGCGGTACAACGATTGGCCCAATCCGCATGAGTACAAGCAGCACAATTATTCGCATCCTGCTGGTTGACGACCACCCCTTGGTGCTCGAGGGTCTGGTCGCAAGACTGGACGCGGTGCCGCACCTTCAAGTGGTCGGCGAAGCCGGGGATGCACTGCAGGGTCTCGCGCTTGCGGCCGAGCTCAAGCCCGACCTTGTGCTGACCGATATCGGCATGCGCGAGGTCAATGGCATCGAGCTGATTCGCCGCCTGATGGCCCGCGCCACGCCGACCGAGCCCGCCCCGATCGTGCTGGTGCTGAGCATGTACGACGACCCCGAGTACGCCCGCCAAGCACTTGCCGCCGGTGCGCGCGCCTATGTCTTGAAAGACTCGCCTTCGACCGAGATCATTGCCGCCATCAACACGGTGTTTGCAGGTGGCACTTACATCAGCCCGGCGATGGCTCAGCGCCTGTTCAGGCCTGCACCGGCAAGGGTGGAACTGTCGGAGCGCGAGACGCAGATCCTCGGCTTGATCGGACAGGGGCAGTCCAGCAAGCAGATCGCCCGCACGCTGGAGATCAGCGTGCGCACGGTCGAAACGCACCGGCTCAATCTGCATCGCAAGCTTGACCTGTCGGGCCAGGCCGACTTGATACGCTATGCGGTGGAACATGGGCGCCAGCCGCCGCGCTGAGCGCAACTGGCGCACGAGCAGCCGAGGGTTTTCTAGTCCGTGTTCTTGCGCAGCCGCTCTGCGTATTGAGACGGAAGCTTGTTTTGGTGCATCGGCGCACGATTGTGGTCATGTCGGGTCACTCCTTGAATCCGGCAGCTCACAAAAACCACCGAGACAAGCCATGCAAACAAAGTTCCAACCTTTGCTCAGCGCGCTAGCCCTTGCTGCAGCCGCCTTCACTACCCCTGCGGCCTTTGCTGCCGACCCGATCAAGATCGGTGTGGCCGGCCCCTTCACCGGCGGTTCATCGTCGATGGGCGTGTCGATGCGTGACGGCGTGCGCATGGCCACGGACGAGATCAACAAGTCCGGCGGCATTCTCGGCCGCCAGATTCTGCTGGTTGAGCGCGACGACGAGGCCAGGAACGAGCGTGGCGTGCAGATCGCGCAAGAGATGATCAACAAGGAGCGCGTGGCCGCCGTGGTGGGCTATATCAACACCGGCGTGGCCCTGGCCTCGCAGCGCTTCTTCCAGGAAGCCAAGATCCCTGTGATGAATAACGTCGCCACCGGCTCGCTGGTGACCCATCAGTTCGATGACCAGCCCGAGAACTACGTGTTTCGCAACGCGGCGCACGACAGCATCCAGGCCCCGATGATTGTTGAGGAAGCCGTCGCCAGGCGCGGCTACAAGCGCGTGGCGATCCTGGCGGACTCGACCAATTACGGCCAGCTGGGCCGCGCCGACCTGGAGGCCGCCTTGGCGCAAAAAGGCCTCAAGGCCGTGACGGTCGAGAAGTTCAACATCAAGGATGTGGACATGACACCGCAGTTGCTCAAGGCCAAGGAAGCGGGCGCCGAGGCGGTGCTGACCTATGCCATCGGGCCTGAGCTGGCGCAAATCGCCAACGGCATGACCAAGCTCGGCTGGAAGGTGCCGATGATTGGCAGCTGGACACTGTCGATGGCCAATTTCATCGACAACGCCGGCCCCGGCGGCGAGGGTGCGCGCATGCCGCAAACCTTCATCCAGGAGCCCACCACACCGAAGCGCCAGAGCTTCATCCTCAACTATCTGCGCACCTTCAACCCGAAGATGAGCCGCATCGATTCGCCGGTGTCGGCCGCGCAAGGCTATGACTCGATCTTTCTGCTGGCGGCCGCCATCAAGCAGGCCGGCGGCACCGAGGGTCCGAAGATCAAGGCCGCGCTTGAAGACCTGAAGGCGCCAGTGGAAGGCGTGGTGACCACCTATATCAAGCCCTTCACCGCCAAGGACCATGAAGCCATCACGCCCAACATCCCGGTGTTCGGCGAGGTCAAGGGTCAGCGCGTCGTTTACGCCTACCCGGAAGACTTCAAAAAGGCCTCGGAAGTGCGCCTGAAGGATGCCAACGCCAAGGGCGCTTTGATCAAGAAGTAAGCCAACCCGGCTTGCACCTGCCGGGGCTTCGCGGCCTCGGCAGCCTCTTTGAGCCGGCCCTTTTGAGCCAGCCTTTTTGAGCCAGCCTTTTTGATTGACCCCTCGCGCGCCTCAGGTGGCGGCGAGCTGGAGCGCACCTCATGCAAATTCTGACCCAACTCGTCTTCAGCGGCATTGCCCTCGGCATGATCTATGCCGTCATTGCCTTCGGCTACCAACTCACCTTCGCCACCTCGGACACGCTGAACTTCGGCCAGGGCGATGCGCTGATGCTGGGGGCGCTGGTCGGCCTCACCCTGGTCACCGTGGTGGGGCTGAACTACTGGCTGGCACTGCCGGTGGTGTGCCTGTTTGGTGCCGTGCAGGGCATGTTCGTCGAACGCATCGGCGTGCGTCCGGCGATCAAGATCAAGAGCGAGTTCGGCTGGATCATGTCCACCATCGCGCTGGGCATCATCTTCAAGAACGTGGCCGAAAACGTCTGGGGTCGCGATGACTTGAAGTTCCCTTCGCCACTGCCCGAAGCGCCGCTGCAATTGCTGGGCGCCAATGTCTGGCCGATGGAGGTGCTGGTCGTGTTCGGCGCCCTCGCCCTGATGTTGTCGGTGGAGGTATTCAACCGCCGCTCGATCTACGGCAAGGCCGTGGTGGCGACCTTCAATGACCGCGACGCGGCCAAGCTGATGGGCATCAACACCGGCCTTGTGATCACTTTCTCATACGCCTTGTCATCACTGACCGCCGCCTTCACCGGTATGTTGATCGCGCCGCTCACGTTGACCGGCGCCACCATGGGTGCCGTGCTCGGACTGAAGGCTTTTGCGGTGGCCATCATCGGCGGGCTCAACAGCGGCATGGGCATCGTCGTCGGCGGGCTGATTCTGGGCATCGCCGAGACCTGCACCGGCTACTACCTCTCCACCGGCTACAAGGATGTGCCGGGTCTGCTGCTGCTGCTGCTGGTGCTGG
>CAUPEV010000281.1:0-4935 GCA_963510335.1 uncultured Roseateles sp.
AAAGCCCTATAGACCCTATACACCCTGAGAACCCTGCCCGCCCAGAGCGCCACGAGCGCCCCAAGCGGCCTGAACGCAGTGAGCGCCTTGATGCCCATGGCTTTGACTGGGTCTTGCTGCGCAGCTTTCTGGCCATCTTCCGGGCCGGAACCGTGGCAGCTGCCGCGCGCCATCTGAGCTTGCAGCAATCGACCCTGAGCCGTCACCTGACTGAGCTTGAAGCCCAACTGGGCGAAGCCCTGTTTGAGCGAACCGGGCGAGGCCTGCATGCCACCGAGTCGGCCCATCTCGTGGCTCGCCACGCGCAAGACATGGAAAGCCTGGCGCATCAGATCACGCTCTCGCTGGCCGCAAAAGCCGCCACGCTGAGCGGCACGGTGCGTGTGTCGGCCAGCCATATTTTTGCCTCGCATGTACTGCCCGCCATCAGCCGCGACCTGATCCGGCGCCACCCAGGGCTGCAGATTGAAATTGTGGCCTCTGACGATGTGCCCAGCCTGCTGCACCGGGCCACCGATATTGCCTTGCGCTTCACAAGGCCAACAGACTTGAACGTGGTGTCACGCCAGATTGGGCAGGTGCCCATCGTTGCGCTGGCCCATCAAAGCTATCTGAAGGCCATGGGCACGCCAGAGCAGCCAGCGGACCTGCTGAAGCATCACCTGATGGGCATTGACAAAGACACGGTGATGATGCCCGCGCTGCAGGCGATTGGCCTCGCGGTGAGGACCGAGCATTTCCGTATTCGCAGCAATGACAAAGCGGTCTGCATCAAGATGATCGAATCCGGTGCAGGCATTGGTTTTGCTGCCCGGCTGCTGCTCGATGTCAACCCAAGCCTGCGCCAAGTGCTGCCAGACATGCCGCTGCCCACCCTGACTTGCTGGCTCACCACGCATACCGAAATAGCGAACACGCCCTTGATCCGCGCGGTCTACGACGAGATTGCCGAGCGGGTGTCCACGCTTTTGACAGGGGCGGATTCAAGCGAGACCAGCGCAAGGGCGGCCAGCGCCTGAACCTTTAGCGCCGCCTTAATACCAGGCCGAACAGCCGCCCCAAGCCCAGCCATTGCTGGGCCCCAAAGCCCCGACCGTAGTCGCGCCCGCCCTCCTCGGCCAGCTGATCGCGCACGCCGGTCGCGTCCCAGCGCAACTCGAAGTTAGCGGTGCGGAAAATGATGTCCCAGAGCGGGAACAAGACGGCAAAGTTATGCCCACCCAGCGTGCCGCGCCCGCCCGACTCATGGCCGATGCCGATCGAATGATGCAGCCGGTGATAGCGCGGGCTAACAAGAACTCGCTCCAGCAGCGGCCCGAACCACAGCCGTACATTCGCATGCTGCAAGCTTTCCATCAGCTGCGAGAGCGCCACCAGCGCGACAAACTGCGCCGGCTCAACCCCGATCACCCGCGCCAGCAGCACGAACACCGCAACGCGCACGCCATCGTCGAGCAGAGGGTTGCGGTTGTCGCTCCACATCGTCATCTGGCGCTGGCTGTGATGCAGCGCGTGCAGCGCCCACCACCAATTCCAGGCATGCTGGGCGCGGTGCAGCCAGTAATTGACGAAGTCAAACACCAGCAAATACAGGATGAAGGACACCCAGGGAATATCGCTGACACCCGGCCACAAGGCATCGAGCTGAAAGCTCGGCAGGCCGGCCATGCGCGCCGCGCCAGCCAAGCTGTCCCAAATGGGGTCAAGGCTGAAAAACATCAGCAGCTTGAACAGGCCCAGGCGGTGAATCAAGGTGTAAATCACATCGACCCGCACGGCCGCCTTGTCCACGACCGCCTCGACCGGCCGCCAGCGCTCCAAGCCACGGATCAGCAGCAGCATCACTGCGATCTGCAGCAAGCCCACCAGCAACCAACCGGTCGCGTTGAACGCGTCCTCAAGCAAATTGCCGCCACCCAGCGCAA
This sequence comes from uncultured Roseateles sp., assembly GCA_963510335.1. GTDB lineage: Bacteria > Pseudomonadota > Gammaproteobacteria > Burkholderiales > Burkholderiaceae_C > Paucibacter_A. Next base: position 1,926 of record CAUPEV010000281.1, read on the forward strand.
ACACCAAGGGTTGCACCAGCCACTCGTACAGATCTTGCTGCAGCGTGTTGAAAGCATCGCTGAAGAATTCAATCATGCTGTGCCTCTTTCAGCACACCCGCCATCTTGAACAGGCCGCGATAACGCGGATGTTCACGCAGCGGCGCAAAACACATGCCTCTATCCTGCAAACCTTGCAGCAGCGGCTCCAGCACCGCCGGCGCCCAGGGCTCTTGGCGCGACCAGATGCCCAGATGCGCCATCAAAATGTCGCCGGGTTTGACGTTCTTCAAAGCACGCTCGAGCAGTTGCGCATTCGGATAGCGATCGCTTGACAGTTCATCGCCGAGAAAGCCCGCCGCGCTCCAGCCCACATGGACATAACCGCATTTTTGCGCGGCGGCCAGCAGCGCCGGCGAAGTCTTGCCACCCGGCGCGCGGAAGATCGGCCCCATCGCCTGGCCGGTCATCTCGCTGAAACGCGCGCTCACCTGTTTGAGACTGGCGCAATACTGCTCGGCCGTCATTTCTTGGCGGACCGGCGTCTGAATGCCAGCCGCGGTACTGAACTTAAAACGAGTCGCTTCGCTCTGACCCGCCTCAGGCAGGTCGGCCAGCCAGGTGTCGTGATTCCAGGTGTGAGCCCCGAAATCATGGCCCTCGGCCACTCGCTCGCGCCACCAAGGCGCCCATTCCTCATCCAAGGTCCAGCCGCCGGTTTTGGTCGGCTCATTGGCGAGGAAAAAGGTCGCGCGCGCATCGAAACGCTTCAGGGTCTGGGCGATCAAGGGCGCCACGCCCATATGGCCGGTGTCAAAGCTCAGAAACACGGGCTTGGCACAAGTTTCGGCTTGCGCCAGCCCCGGCGCCGCGCCGAGCAAGGCCGCGGCCAGCAACACGCCCATCTTCATTGCCGTGGCTGGTGGTCCAGCGTGTAGACACCGTGCGGCGACTTGCCGACCTTGACCTGGCGCACCACCTTCTTGGTCTGGGTGTCAATCATTGTCAGCTTGCCGGCCCAGCGCGAGGTCACCAACAGCGTCTTGCCGTCCCCCATCACTTCCATATCGTCCGGGCCGCTAGGGCCGGGGAATTTGTCAACGACGGTGAAGTTCTGCGTATCGATCTTGCTGATGGTGTTGGCCACGCGGTTGCTGACCAGCACATGGCGCTTATCCCCCCAGGCGCGGAAGGAATGCGCGCCCTTGCCGGTGGGCAGACGCTTGACGAGCTTGGCGCCTGTGTTGCCTGGCGCGCTGACGTCGTAAACCTCGACCACCGAGTCGCCGGTCAGCCCGACCAGAATGTGCTTGTCATCGGAGGTCAAGAAGATGTCGGCCGGCATTTCGCCGACCTTGATCTTCCAACGCGGTGTCTGCGTTGCAATATCCACCGCCAGCAACTCATTGCTGTCTTGCAAGCTCACATAGAGCGTGCTGCTCTTGCTGTCGATGGCCAGATGGCTGGGCGTCTTGGGGGCGCTGATGCGCTTGACCAGCTTCAGCGGCTCGGCCTTGTTGCTCGGCGTCCAGCTGTAGAAGTCCACATGATCCAGACGATTGGCGGCCGTCACCAGCCACTTCATATCGGGCGTAAAGCGCAGGTGATAGGGGTCGCTGATGCCGTGCACCACCCGCTGAACCTCGGCGGTACGGGGATCCAGAAAGGTCAAGGAGTCCCCCAGCGCATTGGCCACCAGCAAGGACTTTTCGTCCGGTGACAAATAGAGGTGGTGGGGCTCTTTGCCGGTCGGGATGCGCTTGATCTGCTTGAAAGTGACCGGATCGACGACGCTGATGTCGGCGTCCAAAGAGTTCAATACGAAAATTGGCTTGGCCGGCATAGCGGCGGTGCAAGTCAGGGCGGCGGCACTCAAACTCAGGGCCACCGCAAGACGGGGCCAGGACTGAAACAACATCAGGAAATCCTTGAAGGGAGAAACAGGACTCAGGGCAGCTAGCGTGTGAAGTTTTGGCTACGCAAGACCCTTCAAGTGTAGTTGGCTGGGCTTACTCGCCGCCTTACTCGTCATCATTGCCGCCCAACAAACCTCCCAATAGACCAGCGCCGCCGATACCGGCCAAGCCGCCGAGCATGGAGCCCTCTTCACGACTGCCACCGCGCTGCGGCGCTGCAGCAAAAATACGCGAGGCCAGACGCGACAGCGGCAGGCTTTGCAACCACAGCTCGCCAGGGCCGCTGAGCTTGGCCAGGAATAGACCCTCGCCGCCGAACAGGGCCGTCTTGATCTTGCCCACATACTGGATTTCGAAGGACACATTGGGCGTGTAGGCCACCACGCAGCCGGTATCGACCAGCAAAGTCTGGCCAGCCTGCAGCGTGCGCCTGACAACCGTGCCGCCGGCATGCACAAAGGCCAGGCCGTCGCCTTCGAGCTTTTGCATGATGAAGCCTTCACCACCGAAAAAGCCGGTCGAGATCTTCTGCTGCACGGCAATACCGAGCGAGACGCCGCGCGCCGCGCACAGGAAGGCATCTTTCTGGCAGATCAAGGTGCCGCCGAGCTGGCGCAGATCCATGGGCAGAATCTTGCCCGCAAAGGGCGCGGCGAAGGCAACCTTCTGCTTCACCCCGGTCTGGTTGGTATAGACGGTGGTGAACAAGGACTCGCCCGTCACCAGGCGCTTGCCTGCACCCATCAGCTTGCCGAAGAAGCCACCCTGCTGCGGCGCGCCGTCGCCAAAGACGGTGTCCATATGGATGCCGGCGTCCATGAACATCATGCTGCCGGCCTCGCCAACGGCCGCTTCGCCGGGGTCAAGCTCGACCTCGACGAATTGCATCTCCGCGCCCTTGATCTCGTAGTCGACCACATCCATTGCCATCACAGTGCCCTTAGACGATTCAGTTTGATCTGGGCATTATTGCGTGAAGCAAGCCCTCCAAAAAAACGGGAGCTGCAACCTGAGGCCGCAGCTCCCGCGTCTGTACGCCAAGCCCATGCGGGCTTGAACTCAATCAGCCCATGTGCAAGCCACCATTGCAGCTGAAATCGGCGCCGGTGGTGAAG
>CAUPEV010000282.1:0-4878 GCA_963510335.1 uncultured Roseateles sp.
CAGACGCTCAACCGTAGGCGACAACTGGGCGCCAACACCGATCCAGTAGTTCACGCGATCGAGTGCGACACGCAGTGGCTCGGCAGCGCCGGAAGCCACGGGGTTGTAAAAACCCACGCGCTCAATGAAGCGGCCGTCACGGCGCTGCTGGCTGTTAGCCACAACGATGTTATAGAAGGGGCGCTTCTTGGAGCCGCCGCGAGCCATTCGAATTACAACCATGATGTTTCCTATGAATCTATTGCATCCATCGCACCAGGAGACACTCAGGGCGAGTAGATCGGAGTGACAGTGCGCAAGACAAGTCAGCAAAAATGCTTCACCCGTCAAACACAACCGCCGTGGTTGGCACTGTAGATACGCCAAACCTTGTGAAGCCCACCAATAGTGGCTTGCCCCATCTAGATTCAACCAGCGCCAAAACCCAGCATTATAAACTCGTGCAATCAACCATGACACATATGAAACCAGAAAATCCCAAATTCATCGATTCCTTGACGATTCGCCCCAGTGAAGAGCGTGACCTCGGCGCCATTCAAGCCATCTACGAGATCGCCGTTCTACAAGGCACGGGCACCTTCGAAACAGAGGCACCATCGATTGAGGAGATGGCCCGCAGGCGCGCCGAAGTTCTGGGTCGCAAGCTGCCTTGGCTGGTCGCAGAAGCCGGTGGGCAGGTCTTGGGCTACGCGTATGCCAACTACTTTCGCCCTCGCCTCGCCTACCGCTTTTGCCTGGAAGATTCGATCTACCTGCACCCTTCAGCCCAAGGCAAAGGACTGGGCAAGCTGATGCTGGCCGAGTTGATCGCGCGCTGCGAACAGCTCGGTGCACGCCAAATGCTTGCCGTCATCGGCGACGCCGCGAATCACGGGTCGATCGGCATCCACAGCTCGATGGGCTTCAGCCATACCGGCACGCTCAAGAGCGCCGGCTGGAAATTTGGCCGCTGGTTGGATGTGGTGATGATGCAACGGACCCTGGGACAAGGCGCACAAGGTAGTCCGGAATGAGCATGACCCAGACACATCACTACAAGTCAAAAACCATTGCCGCCTGGCTTGCCTTGCTGCTGGGCAGCTTCGGCCTGCATCGACTGTATTTGTATGGCTGGCGTGACCGCTTGGCCTGGCTTTATCCCTGGCCGACCTTGGCGGGCCTATACGGTGTTCAGCGCATGGACCTGCTGGGCCAAGATGACAGGCTGAGCTGGCTGTTGATCCCTTTGCTTGGTGTGATGCTAGTGGTGGCGACACTCAGCGCCATCATCTACGGCCTCAAATCAGATGAAAAATGGGATGCTCAGCACAACCCAGGCCAGACGCCGCGCCAAAACGGTTGGGGCGCGGTCATTGCCGTGATTGCCAGCCTCTTGATTGGCGGGACCTGCTTGATGGCCACGATCGCCTTCAGTGCCCAGCGCTATTTCGAAAGCCAAGAGCAGACGCAAAGCTCGACCCCATAGCAAAAGAGGGCCAGCTGTTGCCAGGCCCTCTTTTGCTCAAGGCCCTGCAAGCAATGGGTTCAGAACAAAGTGAAGCTGAGCCAGTAAAACACGCCAGCCACCAGCGCGGAGGCCGGAATCGTAAAGATCCAAGCCCAGATGATGGAGCCGGCAACTCCCCACCGCACGCCCGAGGCTCGCTGCACCGAACCAACGCCGACGATTGCGCCGGTAATCGTATGCGTCGTGGACACCGGAATGCCCAGCGCCGTCGCCAAAAACAAGGTGATGGCGCCACCGGTTTCCGCGCAAAAACCTCCAACCGGCTTGAGTTTGGTGATCTTCTGACCCATGGTGCGAACAATTCGCCACCCGCCAAACATGGTTCCCAAACCAATTGCCAAGTAGCAACTGCCGATGACCCAGCCTGGCGGACTTTGGTCCTGAGCTGTCATATAGCCCGAAGCCACCAACAGCAACCAGATCAAGCCAATCGTCTTTTGCGCATCGTTGCCGCCATGCCCCAGGCTGTAAAGACCAGCGGAGACCAACTGCAGACGTCTGAACCAGCCATCCGCCCGGATGGGCGAGCTACGCCTGAACAGCCACGCCACGATCACCATCATGATCGAGCCCAGCAAGAAACCCAGCAGCGGCGAGACAAAAATAAACAAAACCGTCTTCGTCAGGCCTGCAGCGATCAAGGCGCCAGGCCCCGCTTTGGCAATCACCGCGCCCACAATGCCGCCGATCAAGGCATGGGATGAGCTAGACGGGATGCCGTACCACCAGGTGATGACATTCCAGGCGATCGCCCCGATCAAGGCGCCAAAAATCACGTGATGGTCGACAACACCGGGCTCAACAATGCCGCGCCCTATGGTGCTGGCCACTTTCAACTGAAACACCGCAATCGCCAACACATTGAAGAAGGCCGCAAACAAAACCGCCTGCTGCGGCTTCAAGACGCCGGTTGAGACCACGGTGGCGATTGAATTGGCCGCGTCATGGAAGCCATTCATGAAGTCGAACAGCAGGGCCAAGATCACCAGCATGGCAACCACCCAGAACGCTAACTCTACCGACTGCATTGCGCGCTCGACTCAGGAGTTCTCGAGGACGATGCCCTCGATCAAATTGGCCACATCTTCGCAACGGTCAGAGATCGATTCGAGCTGCTCATAGATCGCCTTCAGCTTGATCAACTCGCGCACATCCTCCTCTTCACGAAACAAGGCCGACATGGCCGAGCGCATCACCCGATCGGCGTCCGACTCCAGCTTATCGATCTCTTCGCAGGTCTTGATCGCCGCTGCCGCCGTCTTGGGCTCGCTCAGCTTGGGCAGCAAGGACACCGCATGCTGAACCCGCTCGCAGCAGCGCACGCTCAAGTCACCCAATCTCAACACATCCTCAGGAATGCGCCGCACGTCGTACAAAGACAAGGTCTCGGTGGAATCCTGCAGCAAGTCAAGCACATCATCCATGGCATTGATCAGGCCGTGGATCTGCTCACGGTCAATCGGCGTGATGAAGGTGAGGTGCAAAGCGCGATTGACTTCGGCAGTGATGCGGTCGGCATGATGCTCTGCCGCATCGACCTCGGCCGCATACTTTTCGCGCAGATCCACATCCTCATAGTTCCGCAGCATGAGCATGAAGGAGCGCGCGCCCTCAGCGATCTGGGTGCCATGGTCATTGAACAGCTCGAAAAAATTGCCCTCGCGGGGCAGCAACTTACCGAAAAACATGGAATCTCCAGAAACGCCAGACGGCGAAAGATCGCTAAATTGCGAAATTTCATGCAACTGACACAAAACCGTCACTTGCATTAGGGTCCGGAGTGTAATTGCAGCGCAAGCCGCTTGGCGCGGAAACTTTCGATTCAGCGCCAAGCGGACCGACGTCGTTGTTCAGGCTGGAGGTGCGGGGCGCGGCAGTTGCCCAGAACGCTCTATGAGTTGCCCCTCTACATGGGGCAAAAACGTCGCTAGCGCACCGAGGCCCGGCGCCGTCAAAGTTGGCGCCAGCTCAAGCAAGGGCAGCAACACAAAGGCCCGCAGATGCAGGCGCGGATGGGGCAGCGTCAGGCGCGGCGTTGCAATCTGCTCGTCACCATAAAGCAGCAAATCGAGATCAAGCGTGCGCGGCGCATTCAAATAGGGCCGCAAACGCCCATGTTCATGCTCGATGTATTGCAGCCGGTCCAGCAGTGCCTCAGGCGCCAAGCTCGACTCGAGGCAGGCCACTGCGTTCAGATAGTCTGGGCCAGCGCACTCCATCGGTGCGCTGCGATAAGCATTTGAAACCTTCAACAGCTTGGTCTGCGGCATGGCCGCCAAGGCAGCAACCGCCAGACTCAAGGTTTGGGCCATATCACCAAGATTGGCACCCAGGCCAATATAGGCCGGCCTTGGCATGCCTTGCACTTAGCTGGAACTTGCCGCCGTGTCAGCAGGCTTGGCACCGGGCTTGCGGCGCCGACGACGCTTCTTGGCCGGCCCAGCCTGAGCATCGGCCATGCCCGGCTCTTGCGCGACCGGCTGAACCACCTCGCCCGTTGCACTGGCTTTGCGCGGCAGCTGATGCACTTTGCCACTGCCGCCGCCACGACGTTGCTGCTTGTCCGCCTCGCGGGCTTCTTCAAGCAGAGCCTCCCGCTCATCATCGGTGCCCAGCGCGAAGTCTTCCCACCAGTCGGCCAGCGCCGCGTCGATTTCGCCAGCATCAGCACGCAGACGCAGGAAATCGAAACCAGCCCGGTAGCGCGGCTGATCAATCAAGGTGTAGACACCGCTGCCGGTTCTACGCTCGAAGCGCGGCTGCATCATCCAGATTTCGCGCATTTCGGTCGCCAGCTTGCCGCGCCCGGAAATGTCGCCAATGCGGGCATCGAAGACCGTGTCGATCGCCTGCTGCAAGGCCGGAATCACCGATTCACCGGCCTCACGATTGACCGTCCAGCGCCCCAAGACATCGAACCACAGCATGCAAGCAAGCATGAAGTTAGCCGAAACGCCGCGCCCTTCGGCCACGCGCAGATCGGTATCCTCAAACGCCATACGCAAGAACTTGCCACGCACACCGTCGGCATCAGGCATTTCACCCTGCTCATTGAGCATTGCGTCAAGCACCGGAAAGACGCCGCGCGCCAGACCCTGCTTGCGCAACTCTTCCAGGCTGGCCAAAGAATGACCCGTCTGCAAAAGCTTGATCATTTCATCAAACAAACGCGAGGCCGGCACATTGGCCAACAACTCCGACATCGCCTTGACCGGCGCCCGCGTCTTGGGCTCCAACTCGAAACCCAGCTTGGCGGCGAAACGCACGGCCCGCACGATACGCACCGGGTCTTCGCGGTAGCGGGACTCAGGGTCGCCAATCATGCGCAAGACACGCTTTTTGGCGTCAGCCAAGCCACCGTGGTAATCGAC
>CAUPEV010000283.1:0-4845 GCA_963510335.1 uncultured Roseateles sp.
TAGGGAGGGCTAACAAGAAATGAGATACAGCGACACCATGGCGCGCAGCGCCGAGCACCTGCGTGCGGCTTTACCCCTGATGACCAAACAACGCGCGGCCCTGCACCCGGCCAGCTATGCGGTTTGGTACGAGTATGTCAGTGGCAACAATCCGAAATTGAATCAGGCCTTGCAAATCAGCACTGCCGGCGGCGCCACCTTGGACGAATCGCAGACCTGGGCCTTGTACCGAGAGCATGTCTGTGACTTGGATCCCGCGCTGGGCAGCAGACTGACCGAGGGTTTCACGCAGGTGCTGGACTCGATGGCCGCTTCGGCGACACAAGCAGGTCAAGAGTCGGCGCGCTTTGACAGCTCGCTGACCAGCTGGGTTGAGCAGTTGCTGAGCAACCCGCCTCAGCAAACACAAGCCGATGTGCTGCAAGAACTGCTCAATGGTTCGCGCGAGATCCGCGGCGCCTTGAGCGAATTGCAACAGCGCCTGGACAGCAGCCAAACAGAAATTCACAGCCTGCGAGAAGAAGTGCAGCGGGCTCGCGGTGAGGCCTTGCTCGATGCTTTGACGGGGCTGGCCAATCGGCGCGCCTTTGACCAAGAGCTGCAGCAATGCACCAACGCGCCCTTGAATGACGCCTCGCAAGCGCCCTGTTTGGTGCTGGGCGACATTGATTTCTTCAAGCAAGTCAATGACAGCTATGGCCACGCCTTCGGCGACCGTGTGTTGCGCGCCGTGGCCCAGACCTTGAAGAGGGTGGCGGAACGAGGCTCCGCTTGCGAAACGGCCGCCCAAGCAAGCACTCAAACCAAGGCGGCAATCGCCGCCCGCGTTGGCGGCGAAGAATTCGCCATGCTGCTGCCGCGCGGTAATTTGCAGCAGGCTGAAAGCATGGCCGAAGCAATGCGCAGCTGTGTGGCGGCGAGCCGCATCAGGCGCGGCGACGCGGAACAAGACATCAGGCGGGTGACGATTTCCTTGGGTGTTACGCAAATGAGCGCCGGAGAGAGCGCTGAAACGTTCTTCAAACGAGCCGATCGGGCGCTCTACGCCTCCAAGAACACAGGCCGCAATTGCGTCACCGTTCTGGCTGCAGCCTGAGCGGTGTGCGCCGGTGAAAGTCCTTAGAAGGCTCTATCCGAGCCAGCGCCACTTGCCTCTACACTGAGGCTTCCGGAATCAGCGTTAACACCATGCCCCCAATCCTTTTCAGGCAAATCGGTTTAGCAGCGACTTCTGCCCTAGGGCCAAGGGGAAGCATTGATGTTTGAGCGCGCTTCGCTTCGCTATGCGGTCGTGCTCGCTCTGCTGATTGGCCTGCTGGTACCGACGGTGGTGGCCCTGATGTGGGACGCGCAATCCACCCGCAGCACCGCCAAGGAAGACTTGCGCAAGGATTTGGACCGCATCACCCAAGTGCTGGCGCTGTCATTGGCCGAGCCGGTCTGGCAGGTCTCACCCGATTTGGCCGAACCGATGATCAAGGCGCAAGGCGATGATCCGCGTTTTATATCTGTGGTGGTCCGCGAGCCCTCCGCGTCTGTGGCCTTCCAAGAACAAAAATGGCCGGAGCGCGCCGGCGAGGCGGATCTGACCCTGAGCAAAACCTTGCCGGTCAAACGCGATGGCCGCCAGATCGCCGAATTGACGATAGAGATGAGCGCGGCGCCGCTGGTGGCAGCCAAGCAAGCAGATATGGTGAGAACCATTTGGCGCAGCGTGCTGACGCTGACCTCATCCTCGATTTTGATTCTGTGGGTGATGCGCCGGCGCGTGCTGCAGCCGATGACGCAGCTGACACAAGCCGCAGAAGAATTGGCCGCCGGCAAGCTAGAGACGCCTTTGACCCTCGGCGGCCATGATGAGATTGCACGCGTGGGTGTGGCAATGGAGCGGATGCGGCAATCGCTGCGGGCCGCCTTCAATACACTGGAAGACAAGGTCAAGCAACGCACGACCGAACTGACAGCCAGCAATGGCGAGCTCACTCAGGCGCTGGCGCATCTGAAGACCGCGCAACAAGAGCTGGTCGAGTCGGAGAAGCTGGCTTCTTTGGGCCGCTTGGTAGCCGGCGTTGCACATGAATTGAACACGCCGCTGGGCAACTCACTGACGGTGGTGTCCTCGCTGGAAGACCGCTACAAGGCCTTGGACGAAATGCTGCAAAGCAATGCTCCGATGCGGCGCAGCTTGCTGGAAGACCTGGTGCGCGACACCAGGCGCGGCCAAGACATCTTGCAGCGCAATGTCCAAAAAGCCGCCGATCTGGTGCGTGACTTCAAGCAAGTGGCGATTGATCAGACCACCGACCTCAGACGTGACTTCGAGTTGGCACGGGTGGTCGAAGACGTGTTGATCATGGTCGAACCCAGCTTCAAACACACGCCCTTCATCATCAAGACCGAGTTGGTGCCGGGCCTAGCGATGAACAGCTACCCCGGCTCACTCGGCCAGGTGCTGACCAATCTCTTGATCAATGCCTTGGTGCATGGCTTCGAGGGCAAGACCCAGGGCTTGGTGACCATCACATGCGCCAAGCTCAGCGCCGACGAAGTGGAATTGAGCATCAGCGATGATGGGCGCGGCATGGACGAGTCGGTGCGCAGGCGCATCTTTGACCCCTTCTTCACGACCAAGCTTGGCACCGGCGGTTCGGGCCTGGGCATGCATATCGTGCACAACATCGTCACCAATGTCTTGGGCGGTCAGATCGAAGTCTTCAGCTCACCCGGCCAGGGCGCGCGCATGATGATCCGCCTGCCGACGGTGGCGCCGGAGCGCGGTGGCGCCGAAGCATCGTTGCACTGATGATCACCTAATGGCTTAGGTCCTCGGCGCCCAGGCGTCATTGATCTCGTTGAACAAGGCGCCGGGGTCTTCGGCGTGCGCCCGGTAGGGCCCGGTGCCACTGTGTTCGGCGCTTGAGGCCGGCACAAAACGCCCCAGATTGACGTCAAACACATTGACTTCGCCCGCCTCGATCACGCAATGCCAGCCATGCAAAGCGATCTGCCCGGCCTCGACGCGCGAGCGCACCATCGGGTAGTCCATCAGGCGCTCCAGCTGCAGCACCACCGAGCGCTCCTCGGTGCGCCGCAAGGCTTCGTCGCTGAGTTGCACCGGCAAGGTCGCCTCGCGACCCAACTCCAGCCAGGATTTTAGATTGGTGGCCTCTGCGGGCACCTCGCCGTACAAGGCGCGTATGCCGCCGCAATGGCTATGGCCGCACACGATGATGTGTTGGACATGCAGCGCCAGCACCGCGTATTCGATCGCGGCGGCGGTGCCGTGCAGGCCTACCCAGCGCCGAGCCGCCTCCAGCGGGGGACGGCCCCCTTGGGGGGTGACGCCGGAGGCGTCCTGGGGGCAAGACAATGAGCCGTCATAAGGCGGCACAAATGCGCCGACATTGCGGACCATGAACAACTCGCCCGGCCCGGCGCCGGTCAGCATATAGGGCACCAGGCGCGAGTCGGAGCAGCCGATGAAGAGCGTGGTCGGATGCTGGCCCTGGTCGACCAGGTCCTTGAACTGCGCCTGATATTGCGGGAAGTAGTCGGTGTTGAATCGACGCAGGCGCGTCAGCAGTTCGTCGCTCATTGCCTGATCTTGAAAATCACTGCAACAGCGGTGAGTCCGCCGTTTCCAGCTCTAGCCCCAGCAGTTCCGCCTCACCCGCCAGCAAGCTCAGGTACTGGCGCAGCGCCGTCATATAAGCCTGCTGGCGCAGCACTTGGGCAATAGAGCCTTTGACGGCCTCGAAGCTCTGCGCCACGCCCGGCTCGCGGGCCTGAACCTGCACGATGTGAAAGCCGAACCGCGTACTGATCAAACGCGGCAGCACGCCGATATGGGCGTTAGCTTCGTCCTGCGCAAACAAGGCCGAACCGAACTCGGGCGCACAATCCTGCGCCTCCAGCCAGCCCAGATCCCCACCTTCAGCACCACTCGGGCAATTGGAATTCTCGGCCGCGGCCTTGGCAAAAGCGGGGCTGTCCAGCGCTTCGCAGCGCAGCGTCACCAGCAAAGCTTCGGCACGCTGACGCAAGCCCGGCACGTCGACACCCGGCGTTACGGCAAACAGAATATGTTTGGCCTGCACCTTCTCGCCGACATGATAACGAGCCGGATGGGCGTCGAAATAGCGCTTACAGCTGGCCTCGTCCGGCTCGGGCAATTGCAGCTCGCGATCCAGCAAAGCCAGCGTCGCGTCGGACGCGGCCTCGCTCAGCACACCGTCAAGCGACGGCATGTCGCCGACCGCCAACAGCCCCCTCCTCTGCGCAGCCTGGCGCAGCAGCTCGCTATAGGCACGCTGCCGCAGCGCCTCAGGGTCGGGTGACTCGCCTTCACCGTGCAAAGGCACACCGTTGACCATCGCCACTGCGACCTTGATGTCATCAATGGCCGGGGCCGTACTGGCGCAGCCACAGCTCCCGCTGCCACATCCTTGTTGTTGGCTCATATCGACCTCCTCTATCAATGTTGTTGCGGTTGGTTGTGGCCGGGTGGCAGCGACAAGCGCCGACTGCGCACCATCTGGTAAGGCCGGAACAAATAGGCCACCGTGCCAAAGCCGCTCCACACATGGACCAAACGGGTGAAGGGAAAAACCAGGAACACCGTCATGCCCAAGAACATATGCAGCTTGAAGACCCAAGAGGCATGGGCCAGCAACTCAACGCCGCCGGACTGGAAGGTCACGATACGCTGGGCCCAACCGGCCAAATTCATCATCATGCCGCCGTCCAGATGTTGCGCCGACAGCGGGATGGTCGCCAGGCCTAGCGCCAGCTGAATCCACAGCAGCACCAGCAGCATGATGTCGCTGGTCTTGGCGATGATGCGGA
>CAUPEV010000284.1:0-4813 GCA_963510335.1 uncultured Roseateles sp.
CAGCAGCCGGAGTTGGCGTCCATCATGGACAAGGTCATACCTTTGATCCAGTTCGACGAGATGAAGTACCTGGGTATTCAAACGGTGCCGACTTTGCGCAATGAGGCCAATCGGCAACTGACAATGCTGTTGGCAGCACTGGCGGTGACGCTGCTGATCATCTTGGCCGTGACTGTACGGACGGTGCGCAAGCTGGCCGTGCAAAAGGCCAAGACGCAGTTTTTGCATGAGCGTGAGCATCTGCTCTATACCGACAGCCTGACGGGTTTTCATAACCGCAACTACTTCAGCCAGAAAGCGGATTCGGCTGCCACAGCGAGTTTTCCGCAGGCGATCGTGGTGGCGGATATGAATATGCTCAAGCGCGTCAATGACAGCTATGGTCATGCAGCGGGGGATGCCTTGATCAAGGCCTTTGCCGATTCTGCTCGGGCCCAATGGCCGCTGGCCGACTGCTACCGGATCGGCGGCGATGAGTTCGTGTTCATCCTGCCCGATTGTGTGGAGGAAACGGTAGAGGCCGAGTTAGACGCACTGAAGCAGCGCTGCCAGCAAGCCCGGTTTGAAGTGGCGGCAGGAGTTTGGGTCAGCCCAAGCGCAGCATTGGGCTATGCCATGAGACTCGACGCAGCCATGCCCTTGCAAGCATGCATTGCCGAGGCCGATCAGCGCATGTATGCAGCTAAGGCGGGGATGAAAAAACGCATCACCGATGCCAGCGAAGCTTAGCGATTCAGGAGGAGCGCTCGACCGACTGGGCGGCGAACTCCAACAGCGAGTCGCGCCACTTTGAGGGCGGCAATTGGCTCAAGCATTCGCGTGCCAACTTCGCCTCTGCACGCGCGGCCTCTCGCGTGGCCTCCAGTGCTCCGGTAGCGCGCACGATGGCGACGATTTCGCTCAGACGCTCTTGTTCACCATGCTCAATCGCATGCCGCAACAGCGTGCGTTCCTCGCTGCTGCCGCGCTCCATGGCGATCAGCAAGGGCAATGTGGTCTTGCCTTCCCGCAAATCGTCGCCAACGTTCTTGCCCAGCGACTGGCTGTCACCTTCATAGTCGAGGACATCGTCGATCAGTTGGAAGGCCGTACCCAAGGCGCGGCCGTAGCCGGCACAGGCTTCTTCAATTTCCGGGGTGCTGTCCGCCAAGACGGCGCCGAGTCGCGCGCTGGCTTCGAAGAGTTTGGCGGTCTTGAATCGGATGACGCGCACATAACTCTCTACGCTGATGTCAGGGTCATGCATATTCATCAGCTGCAGCACCTCGCCGTCAGCGATCACCTTGGACGCTACTGCCAGCATCTCAAGAAGACGCATGCGATTCACCGACTCCATCATCTGAATGGCGCGTGCGTAGAGGATGTCGCCCACCAGCACGCTGGCGGCGTTGCCAAACAAGGCGTTGGCCGTCTGTTTGCCGCGACGCAGTGATGACTCATCGACGACATCGTCGTGCAACAAGGTGGCGGTATGAATGAACTCGACAACCGCGGCCAATTCAAAGCGTTGCGGCCCTTCAAACCCAAGGGCATTGGCAAACAAGAGCACCAGTTTCGGTCGCATCCGTTTGCCGCCGGCATGGACGATGTAGCCGGCGATCTGATTGATCAGCGCGACCTCGGAGCCGAGGCGATCCGCGATGACGGCGTCAACCTGGAGCATTTCGGCTGCCAATGTGGCAAGCACTTCGCTAGTAGCGGGGCCTTTGGAAGGGGGCGAAGGGGTCGAAACAGACACAGCGTGCACGCTCGGATCTCATTTGAACGAAGCTGGGATTATAGGGAGTAGCCCAATGCAGGATGGGCTGAGCTTGGCCTGGATTGTGCTCCAGAGTCGACGCAACAAAGGCTTGTTGGCGCGAGACTTGGCGAAATTCTCTGAACGTGCTAAACTCATCGGCTCTGCGCTATTCACTGGCTGCGGAGTTGAGGCCTGTTGGCTTCCTTGGTCCTTACGGCCATGGGTCGAGCTTGACGGGTGGTTTAATTGAAAGGGCTGATATGTACGCGGTCATAAAAACCGGCGGTAAGCAATATAAAGTTGCTGCCGGCGAAAAGATCAAAATAGAACAGATTGCTGCGGATGTTGGCCAAGAGATTGTGATCGACCAAGTTCTCGCCGTTGGTAGCGGCGCGGATCTGAAGGTTGGCACTCCCTTGGTTGCTGGCGCAAGCGTCAATGCCACTGTTGTGGCTCACGGTAAGCACGACAAAGTGCGCATCTTCAAGATGCGTCGTCGTAAGCACTACAAGAAGAGTCAAGGCCATCGCCAGACGTATACCGAGCTGTTGATCAGCACGGTGAACGGCTGATCGAGAGCTGACTTTTTAGCCAACAGTTCAAGGAGATAATCCATGGCACAGAAAAAGGGCGGCGGTTCAACACGAAACGGCCGCGACTCCAAACCTAAGATGCTCGGTGTGAAGGCCTTCGGCGGCCAGACCATCTCGGCAGGTTCCATCATCGTGCGTCAGCGCGGCACCAAGTTCCATCCCGGCACCAATGTCGGTATCGGCAAGGACCACACGCTGTTTGCCTTGATCGACGGCCAAGTGTCGTTCGCCATCAAGGGTGAGAAAAGCCGTCAGACGGTTTTCGTCACCGCTATCTAAATCAGATAGCCGATGAGCACCGCAAGTGGAGGGCAGCAGCCGACCACTTGCAGCAGGTGACGCAAAAGCCCCGCCTAGTCGGGGCTTTTGCTTTTTGAGGCTGCAGCAGGGCCGCGTCTGTCCGATTGGATGGCCGCCGCTTTGCCTTAACATCAGCCTCAAAGGGCGCAAAGCAATATGAAGTTCATAGACGAAGCCACCATCGATATCGTGGCCGGCAATGGTGGTGCCGGCTGTGCGAGCTTTCGGCGCGAAAAATTCATCCCCTTCGGCGGACCGGACGGCGGCGACGGCGGCAGGGGCGGCAGCGTCTTTGCCGTGGCCGACAGCAATCTCAACACGCTGATCGACTACCGCTACGCGCGCCGCCACGAGGCTCGCAACGGCGAGGCCGGTCGTGGCTCCGATCAATACGGTGCAGCGTCAGACGACATCATTTTGCGTATGCCGGTCGGCACCATCGTCAAAGACCTGGAAACCGAAACCGTGATCGCCGAGCTGATCGAGCCGGGCGAGAAGGTTTTGCTGGCCAAGGGCGGCGATGGCGGCTTCGGCAATCTGCATTTCAAGACCAGTACCAACCGTGCCCCGCGTCAAAAGACGCCTGGCTGGCCCGGTGAGGCCAAAAAGGTCAAGCTGGAGTTGCGTGTGCTGGCCGATGTCGGATTGTTGGGCCAGCCCAACGCCGGCAAGTCCACCTTGATCACGGCAGTGTCGAATGCGCGTCCCAAGATCGCTGACTATCCGTTCACGACGCTGTATCCGAATCTGGGCGTTGTGCGTGTGGGTCCGGAGAAGAGTTTCGTTGTCGCCGATATCCCGGGTTTGATCGAGGGTGCCTCCGAGGGGGCCGGCCTGGGCCATCAATTCCTGCGCCATTTGCAGCGCACGCGCTTGTTGCTGCATGTGGTCGATCTGGCGCCGTTTGACCCGGCGGTGGATCCAGTCGTCGAAGCCAAGGCCATCGTCAATGAGCTGAAGAAGTATGACGAAGAGCTGTACAACAAGCCGCGTTGGTTGGTGTTGAACAAGCTGGACATGGTGCCTGAGGAAGAGCGCGCCAAGCGCGTCAAGGACTTCGTCAAGCGCTACAAGTGGAAGGGCCCGGTATTCGAGATTTCGGCCCTGACGCGCGAAGGCTGCCAGCCTTTGATTCACGCTATTTATGACCATGTGGCCACGGCGCACAAGGTGATTGTTGAAGTCGATCCGCGTTTCCCTGAAGGGAAGCCCGCAAGCGCGGCACCTGCCGACGCAGCGGAATGAGCCGCGCGCTCGCGGGCGCTCGCCGCATTGTCGTCAAGGTCGGTTCCAGCCTGGTGACCAATGAAGGTCGCGGCGTCGATGCCGACGCGATCGGCAACTGGTGCCGTCAGTTGGCGGCCTTGGCGAGTGATGGCCGCGAGCTGGTGATGGTGTCCAGCGGCGCGATTGCCGAGGGCATGAAGCGCTTGGGCTGGGCCGTGCGCCCCAAAGAGTTGCATGAGCTGCAAGCCGCTGCGGCAGTCGGGCAAATGGGCTTGGCCCAGATGTACGAGAGCAAGTTGCGCGAGCAGGGCATGGGCAGCGCGCAAGTGCTGCTGACACATGCCGATCTGGCCGACCGCGAGCGCTATCTGAACGCGCGCTCGACCTTGCTGACCCTGCTGCAACACCGCGTGCTGCCGGTCATCAACGAGAACGATACCGTCGTCAATGACGAGATCAAGTTCGGTGACAACGACACGCTGGGGGCCCTGGTGGCCAATCTGATCGAGGCCGATGCCTTGATCATCCTGACCGATCAAAAAGGTTTGTACTCAGCCGACCCGCGCCGTGATCCGCAGGCCCGCTTCATCGCCGAGGCGGTGGCGGGCACACCCGAGTTGGAGCAGATGGCCGGCGGCGCTGGCTCATCATTGGGGCGCGGCGGCATGATCACCAAGATTCTGGCGGCCAAACGTGCGGCCGGCAGCGGCGCCAATACGGTGATCGCCTGGGGCCGCGAGCCCGATGTGCTGATCCGTTTATTGGCCGGTGAAGCGATAGGCACGGCCTTGCTGGCCTCGACGCCTAAGCTGGCGGCGCGCAAGCAATGGATGGCCGATCATCTGCAGACGGCAGGACAGATCGGGCTTGATGCCGGTGCGGTGCAAAAACTGACGGCCGAGGGCAAGTCTTTACTCCCTATCGGCGTGTTGGACGTCAAAGGCGAATTTGG
>CAUPEV010000285.1:0-4734 GCA_963510335.1 uncultured Roseateles sp.
CGACATGATCGAAGGCGAAGTCCGCGTGCCCAAAGACGGCGAGCGCTACTTTGCCCTGGTCAAGGTTGACCGCGTCAATGAGTTGACGCCCGAGGAGAGCAAGCACAAGATCATGTTCGAGAACTTGACCCCCCTGTTCCCCAGGGAGCCGTTCAAGCTCGAGCGTGACAACTTCAAGGGCGAAGAAAACATCACCGGTCGAATCATCGACCTGATCGCTCCTATCGGCAAAGGCCAGCGCGCATTGATCGTCGCCCAGCCCAAGACCGGCAAGACCGAGATGATGAAGAGCATCGCGCATGCATTGGTGGCCAATCATCCCGAGTCGCACCTGATCGTGCTGCTGGTGGACGAGCGCCCGGAAGAAGTGACCGAGATGATCCGCACCGTCCGCGGCGAAGTGATCAGCTCCACTTTTGACGAACCGGCTGCCCGCCATGTGCAAGTGGCCGAGATGGTGATCGAGCGCGCCAAGCGCCTGGTCGAACTCAAGAAGGATGTGATCATCCTGCTGGACTCCATCACCCGACTGGCTCGCGCCTACAACAACGTCTTGCCTTCGTCGGGCAAGGTCTTGACTGGCGGCGTGGATGCCAACGCTCTGCAGCGCCCCAAACGCTTCTTCGGCGCGGCCCGCAAGATCGAAGAAGGCGGCTCGCTGACCATCATCGGCACCGCATTGATCGATACCGGCAGCCGCATGGATGAGGTGATCTACGAAGAGTTCAAGGGCACCGGCAACTGCGAAATCCATTTGGATCGCCGCATGGCTGAAAAGCGCGTCTACCCTTCAATTCTGATCAACAAGTCAGGCACACGCCGCGAAGAATTGCTGCTCAAGCCCGAGATCCTGCAAAAGAGCTGGATTCTGCGCAAGCTGCTCTACAACATGGACGAGATCGAGGCGATGGAGTTCGTGCTCGACAAAATGAAATCGACCAAGAACAACTTGGACTTCTTCGACATGATGCGTCGAGGCGGTTGAGTCGTTAGCAGTCGGTTTCAATGGTGCCCTTCACGGGCACCTTCTGAGCGCCCTGCTTGCCGGCGCGCTCAAATCCAGGCTACAATCCGCGTTTTGCCGCTGTCGAAAAGTGCGCCACATGGTGTGGTGAGGCTGTAGATACGTCAGCGCCAATACGCAAAAAGCGAGAGGTCCATCATGAAAGACGGCATTCACCCTAACTACCGCGAAGTTTGCTTCGTGGATCAGTCCAACGGCTTCAAGTTCGTTACACGCTCGACCATGGGCAGCAAAGAGTCCATCAAGTTGGAAGACGGCCGCGAAATGCCGCTGATCAAGTTGGAAACCACCAGCGAAACCCACCCGTTCTACACGGGCACTCAGAAGAGCATTGACTCGCTGGGCGGTCGCGTTGAGAAGTTCCGCAACAAGTTCGCGGGCTTCGCCAAAAAGTAAGCCTTTCAAGGCTGAAGACAAAAGGCAGCTTAGGCTGCCTTTTTTTCGTCCATCTTTTGAATGACGTAGCTTTGTTGACGAAGATTGGCCGCCTCAATGCGGCATGATGAAGACCCAGGTTTGAACCCAACAAGAATCGCGTGAATTTACCTACACCTGCCGTCGTCGGTATGCGCGGCGCCCAGCGCCTGCCTAGATTTGCACTGTTGATGCTGTGCGCCGCCTACATCTTGCCGGGCATGTTCGGGCGCGACCCATGGCGTCATGCCGACCTCAATTCTTTTGGATTCATGGCAAGCATCGCTCAAGGACATGCGCCTTGGTGGCAGCCGGCCATTGGCGGCGTCATCGCCGAGGGCGGCCCTTTGCCCTATTGGATTGGAGCCTTGGCAATCAAGGCCCTGCCCTTTCTTGACGCTGCTTTCGCCGCACGGCTGCCGTTCGCCATCATTTTGATGCTGACCTTGGTGCTGGTTTGGTACAGCTGCTTTCACCTGGCATGTACGGAAGCAGCCCAACCTGTGGCCTTTGCGTTTGGCGGCGAAGCGCATGCGATTGACTACGCACGTGCGCTTGCCGACGGCGCCTTGCTCGCCTTGATGGCCACGCTCGGGCTTTTGCAGCTCGGCCACGAAACAACGCCGGAGCTGCTGCAATTGCTCGCTTCGTCGCTACTGTTGTACGGACTTGCTGCCGCACCGTTTCGCCCCACCAAAGCGCGCTGGGCGGCCCTGGTTTCACTGCCGGTTTTGGCCGCCAGCGGCGCGCCCATCGTTGCCATGATTTTTGCGGCGGCGGGCGCATGGTTGTGCAGCCGCTCTCGCTATGGGCAAGCAAGGGCCTTGGTGCTATGGCTCTTGATCGCCGGCTTGCTCGCCGCTTTAAGTGCCTGGGAGTTCAATGCCTGGGCTTGGCGTATCAATGTTGCCGCGCCTGAATTGGGCCCGCGAATGTTCAACCTGCTAGCCTGGTTCACCTGGCCAGCAGGGCCGCTGGCGGCATGGACGGTTTGGCGTTGGCGTAGCCACTGGCAACGTCGCCATGTGCTTTTGCCTTTGGTGTGCGCCGTCATACCCATCATCACCAGCCTCTTGATGGGCGGGTCGGATCGAGCGCTCCTTCTGGCACTGCCCGCGTTGGCACTTTTGGCGGCATTTGCACTGCCGACCTTGCAGCGTGGCTTTGCTGCCGCAGTGGACTGGTTTTCAGTCTTCTTTTTCAGTGCCAGCGCACTATTTTTCTGGGTCTATTACAGCTCAATGCAGTTGGGCTGGCCTGCGGTGCCCTTGGCCAACTTGCGCAGATTGGCCAAAGGTTTCGAACCTCGCTTCAGCGCCTTGGCACTGTTTTTTGCAGTTGCAGCCACCCTGGCCTGGTTGGCCTTGGTCCGTTGGCGCACGGCCAAGCATCAACATGCGCTTTGGAAGAGTCTGGTATTGCCCGCAGGCGGCGTTGCATTGGGATGGCTGCTCGCCATGACCCTGCTTTTGCCGCCCTTGGACTATGCCCGCAGCAATCGCCCTTTGGTGGACCAATTGCGCGCTTTCATCCCGGCAGACGCTGACTGCATTGCCACACCCGACCAAGCGCTATCCATCTCGGCAGCTTTGGAGTTCCAGGGCCATTGGCAGGTCGATGCCAAGCACGCGCTTGCCGTCAGTCCATGCAGCTATGCGCTACATGCCAGCCAAGCGGCAATTCCAGAGGCTTGGGAGAAGATTGCCGCAGTCCAGCGACCGACCGATCGGGTTGCAGGGTTCTCGGTATTGCGTCGGCGTTAGTCGTAAGAAGCGGCTTTCGTTCAAGGCTGCGGCAAGGTCGCAGCCTCAACACCGAGTTCGGGCTCGCCCATATGCCGTACACGCACGGCAGGCATGGCCAGTCTGAACTTTGAACCTCGCCCAGGCTCGCTCTCGATCTGCAGCTCTCCGCCGTGGCGGTGCATCACATGCTTGACGATAGAAAGGCCTAAGCCAGTGCCGCCGGTTTCGCGCGAGCGGCTACCGTCAACTCGGTAAAAACGCTCCGTCAAGCGAGGCAGGTGTTCGCGCGCAATGCCAAGGCCGGTGTCGCTGACGCACAGCTCGCCCGAGCCATCACTCAACTGCCGCCAAGAAACATCGATGGCGCCACCCGCCGGCGTGTAACGCACCGCGTTATTGACCAAATTGGCAGCGGCGCTGAGCAATTCCGATTCGACCCCGGCCAACTCGATCTGAGTATTCGGTTGAACCGACAACTGATGCCGCCCAGACGAGAGCGCCATTGCGTCGGCACTGATACGCGCCAAAAGTTCATCCAGCCCCACCCAGCGATCGGCGCCGGGTCGCGGACTGCCTTCCAACTGCGCCAGCGTCAACAAGTCGCTGACCAATCCCTGCATACGCACGGTCTGCTGCCCCATCAGGGTAAGCACACGACTGCGTTCGGCCACCGTCAGGGGCAAAGAAGTCATGGTTTCGATGAAGCCCGACAACACTGTCAAGGGCGTGCGAATCTCATGCGACACATTGGCCACAAAATCGCGCCGCATCGCGTCTGAACGCTCCCGTTCGGTAATGTCTTGCGACAACACCAACTTCATGCCGCTACCATAACGCTTTACGACAACTGACAAAGTGCTGAAACCGCGCACATTGCTCAGTATCAGAGGCGCATCGTAACGCTCGGTATGCAAGAACGAGACAAAAGCCGGCGAGCGCACAAGATTGGTCACCCGCTGGCGCAAGTCGCGCACCGGGTCGAGTGAAAAATGATCGGCCGCGACACGGTTGCACCAATGGATGTGATCTTGCGAGTCCAGCATCAGCACGCCGTTAGGTGACGCATCAATGGCAGACAAGAACTGCTCCAGCTGCAAGCGCTCGCTGGCGATGACCTTGTCGCGCTCACGCACGGCGCGTTCGACACGGTAGCCCAGTTCGCCCCACATGCCGGTATCTCGCGGCGCGGCATCCAGTTGAGAACCCCGCAGCCATTGCAGCAGACGATGCCCACGCACCGCGTCCACAAGCACGAGCGCGACAACCGCGCTGGCGGCGCTAAGTGCCTCGCTCAAATAGGGCAAATGCAAAAAATGCCCCACCCAGTACCCAAAAAAGACACCCGCTACAACCGCTACAGCGGCCATGGCAAAACGCGGTAAGAGCCAATTCACGCCAACTCCAGAAAAAGCCCCAGGCCATCGTCAATCTGCATTGACGACCGACCCATAGTCCGGCTGAAAATCACACAGGCAAAGCCGCCATCTGCTGCGTCAAGCGGTATCCCGCGCCACGAACCGTCTCGATCATGCGAGCGCATTGCACGCGCTC
>CAUPEV010000286.1:0-4709 GCA_963510335.1 uncultured Roseateles sp.
CGTCCGCATCTATATCAGCGAGCAGGGCGAGAGCTTCAAGGCGTTCTCGACGCTGGACGGCCATGGGCTGAAGCTGCTGGCGCAGGCGGGCATCACGCCCATCATCATCACCGGCCGCGACTCACCCGCCGTGCGGCGCCGCGTCGCCGATCTGGGCCTGCAGCACGCGGCCTATGGCGCCAAGGACAAGTACGCGGTCGCGCAGCCCATACTCGACAAGCTGGGCCTGCAATGGGCCGATGTCGCGGCGATGGGCGATGACTGGCCCGACCTGCCGCTGCTGACCCGCGTCGGCTTTGCCTGTGCGCCGGCGCAAGCGCATGCCGAGGTGAAGGCGGTCGCGCACTACGTTGCGCAAGCAGCGGGCGGCCATGGCGCGGCGCGTGAGTGCTGTGATCTGATGCTGCAAGCCTGTGGGCGTTACCAGTTATTGTTGAACAGCCAGCTGGACACCTTGGACGGGGGCGCAGCCTGATGATCAAGGGCGCGCAGGCGCAGGCGCGCTTGGCGCCGCCACTGGCTCGCACGCGACCTATCCTGGTCAAGAGTTGGCTGTGGCGCTTGCAAACGCTGCTCGCCAATTACCTGCCCCTGCTGGTGATGGCGCTGCTGGCCAGCGCGACCTGGTGGCTGATGAAAAGCACGCCTTCGTCCGAGGGCGTGGACGTCTTGGCGCCGCCTCGCCATGAGCCCGATTACCAGATGAAGAACTTCAATCTGCAGCGGGTTGGTGCCGATGGTCTCTTGCGAGTCAATATTGAAGGCGCGGAGTTACGCCATTACCCCGACACCGATACCTTGGAAATTGATGCGATCAGCCTGCGTACCTATAGCGCCGATGGCAGCTTGACCGTTGCCAAGGCCAATCGCGCCATCAGCAATAGTGACGGCAGCGAGGTGCAGCTCTTGGGCGCCGTCCATGTGAAGCGCTTTGATCGCGTGGCTGATGGCCAACTACAGGGCCAAGCCCTTGGCGCCCCTAAGCTGGAAATGCGCGGCGAATTTCTGCACGCGTTTGTGAACACCGAGATCTTGCGCTCCCATTTGCCTGTGCAGCTGAACTACGCCGGCGCCGAACTCAAGGCGCAAAGCTTCGAGTATGAGTATTTAACCAGCCAGCTGCGCTTCGACGGTCGCACGCATGCACGCTTCGATGCGGCCTCATCACGCCAGTCAAGCAAGAAAGCAAAACCTCTATGAGCGCTTTGGTCTACATCACCGGCGCGTCCAGCGGCATCGGGCAGGCGCTGGCTTTGCAGTACTACCAAGCCGGCTGGCGCTTGGCCCTGGTGGCACGGCGAACCGCCGAACTGCAAGCCTGGGCGCAGCAGCAAGGCCTGACCCCGGCGCGCTATGCCATCTACGGCGCCGATGTGTGCGACGTCACGGCCATCACCGGTGCCGGCCGGGACTGCATCGCGGCGCAGGGCTTGCCGGATGTGGTGATCGCCAATGCCGGCATCAGCGTCGGCATAGACAGCGCCGTGCTGGATGACATCGAAGTGATGCGACGCGTTTACGCGACCAACAATATCGGCCTGGCCGCAACCTTCCAGCCCTTCATCACGCCGATGTTGCAGCGCCGCAGCGGTGCCTTGGTCGGCATCGCCAGTGTGGCCGGCATTCGCGGCCTGCCCGGTCACGCCGCCTATTGCTCAAGCAAGGCTGCGGTGATCAGCTACTGCGAAAGCCTGCGCGGCGAATGCCGGCCTTTCGGCGTCAAGGTGGTGACGATTGCACCGGGCTATATCGACACCCCGCTGACCCGCGAGAACCGCTACAGCATGCCCTTCTTGATGCAGCCAGAAGACTTTGCAGCGCGAGCATTCAAGGCCATCGCGGACGGCGCGAGCTTGCGCGTCATACCCTGGCAGATGGGTGTCGTGGCAAGGCTCTTGCGCGTTTTGCCGAATGCCTTGTTTGATCGTCTGCTGGCGGGCCGGCCGCGCAAACATCGGCAGGGCGAGTAGGGCGGCCTCGCAAAGAAGCGCTACACTGCGGCCCGATAAGACAGCCGCACGCCCCGCTGCGGCCCAGGAGGCAAACAATGATGAAGGTTCTTCACCCCTGCTAGTGACCCGGCACGACAGGCTCGTCGATTGACGCGGCTTGCCCCGAGGTTTCGACTGTGCCGGCCAATGCGCCGCACACGCTCAGCGCCTGGCTCTGCTACGCGCCTTCTCATTTGTCTTCGTATGAAAAACTTTTTCTATGGCATGGCCATGGCTGCCATCGGCATGCTGGCCGGCGCCACCCACGCTTCCAAGGGCATCGAGGCGCTGCGCCTGCCCGCCGCTGAACGCGGTGGCGGCAGCGCAAGCGACATTCAGATCGACGGCCGGCTTGATGAAGCCGTCTGGCAGCGCGCACCTGTGTTCGACCAGTTCGTACAGTATTTGCCGCAAGACCAGCAGCCCGCGCGCTGGCGTACCACCGTGCAGGTGCTGGTCAGCGACGACGCCTTGATTTTCGCGATCCGTGCCTATGACCCGGCGCCGGAATTGATACGCGCACCCTTGTCGCGGCGAGACAAGGTCAAGCGCGACCAGGACTTTGTAGCGGTCGTGCTGGATCCCGTGGGCCAGCGCCGCTCGGCCCAGTTCGCCCGCGTCAGCGCGGCCGGCGTGATTGCCGACGGCTTGTTCAGCGCCGACGATGACAGCGAAGATTTCGCACCCGACTTCGATGTGCAAGCGGCTGCCCAACTACTTCCCGACGGCTATAGCGTCGAGTTGCGCTGGCCGCTGGCCGCCTTGCGCTTTCCCTATGCCGAAGGCGCTCCTTGGCTGGTGATGGTCACGCGCAGTACGCCGCGCGAAACCAGCCGGCTCGACGTCAGCGCGCCCTTGACCAAGGACTCGCTCAGCTTCATTGCCGAGCTGCAGCCCCTGGCCGGGCTGAATGACTTGGTCGAGCAGGTGCGCGAACGCAGCTTCCTGAGCATTCGCCCCGAGCTGACGGCGCGCAAAGAGCGCGAGTCTGAGCCCGGCCACCGGACCGAGCACAAAAGCCTGTCGTTGGGTGCCGAGCTGAAATGGCGGCCGCGTGCGGACTGGGTGATAGACGCGACCTTCAACCCCGATTTCTCGCAGGTTGAATTGGATACACCCCAGTTGGCCGGTAACACGCGCTTCGCGCTGAGCGTGCAAGAAAAGCGTGGCTTCTTCTTGGAAAGCACCGATGTGGTGGGCCAAAGCCAGTCGGAAGGCGATGAAGAACAGCAAAGTCTGGCGGCTTTTTACTCGCGCTCCATCACCGACCCCGATTGGGGTTTGCGGGCGACTTGGCGCGGCGCCTCGGCCGAAGCGACCATGTTGAGCCTGCGGGATGCTGGCGGCGGTGAGATCTATCGGGCGAACGCCTATGGCTCCCAGAACTATGCGCAAAGCGTCGTCTCCCGGGCAAGCTTTGCCCGCACCCGGCTGCAGCTCGCGCCGGGCGGCCAAGCGCTTGGCCTGGGCCTGCTCGCCTCACAGCGAGACTACGGCCAAGGTGGCAGCAATATGGTGCTGGGCAGCGACTTTGCGGCGCCTTTGGGCGATACCGACCTGCTGCGCGGCCATCTTTTGGTGTCCAACACCACAGCCGGTTTTGATGCTAACGGGCATTTGACACGCATCTCGGCCGAGTCCGGCCACAAACTCTGGGTCGAATGGCGGCGTCGCAACGAAGACTGGAACAACAGTGCACAGTACGAACAGGCGAGCGCGCGTTTTGCCAACGACAACGGATTCGTGAGCCAAACCGGCGTGCGCCGCGCGACCGCCCACCTGAACAAGCGCCTGCACGGTCAGACATTGGCTTTGCCGGCAGTCGGAGATTGGGCCGCACTTGAAACGCATGAGCTGGAATTACAGCTCATGCTGATGCAGTCGCAAACACTGGACGACCCTCAGCAAGGTATCAAAGCTGGCGAGGTGATTGAGCGGCAAGTGCATCCAGGCTTCTGGTTGGCGGCGGCGCGCAATACCGGCGTCTGGGGCCATTTGGGCCTGGACCAGCAGCGCGCGCGCAGCGGCGGGGCTTTGCATCAGCCGCGCACCCTGAACCTGGGCTTTGAATCGAATCCAAGCGCGTGGATGACCTTGCTGAGCGCCGACTGGAGCTGGGGCCAGCGGCTGGACGTCGAGGCCGATCGCCTCGGGCGCGGCGCCAGTCTGATGCTGCAGGCCAAGCTGCGCAGCCCCCTGCCCTGGGGCGCTTGGCTGGAGCTGGAGCAGCAGCTCGGCCAAAGCTATGTGCGTAACTCATTAGGTCAGCGCAGCTACACAGAAGCCAATGCACAGACGCTGCTGGTGTTGCATCTGAGCGCCCGCGACTCGCTGCGCGCTATCGCGCAACAAACCCGCTATGAGCGTGTGGCGGAGGCGAGTTTGACAGCCACGGACGAGCGCTCGCGCCATCTTTCCTTGGTGTTCCAGCACCGCATTGGTTTGTCGCGGGTGTTGAGCATAGGCCTTGTTTCGGCACGGGACGAACCCTCGCAGCTGCGCAATACCGAGTTGTTTGCCAAAGCCGCTTTCGCCTTCCAGCCCTGATCGCAGGAACGCTTTTCCCATAGAAAAAGGCGCCCGAAGGCGCCTATTTTCGCTAAGCGATCCGGGGGCTAATTAATAGCCGCCGCCGCCCGAACGGCCACCGCCGCCGCCGTAGCCGCCGCCACCGCCGGAACGGCCACCGCCGCCACCGCCGTAACCGCCACCGCCGCC
>CAUPEV010000287.1:0-4559 GCA_963510335.1 uncultured Roseateles sp.
AAGGAGATCAAGACCCTGATCCAGAACAGCGTCGAGCAGGTCGAAGCGGGCGGGCGCAGCGTCAGCGACGCGCAGATCACCATCGGCGAAGTCGTGCAGCAGGTGCAAAGAGTCAGCGCCTTGATGGGCCAGACCGACGCCGCCATACGCGAGCAAAACCAGGCGGTCAGCGGCATGGGCAAGACGCTGTCGGAGATTGAGCAAAGCACCCAGCAGAACGCCGCCTTGGTGGAGCAAACCGCAGCGGCGGCCGAGAGCCTGCGCGGCCAGGCGCATAACGTGGATCAGGCTTTGAGCGAATTCCGCACCGAGTAGACCGATTCAACTCAGGCCAGCCGGTTCAACACAGGCCGGGCCGCCTCGGCCAAAGCAGTCCGACGCGCGATCAAGGCAAGCGCCACAGCTCCTTGCGCGCCAGCGGCGTCTGCGCGGGCAAGAGCGGGTTGTGCAGCTCGATCAGCCTGCGCTTGTGCAGGCCGGCACTGCGTATGGCCTCGGCATGGTGTTGGTCAAACAAACGATCAAAAGCACCGTTGGCCAAGAGGCGATTCAAGCCCAACTCGACCAAGCCGGCCAAGCGGTGATCATCGGGGCGCACAAAGAAGTAAACCGCGGTTGGGTAGTGCAAGACCAAGCTTGGCTCGATGGCGAACAGCTGTTTCTGCGTCTCTTGCTCCCAAACGATCTCAAGCACCGAGCGCGGAAAGGCCTGCGCGCGCCCGATCGCGAGCATTTTGAACAAGGCCGCGAAAGAGGCACCGGTGGTCACGGTCAGCCCATTGGCGCGCAAGATCTCGGTGTCGGGCCAGTCATGGCCTTGTACCAGCGTCTTGCGCTTCAAGTCGGCCAAGCTGTCGACTTCACGCCAGGCGGCTTGCTGTCCTTGCGGTATCAAGAGCAGGCGCCAGCCATAGAGGCCTTTGAAGATCGGAATGCGCACCGGCAACAAGCTCTGTTCGCGCTGCACGCTGGTCATTGACCAAGCGATATGCAGCTTGTCCTGCGGCGCCTCCAACTCCTTCAAGGCACGGCTTTGCACCATCAAATCTGCGGATGGACTCAGCTCACAGCGCACACCCGATGCGTCGAGTGCCATATGCAATAGTTGCAAGGGGAACCAGGTGCTGGGGTCGATTTCGCGCATGGGGCGCGGGAACACCACGCGCAGTGGTGGCGCAACGGTCGGCGCCGCTGCGGCAGCCGCTGTCAATAGCGCTGGCAGCGCCGGCAAAATATGACGGCGCTGCCAGCTCATGCTCAGTCTGACTGAAGAGGCAAGCGCAGTCTCATCTCTGCAGCCCTGGCATGGCCTTGCAGCCCCTCGCCGTAAGCCAACTCGGCCGCAATAAGACCCAATTTTTGCGCGCCGGCCGGGCTGACCTCGATCAGGCTGCTGCGCTTTTGGAAGTCATACACACCCAGCGGCGAGGAGAAGCGCGCGGTGCCCGCCGTCGGCAAGACATGGTTCGGCCCCGCGCAATAGTCGCCCAGCGACTCGCTCGTATAAGCGCCCAAAAAGATTGCACCGGCATGACGCAAGAGCGGCTCCCAGGCATGCGGATTGGCGCTGGACACCTCCAGGTGCTCGGGCGCGATGCGGTTGGAGATTTCGCAGGCTTCTTCCATCGAACGCGTCAGAATCAGCGCGCCGCGCCCTTCCAGCGAGGCGCGGATCACCTCGCGGCGCGGCATCTCGGGCAAGAGCTTGTCGATAGCGGCACTGACCAGCGCGATGTACTCGGCATCCGGACACAGCAAAATGCTTTGTGCCATCTCGTCATGCTCGGCCTGGCTGAACAGATCCATCGCCACCCAGTCGGGCGGCGTCGTGCCGTCAGCGAGGATCAAAATTTCGCTAGGCCCGGCAATCATGTCGATGCCGACCTGGCCGAACACATGCTTCTTCGCACTGGCCACATAGGCGTTGCCCGGGCCGGTGATCTTGTCTACCTTGGGCACCGTCGCCGTGCCGTAAGCCAGCGCCGCTACCGCCTGCGCGCCGCCCAGTGTGAAGACGCGGTGGACGCCCGCGATATAGGCCGCGGCCAGCACCAGCGGGTTCTTCTCGCCGCGCGGGGTCGGCACCACCATGATGATCTCGGGGACGCCGGCCACTTGAGCCGGAATCGCGTTCATCAAAACGCTGCTCGGATAGGCCGCCTTGCCGCCCGGCACATAGATGCCGACGCGGTCCAGTGGCGTAACCTTCTGCCCCAAGAGCGTGCCGTCTTCATCGCGGTAGCTCCAGCTCAGGCCGCTGGCTTGCTTTTGGCGCTCGTGATAGCTGCGCACCCGCTCGGCGGCCGCCTGCAAGGCAGCGCGCTGGGCCGGCGTGATGGCATCGAAAGCGGCTTTCAATTCTTCCCGCGTCAGCTCCAGCTCGGCCACGCTGGCGGCCTGCAAATGGTCGAAGCGGGCGGTGTAGTCGAGCAGCGCCGCGTCGCCGCGCTCGCGCACATCGGCCAGGATCTCGGCAACGCGCAGCTCGATCGCCGAGTCGGTCTCGGCCGACCAATGCAGCACGCGCTGAAACTCGGCTTCAAAGTCGGCGGCGGAGGTGCTGAGGTGGCGGAGCTTCATAACGGTTTGAACTTATGGGGTAGTAGCGGCGGCAAAAGCGTCGATCATGCGACGCAGCGGTTCACGCTTGAGCTTGAGCGCGGCCTGGTTGACGACCAGGCGGGAGGAAATTTCCATCACCTTCTCGACTTCGACCAAGTGATTGGCCTTCAGCGTATTGCCGGTCGAAACCAGGTCGACGATCGCATCGGCCAGGCCGGTCAGGGGCGCCAACTCCATCGAACCGTAGAGCTTGATCAAGTCCACGTGCACGCCCTTGTCGGCAAAATGCTGACGCGCAATCTGCGTGTACTTGGTGGCGACGCGGATGCGAGAACCCTGCTTGATGGCGGCGGCGTAATCAAAATCATCACGCACGGCCACGCTCATGCGGCAGCGGGCGATATTGAGATCCAGCGGCTGGTACATGCCGTCCAGGCCATGCTCGATCAGCACGTCGCGCCCGGCCACGCCGAGGTCAGCGCCGCCGTATTGCACATAGGTTGGCACGTCGCTGGCGCGAACCAAGACCACCTGCACATCTGGGCTGTTGGTGGCCAGGATCAGCTTGCGCGAGGTTTCCGGGTTGTCCAGTACCTCGATGCCGGCGGCTTTCAGCAGCGGCAGGGTTTCTTCAAAGATGCGGCCTTTGGACAGGGCAAGGGTGATCATGGGGAAGCACTCATAGACATTCGGGGCCATCCGGCAAGCCGGACAATGAGGGGCGATCAGCGCGCCGACGACTGCGGCGTCGGGTCGGCCGCCCATTCGGCGGGCGTCAGCGTCTTCATCGACAGCGCATGGATCTCTTCACGCATGCGCTCGCCGAGGGCCTGGTAGACGCGCTGGTGGCGGCGCACCCGACTGAAAGCCGCGAACTCTGCCGACACGATGGTGGCAAAGAAATGCCGCCCGTCGCCTTCGACTTCGCAGTGGTGGCAGGGCAGCCCGGAGGCAATGAATTGCTGAACTTCAGCTGGAGTAGGGTCGGCCATAGTAAGTGGATTGTAGGTTGGGGCAAACCCGCGAGCCCCAATAGGGCGGCTCGCCGGCGCTGTCGAGCTTCAGCTGCGAATCTTGTAGCCGCGGCGCAGCAGCTCCAAGGCAATACCGGCCACCAGACAAAAGCTGCCGCCGACCACGCCCAAACTCAGCCAGGGCGAGGCATCGCTGACGCCGAAAAAGCCATGCCTGAAACCATCAATCATGTAGAAAAACGGATTCAGATGGCTGACGCCCTGCCAGAACGCTGGCAAAGAGCCGACCGAATAGAACACACCCGACAAAAACGTCATCGGCATGATGATGAAGTTCTGGAAGCCCGCCAATTGGTCAAACTTCTCGGCCCACAGGCCGGCGATCAGGCCCAGCGTGCCCATCATCGCCGCACCCAGCAGGGCAAACAACAAGATCCAGATCGGCTGACTGACGCCCGGCGGTGCGAACCAGACCGTCACGAGCAACACGCCCAGGCCCACCACCATGCCGCGCACCATCGCCGCGCCCACATAGGCGACAAACCAGGCCCAGTGCGACAGCGGCGTCACCAGCAGAAAGACCAAATTACCGGTCACCTTGCTCTGAATCAGGCTGCTGGATGAATTGGCAAAGGAATTCTGCAAGATGCTCATCATCACCAAGCCGGGGATCAAGAAGCTGGTGTAGCCGACCGTGCCGTAGACCTTCACATGATCTTCCAGCACATGGCCGAACACCAGCAGGTAGAGCACAGCCGTCAGCACGGGTGCCGCCACGGTCTGGAAGCTAACTTTCCAAAAACGCAGCACCTCTTTGTAGAACAGCGTGCCGGCGCCTTTCAATTGAATCGCGCCACTCATGCTCGCACTCCTTTTTCTTGTTCTTCTTGCATGATTTCCAAAAACACATCTTCCTGATCGGCCCGGCCGATCTCCAGGTCTTGTACCGGGCATTTGGCTGCCCGCAGCGTGGTCATAATCTTCTCGACCTAGGCGGCGTCATGCTCCTTGATTTGCTTAATG
>CAUPEV010000288.1:0-4459 GCA_963510335.1 uncultured Roseateles sp.
CTTGCATTGGCCCGGAGGCCGTTGAGGTCGGGCCCGAAGTTCTGCTAGCCTTTGCTGTTGAGCCAAGGCCGGCCTCCAGCGAGTTTTTCCTGTTTCGACCGAACGCGGCGGGTCAAGCACGCTGGCGCGCCAATTTGGCCGGGCTGGCGCGGCAGCGTCTACAGTCCTTGGGACTGACTGGCATCACAGGGGGTAATTGGTGCACCCATAGCGAGGCCTCAAGGTTCTTTTCCTATCGGCGCGAGCCGGTCAGCGGGCGCATGGTCGCCGCCATCTGTTTGGCCTGAATTGGTTTCCGCCAAGCTCGCCTCATATTCCCGCTGTTCCTGCTGTTCTTTGCGCATGCGTGCCTTTTTTCGGTGTGGTGTGCCCAGCACATACAGCACGATTGAAATCGGCAAGACCCCGTAGAGCAAGAGCGTCACGATGGCGCCCAAGATACTGCCTTGGCTGCTGGTGGCTTCGGCCAAGGCCATCATCAGGGCCACATAGCCCCAGGCAATTGCGATCAGATACATGGTTCGTCATAAGCGGGTAAGACAAGGAGGTTACAACAAGGTCTGCGATGATGGGCTGGAATGGCTATCGCGCTATGGCCACGCCGCCCAACGCATACTTGTTTGAGGAAACCTATGTCCCGTAAGACGAAAGCCGAAGAGTCTCCAAGTTCCGAGCCAAGCGCCGACACAGCCCCTGAGACTCTGCCAGTCGCAGCGGCGGCAGCAGCGGCCGCAAGCGAAGCAGCTGCCGGTTTTGGCGAAATTTGGAAGACCTTGGCCGGCTTGCAAATTCCCGCCGCCTCGCTGGCCGAGTTGCAGAGCAACTACCTCAATCAAGCGACAGCCCTTTGGAATGCATCCTTGCAAGGCAGCTTGGGTGCTCAAGCCCCGGCGCCCAAGCCGCTGGCCGATCGCCGCTTCGCCAATCCTGCCTGGAGTGCCAATCCAGCCAGCTCTTTCATGGCGCAACTCTATTTGCTCAACGCCAACACCTTGCAGCAAATGGCGGACAAAGTCGAGGGCGAAGACAAGGCGCGCGCGCGCGTGCGCTTTGCCGTGCAGCAGTTTGTTGACGCAGCCTCGCCGAGTAATTTCTTGGCGCTCAATCCGGAAGCGCAGGCCTTGGCTTTGGAAAGCAAGGGCGAGTCGTTGACGAAGGGCATGCAGCTGCTCTGGGACGATTTGCAGCGCGGCCATGTGTCGCAGACCGATGAGAGCGCCTTCGAGGTCGGACGCAATGTCGCCACCACCGCCGGCGATATCGTGTTCGAGAACGACTTTTTTCAGCTGATCGAATACAAGCCGCTGACCGACAAGGTCTTCGAGCGCCCCTTGCTGTTTGTGCCCCCTTGCATCAACAAGTACTACATCCTCGATCTGCAGCCCGAGAACTCGCTGATCCGTTACGCGGTGGCCCAGGGCCACCGGGTGTTCGTGATCAGTTGGCGCAACCCGGATGCGTCCTGCGCCGCCTGGACGTGGGATGATTACCTCGAACAAGCCGCCATCAAAGCGATCACCGTGGTGCAGGAGATCAGCGGCGCCAAGACCATTGACACCCTGGGCTTTTGCGTTGGCGGCACGATTTTGTCGACCGCTCTGGGCGTGCTGGCGGCGCGCGGCGAGCAGCCGGCTGCGAGTGTGACTTTGCTGACCACGCTGATCGATTTTTCCAGCAACGGCATCCTGGACATCTTTGTCGATGAGGCCTCGGTGAAAAAACGCGAGAAGACGATTGGCCTGCAGTCGCCCAAGGGCCCGGGCCTTTTGAAGGGGCAGGAGCTGGGCAGCACCTTCAGCATGCTGCGCCCGAACGATCTGGTCTGGAACTATGTGGTGGGCAACTACCTGAAGGGTGAAGCGCCGCCGCCTTTCGATCTGCTCTACTGGAACGGCGACGCCACCAATATGAGCGGGCCGATGTACTGCTGGTATTTGCGCCATACCTATTTGCAGAATGAGCTGAAGATTCCCGGCCGTTTGACGGTTTGTGGCGAGCCGCTTGATCTGGGCAAGATCAAAGCGCCGGTCTACATCTATGGTTCGCGTGAAGACCATATCGTGCCCTGGGACGCCGCCTACCGCAGCACGCAAGTCTTCAAGGGCGAGCGGCGCTATGTGTTGGGTGCCTCGGGCCATATTGCCGGCGTGATCAATCCGCCGGCGAAGAAGAAGCGCAGCCACTGGATCGGCA
This sequence comes from uncultured Roseateles sp., assembly GCA_963510335.1. GTDB lineage: Bacteria > Pseudomonadota > Gammaproteobacteria > Burkholderiales > Burkholderiaceae_C > Paucibacter_A. The sequence continues at coordinate 2,194 of CAUPEV010000288.1, forward strand.
ACTCGGCAGCCCTGCCTGCGACGGCGGACGCGTGGCTGGCTACGGCCACCGAGCAGCCCGGCAGTTGGTGGACCGATTGGTCCGAGTGGCTGGCTGGCCATGCGGGTGTGCAAAAACCTGCGCCCAAGGCACCGGGCAATCGCAAATACAAGGCGATCGAGCCGGCACCGGGTCGCTATGTGCAGCAAAAGGCCTGAGTTTTTGCTTCGTAACAGTTTGGAAACCTTCGTACGTGATTTTTCACCGGCCCGACTGAACTAAACTCATCGGGATAACTTGTTAGTTACAGCACAAAGAGAGTAAATCGAAATGACCGATATCGTGATCGTCTCCGCGGCCCGTACCGCGATTGGTAAATTTGGTGGCACGCTCGCCAAGACTTCTGCGGTTGAACTGGGTGCCACGGTCGTGCGCGACTTGCTGCGCCGCAGCGGCCTCGATGGCGCGCAGATCAGTGAAGTGATCCTGGGTCAGGTCTTGACGGCCGGCGCAGGCCAGAACCCGGCGCGCCAGACCGTCATCAAGGCAGGCTTGCCGAACACCGTGCCGGCGATGACGATCAACAAGGTCTGTGGCTCCGGCTTGAAGGCGGTGATGCTGGCGGCGCAATCGATTCGTGATGGCGACTCCGAGATCGTCATTGCCGGCGGCCAGGAAAGCATGAGCCTGAGCGCCCATGTGTTGCCGGGTTCGCGCGACGGTCAGCGCATGGGTGACTGGAAGCTGGTCGACACCATGATCGTCGACGGCCTGTGGGACGTCTACAACCAGTATCACATGGGTATCACGGCCGAGAATGTGGCCAAGCAATACGGCATCAGCCGCGAAGCGCAAGACGCACTGGCTTTTGCTTCGCAGCAAAAGGCTGCAGCCGCGCAAGACGCCGGCCGCTTCAAGGACGAAATCGCCGCGGTGACGATCCCGCAGAAGAAGGGCGACGCGATCGTCTTTGACGCCGACGAGTTCATCAACCGCCGCAGCACCGCCGAAGTCTTGGCCGGCCTGCGCCCTGCCTTCGACAAGGCCGGCAGCGTTACCGCCGGCAATGCCTCGGGGCTCAATGATGGCGCCGCCGGCTTGTTGATCATGTCGGCCGCCAAGGCCGCCAGCCTGGGCCTGACGCCGCTGGCCCGCATCGCCTCTTACGCGTCGGCTGGTCTTGACCCGTCCATCATGGGCATGGGCCCGGTGCCTGCGGCCAAAAAAGCGCTGGAGCGCGCCGGCTGGAAGGCGCAAGACCTGGATCTGCTGGAGATCAACGAAGCCTTCGCCGCGCAGGCCTGCGCCGTGCATCAGGAAATGGGCTGGGATCTGAGCAAGGTCAACGTCAACGGCGGCGCGATCGCGCTGGGCCACCCGATCGGCGCGTCCGGCGCCCGCATCCTGGTGACGCTCTTGCATGAAATGCAGCGCCGTGACGCCAAGAAGGGCATCGCCTCCTTGTGCATCGGTGGCGGCATGGGCGTGGCGCTGACTGTCGAGCGTTGATTCTTTTCAGCTGACGATTGGCCTGACTTGAAACAACATTAGGGCCAACCCGCTTGACCCAGACCTGCACATGCGAGAGTCTGAGCAAGCCATCCGTTTTTTTATCTTGGAGACAAACATGACTCAAAAAGTAGCTTACGTCACCGGTGGCATGGGCGGCATCGGGACCTCGATGTGCCAGCGCCTGCACAAAGAAGGTTTCAAAGTGATAGCCTGTTGCGGCCCCAGTCGCGATTTCGACAAATGGTTGAGCGAGCAGGCCGCGCTGGGTTATACCTTTTACGCTTCGGTCGGCAATGTGGCCGATTGGGATTCCACCGTCGAGGCCTTTGCCAAGGTCAAGGCCGAGCATGGGCCGATCTCGGTGCTGGTCAATAACGCCGGCATCACGCGGGACGGCATGTTCCGCAAGATGACACGCGATGACTGGGACGCAGTGATGAACACCAATCTGAACAGCATGTTCAACGTCACCAAACAGGTGATCGAAGATATGTTGGACAAAGGCTGGGGCCGCATCATCAATATCTCGTCGGTCAACGGTGAAAAGGGCCAGTTCGGCCAGACCAATTACTCGGCTGCCAAGGCCGGCATGCACGGCTTCACGATGGCGCTGGCGCAAGAAGTGGCCAGCAAGGGCGTGACGGTCAACACCGTCAGCCCCGGCTATATCGGCACCGATATGGTCAAGGCCATCCGCCCCGATGTGCTGGAGAAGATCGTCGCCACCATCCCGATCAAGCGTTTGGGCAAGCCCGAAGAAATCGCCGCCATCGTC
>CAUPEV010000289.1:0-4396 GCA_963510335.1 uncultured Roseateles sp.
ACTCCCGGATGTCGGCGACGCTCCGCGAGTCCTGGCCCAGCGAGTCAGAATTGCATTCAGCATTTTTTTGCTCTATTTGTAGCGACTAAGCGCGACCTGTTGCGGCCTGATTCGACCGCGTCCCCCTCCAGAGGGTGTGGCTCAATTTTCGTCAGCAGCGCCCCAAACTGAAGCATCAAATAGGCCCGCCATGGCAGCCTTGTTTGCGTCTGTCAAGGGTCTACCCGGTGTGTTCGTGCCGCCGTTGCTGGGAATTGCCGTCTATTTCATACCCTAATCGGCTCGACCGATATTCGGCCGCCTTCTAACATCGGGTAAGCCTTTACGAGCCGCATATCGCGGACAAATTGCGGACATATTGCGGACCAATCGCCATGGATCTTTTGCCCTCTGCCACTCAAAGCCAGACCAACGCAAGCCCGAGCCCAGCCCATGCGAGCCCGGAGCTTGAGCAATTGCTCGCCCTGGCGCGCTCGGGCACGATGGAATTGGGGACCTTGATGGATCGCACCGGCAGCTTGCAGCAGGCCGGGCAACTGGAGTCTGCCGCCCAGGTCTACCAGCAATGGATTGCCAGCACCAACTCACCGCTGCGCCATGTGGCTTGCTACAACTGGGGGACATTGCTGGGCTCCATGCAGCGCCATGAAGGGGCTGAGCAGGCTTATCGCCTGGCTTTGAGTCAAAGCAGCGGCTTCACCCAGGCCCGCTTGAATCTGGGCCACCAGCTTGAGCAAATGGGGCGCGTTGAAGAAGCTCTGAAAGAATGGCAAACCGTGGCGCAAGACAGCAGCCTCTTGAACAAAGGGGCAGACTCGCTCGAGTTGCTGCTGCACGCTCTGAACAATAGCGCACGCCTGCTCGAGACGCTCAAGCGCTACGCAGAGTCACAGGCCTTGATGCGGCGCAGCTTGGAGCTCAAGCCCAAGCAAGGCAGCGTCATTCAGCACTATGTCCATATCCGGCAAAAGCAATGCGACTGGCCGGTCTATCAGCCGGTCGGCGAAGTGACCCAGAACCAGCTGCTGGTGGGCACCTCTCTATTGGCAATGCTCAGCGCCAGCGATGATCCGGCCCTGCAGCTGATGGTGGCGCAGCGCTTTGTGCATGAGAAGGTGCTGGACTACAAAGATCAGCCTCTGCACGAGTTGGCTTCAGCCCGCAAGCCGCGCACCGGTCGCATCAAGATCGGCTACCTGTCGGGTGATCTGTGCATGCACGCAGTTGGCTTGATGACGGCCGAATTGTTCGGTCTGCATGACCGCGAACGTTTCGAGATCCATGCTTTTTGCTGGAGCCGCGATGACGGAACGCCCTTGCGCGCAAGAATTTTGAAGGGCATTGATCACCATGTACGCTTGACCGGCGTTGACGACCTGACCGCCGCGCGGGTGATTGCCGAGGCGGGGATCGATGTGCTGATTGATTTGCAAGGCCTGACCAATGGCGCTCGGCCCAATATCCTGGCCTACCGCCCGGCCCCCATCCAGGTGTGCTGGATGGGTCTGCCGGCCACTTCAGCCTTGCCTGGCGTGGACTGGATGATTGCCGATCGATTCGTCATGCCGGATGAATACTTGCCCTACTGCACCGAGCAGCCCATCTATCTGGATCATTGCTACCAGATCAGCGACAGGCAGCGTGAAGTCGGCCCCGAGCCGACGCGCGCGCAATACCAATTGCCCGAAGACGCTTTTGTCTTTTGCAGCTTCAACAACAACCACAAATTCAGCGAAGAGATGTTCAATAGCTGGATGCGGGTACTGACCCAGGTGCCGGACAGCGTGCTATGGCTCCTGGCTGACAACGAATGGGCGCATGACAATATGCTCAAGGTGGCGGCCCGCCATGGCGTGGCCGCCGAGCGCTTGATTTTTGCGCCGCGCGTCGCCCCGCCTGAGTATCTGGCGCGTTTTGTGCTGGCCGATCTGGTGTTGGATACTTTCCCCTACAACGCCGGCACGACCGCCAGCGATTGCCTGTGGATGGGCACGCCGATGCTGACGCGCTCCGGCCGCAGCTATATCTCGCGGATGGCGGGCAGCTTGCTGACCCATATTGGCTTGCCCGATCTGGTGACCTTTTCGCTGGCCGAATATGAGCAGCGGGCCATACAAATTGGCAACAACCCTGGCAGAGCCCGCTCGTACAAACGCTTTTTGCGTGAGCAGGGACGGCAATCAAAGTTATTCGACATTCCAGGTTTGGTGCGAGACTTGGAACGCAAGCTCGAAGTCATGGCGCTGGCACGGCGTGAACGTGATGCAAGCTGAAAGCTGCAGGCTGCATAGAGCTGAAAGACAATAGTGACTCAGCGTAAAGACTCCTTCTTTGACGGCGGCAAGCCAGCTGCGCAGCCCGGTATCTACCTGGCCGCAGACAGCTCGAGCGCGCCCGCCGAGCAAGCCGATAACAATTGGCAGGCCGAGGCCGCACCGGATATCGGCAACCCTTTGTTGCAAGCCTTGGTCTGGATGACCCAACATCACGGCCGGGCTCGTTCGGCCGAGTCACTCTGTGCCGGGCTGACCTTTGAAGGGCCGCTGAGCCCGGATCAAGCGCTGCGAGTGATGCGCGAAGCCGGCTACAGCACCGGCTTGGCTCGCAAGGACATCGACGATGTCAGCCCCTTGTTACTGCCGGCCGTGATGCTGCTCAACGGCGGCGATGCTTGCGTGCTGGTGCGGCGTTTGGATGCCGTCAGCCCAGCCGGCGAGAAGCAATACGATGTCGTATTCCCTGGTGCGGACAGCACGGTCTGCACTGCTTCGACGAGTGAATTGGAGGCCGAATACAGCGGTTTCATGATGTTGATGAGCCTGCCCGAGTCGTCGCAGGCTCAAGGTCGTAGCGAGCCCTTGTTGCGCACCGACGGCAGTCACTGGCTCTGGGGCACCCTGAAGCGCTTTGTGCCCTATTACCGGGCTGCCATGGTGGCGGCGTTTTTGACCAATGTGCTGATGATGGTCACTGGCTTGGTGACCACGGTCATCTACGACAAAGTGATTCCCAATCAGTCCTTCGTGACGCTGTGGACCCTGGCCATTGGCGCTGGCTTGGCGGTCATTTTTGCTCTTGGCGCGCGCCAGGTGCGCGCCCATGTGATCGACATCGCCGGCCGCAAGGCCGACCTGATCATTGGCTCAAAACTGTTTCGCCAGACCTTGGGTGTGCGCATGGAGCACAAGCCTGCCTCGGCCGGCTCCTACGCCAGCACCATCTCTCAAATCGAGATCGTGCGCGAGTTCTTTGCTTCGGCCAGCGTGACCGTGGTGACCGACTTGCCCTTCATCGCCTTGTTTGTGGTGATGTGCTTTATGGTCGGTGGCCCATTGGGCTGGGTTTTGGTGGCGGCCATTCCCCTGGTGCTCGCCATGACCTTTGTCATCAAGAGCCAATCCAACAAGGCGGTGCGCACGCACATGAATGAGACCGCCGACTTGCAGGGCACCTTGGTTGAGGCGATTGAAGGCCTGGAAGACTTGAAGACCTGCGGCGCCGAAGGCCGCTTCTTACAGCGCTATGAAACCAGCACCGCTATTGCGGCCGAGGCGTCGATGCGCAGCCGTGGCTTGAGCAGCCTCAGCAATAACGTCGCCATGAGCATGCAGCAGGTGATCACCTTGGTGATGCTGGTCTGGGGCGTCTACTTGATTGAAGACGGCACCATCTCAGCCGGCTCCTTGATGGGAGCCATCATGTTCGCGAGCCGCGCCATCGCGCCCTTGAGCAGCGTCGTGAGCTTGGCTTCGCGCTATCAAAGCGCGCAAGCGGCGTTCACAGCGCTCAACCAATTGATGGCCAAACCGACCGAGCGTGATGCCGGTCGCAACTATGTGCCGCTGTCTCGCGTTGCCGGCAGTCTGGGCATGCATGACGTTAGCTTTGCCTACCCCATGGAAGGCGAGGGCAATGCACCGAAAGTGCTGCGCGCTGTCAACCTGCGCTTGTCGGCGGGCGAGCGGGTGGCGATTTTGGGCCGCATCGGTAGCGGCAAGTCGACCGTGCTGCGTATGCTGGCCGGCCTGTATCTGCCGACCGAAGGCATGGTGGAGGTGGACGGCATCGACTTGCGCCAGGTCGACCCCGCCGAGTTCCGCGCCCGCGTCGGTTTTGTTTCGCAAGATCCACGCTTGTTCCACGGCACATTGCGGGATAACGTGTTGATGGGGCGGGCACATATCGATGCCGGTCGCTTGGTGGAAGTGGCCCGGCTGACCGGGCTTGACCGCGTGGTGGCAAACCACCCCAAGGGCTGGGACTTGCCGGTCGGTGAAATGGGGAATCTGCTCTCGGGAGGACAGCGCCAACTGGTGGCATTGGCCCGCAGCTTGGTCACCAAGCCGCAAATTCTCTTGATGGACGAGCCGACCAGTTCGATGGACGCTCAATCCGA
>CAUPEV010000290.1:0-4300 GCA_963510335.1 uncultured Roseateles sp.
GCACCAGGCTCTCGGTCAGCTCCAGTTTGAGTCGATCTGGTCGGCAAGCGCTGGCCGCCAGCAGCGCCTCGATCTGCATCACAAAGTCGGGCTGCCTGAATTGCCTGGCGCTGACGTTGACTGCAATTTGCAGGCCGGCGGTGCGCGGGTCGGCCTCCCAAAGCTTGAGTTGGGCGCAGGCGGTGTGCATCACCCATTGGCCAATCGGCAGAATCAGGCCGCTGTCTTCGGCCAGCCCGATGAAGGTATAGGGCAGCAGCAGGCCCAAGCGGGGATGCTGCCAGCGCAGCAGCGCCTCAACGCCGACCATGCGTCGCTGCGTGTTCATCTGCGGTTGGTAATAAAGCCGCCATTGGCCCTGCTCGGTCGCAAGCCGCAGTTCGGCCTCCAACTGCACGCGCTGGTCCTGCTCAAGCTGCATGGTGGGGTCGAAAAAACGCAGCCGGTCGCGGCCCGCGCCCTTGGCCTCGTACAGCGCCAGATCGGCATGTTTGAGCAATTCGGCCACTGTGTCTGGCGCGCGAAACAGCGCCGCGCCTATGCTGGCCTTGCAATGGTAGTCAAAGCCCTTCAAATCGAAGGGCGGGGCCAGCAGCGCGCGCAGCGAATGGCCCACCACGGCCGCCGCCTTGGCCGCCTGCGTCTGCGTGTCGCCCAGCTCCAGCACCAACAGCACGAATTCATCGCCGCCCTGGCGCGACACCGTGTCCTGGCTGCGCAGCGCCTCACGCAGGCGTTGCGCCACCGCAATCAAGAGCAAGTCACCCACGTCGTGGCCGCGCGAATCGTTCAATTCCTTGAAGTTGTCCAGGTCGATGAAGAACAAGGCACCGTATTGGCCGCTGCTGACGCTGGCGGCCAGCGCCTGCTCCAGATGCAGCTGCAGCAGACGCCGGTTGGGCAGCTGCGTCAGGCTGTCATGAAAGGCCAGCCTATGGATCTCGGCGTTGGCTCGCTTGGACTCGCTGATGTCGCGCGAGATACCGACAAAATGCGTCAGCTGGCCCTGTGCATCAAACAGCGGCGAGATCGCCAGCTCGTTCCAGAAGGCCGATCCATCCTTGCGATAGTTGAGGATCTCGCCCACGAACTGGCGCCGCTCGCGCAGCGCCAGACGGATCGTCTCTATCGTTTTCGGATCGCTGTCCCGGCCTTGGAGAAAGCTCGGACGTTGCCCTATGGACTCGGCCGCGCTATAGCCGGTGATCGCCTCGAAGCCGGTGTTGACCAAACACAGGTGGCCGTCGGCGTCGGTGATGTGCACGCCCTCGGTGATGGCCCCAAGCGCGGCGTCACTGAGTCGCAGTCTGGCCTCGCTGGCGCGCAGCGCTGACACGTCGCTGAGCATCACGCGCAGCCCGGTGGCGCCCTCGGCCTGCATGCTCGCCTGCATGCCCGCTTGCGTGCGCAGCCCGCATTCCACATGGGCCAGAAAATGGCTGCCGTCACGTCTTTGCAGCAGCAATTCGATCTGCTCTATTCGCTCGCCCTGCGCGATCGCTGTGCTTGCCCCTGCCTTTGCTCTTGCTTCTGCCTGCCTCAGGCGCAGGCAGAGCTGCCGCCAAGCCCCTTGCTGAGGCTCCGAAACCCAGGCGATGAAGCTGCGTCCCAGCAGATGAGCGCGCTCTTGCCCCAGTAGCTTGACGGCCGTCAGATTGGCCTGCTCGATCAGGCCATTGGCGCTCAGCAATAGATAGCCGACCGGCGCGAATTCATACAACTCGGCAAAGCGGTTCCTCGATGCTTCCAGCGCCCGCTGCGCCTCGCGCAAGGCCTCGTTTTGCATCAGCAGCTCGATCTGGTGAACCTGCAGCTCATGCAGCAGATGCTCAGGCTCGAGCGCCGGCGCCGCAGTGGCACCTGCCAAGTTGGCAGCCCACGCGGCCTCGGCGACCCGGCCCAGCGCCAGCCGGGCCTCGTCGGCTTCTGCCTCGGCAGACGCGGCTGCGCCGGCGTCAGGGGCTGGGTCGGTGGCTGGCATCAGGCGCTCCTTGAATCTATCCGGCCGCCTGCACTTCAATGGCCACCATCGCCAGCAAAATCAATTCGGTGTCTCCGGCCGAAGTGATGATGCGATGCGCATTCAAGACCATGCGCTGCGGCCCCAGGCCGGGGAAGTCATGCCTGACTTCATAACCGTCTATAGCCTGGTTTTTGAGCAGGATGTTCTCCAGCAGCTCGCGCAGCGCAGCGATGTTCCATTGACCATCGCCTAACTCGTAGATCTTGCGGCCAACCGTGTCGGCCGCAGCAACTTTGAAATGCGCATAAAAACTGCGGCTGGCCGACACCACTTGTAGCGCCGCGTCCAGCACCAGCAGCGGCTCGCTGACGGTGTTGACGATGCCTTCGGCCAAGTCGCGCGCCAATTGCATGCTCAGCTGGGCCGCGTCCTGGGCCGCCATTTGAGCGGCCACTTGCTTGGCCGCGCTCAGCTCGGCGGCAGCCTGCGCGGCGGCCAAACTGGCTCGCTTGAATTCGCTCACATCGGTAAAGCTCACCACCACGCCCTCGATCACATTGTCCAGCGTGCGGTAAGGCTGGATGCGGCTCAAATGCCATGCGCCATCGGCGGTGCTGACTTCGCGCTCGATCGGGATCAGGCTATCCAGCACGGCCTGCAAATCGGCCTGCATGGCCTGGTGCTGTGCGGCATCGAGATTGCAAGTGATATCGCTCAAAGGGCGGCCGACATCGCTGGGGATCAGGCGGTAGATCTTCAACGTGGCCGGCGTGAAGCGGCGTATGCACAGCTGGTGGTCGAGGAAGAGGGTGCCCGAACCAATGCTGTCCAGCAGGTTCTTCATATCGTTTTGCACGCTGGTCAGCTGCTCGATACGGCTGTTCAGCTCGGCATTGACGGTGATGGTCTCCTCGTTGAGCGACTGCAACTCTTCTTTGGAGGTTTCCAGCTCCTCGTTGGAGGACTGCAGCTCCTCGTTGGTGGATTGCAGTTCCTCGTTGGTGGACTTCAGTTCTTCATTGAAAGCTTGCTGCTCCTCGTGGGTGGCTTGCAAGGTTTCGTTGGCAAAGTTCAGCTTGCGCTCCAGCTCCTTGATGCGCAACTGCTCGACGCTTGCAGCCTCGCTGCCGGTGCTTGAGCTTGGGTTTGTGCTTGAGCTTGCATTCGAGTCGCTGGCCTGCGGCAGCTCTTCAAAGCTGATTTGCAGCATGGGCTGCTGGTTGGCCAGCCTGGGCAGGCCGCGCACGCTGAAACGAACCGGCGAGTAGCCACCATTGGTTTTGACAGAAACCAGCTCGCTCGGCCAGCCAAGCCCAGCGCTGCTCACTGAGCCCTGGCCTGGGCTGGTGCTTGAGCCAGTGCCAGGGCCTGAGTTGGTGCCTGCGGCCGCCTGCAGCAGCGCCGTACGCAAGCTGGGCAGCAAACCCTCGCGCGCCATCTCCAGCACATTGAAGCTGGCCGGGCCGGGGGCAGGGCGCAGGTAGCGGCCGGTGTCGCCGTGGATGTAGAGGATGTTGCCCTCAACATCGGTGGTCACCGAAGCCGGGGCGAAGGCCTGCAAGAGCTGGCGGTTGCTGATCTCGGCAATCTGTGCGCCGAGCTTGTCGGTGCGAGCGGCAATTGCGCTTTTGGGATTCACATGGACTCCTGTTGTACCGACTTGCGGCGCCACGGCAAGCATTGAAACACCGGACAAGAGGTCAATCTTGCGATCGCGGACCAGACTGCCCTGTGGGCCTTCATGACGGGCTTGGTAGAACTTCCACTTGCGGTCGAGTGGCGCGAATAACTCGGGCTGGTTGGTGATGCTCTCCGATGTGGATAGAAGCAAAAGCCCATGGGGTCGCAGCGCGTAATGAAAAGTGCTGATCAAGCGCTGCTGCAACTCGGGCTCAAGATAAATCATCAGGTTGCGGCAGCTCAGCAGGTCAAGCCGTGTGAAGGGCGGGTCCTTGATGACGTTTTGCACCGCGAAGACCACCATGTCGCGGACCTCCTTCTTGACCTTGTAGCTGCCACCTTCCTCCTTGTTGAAGAAGCGGCGCAGGCGCTCGGGCGTGATGTCCAGCGCGATGCTGGCCGGGTAGCGGCCGGCTCGCGCCACCGCGATCGCCTCATCATCCAGGTCGGTCGCGTAGATCTGAAACGTCAGCCCCGCCACATGGCCTGTCAAAAGCTCGCCCTGCAGCTCGTGCAAGAGCATGGCGATGGAGTAGGCCTCCTCTCCGGTGGAGCAGCCAGCCACCCAGACCCTGAACACGCTGCCGGCCGGCTTGCTCTCCAGCAAGGGCGGCAGCAGGCTCTGCTTGAGCATCACAAAGGCTTCGGGGTCGCGAA
>CAUPEV010000291.1:0-4299 GCA_963510335.1 uncultured Roseateles sp.
AAAGGCGGCGATTTGGTTGTGCTGGCGCTGGTCAACCATGGCGCCGAGGTGATCGCCGACGGCAGCATCCATGTCTACGCACCGCTGCGCGGCAAGGCAATTGCGGGCGCCAAGGGCAATACCGAGGCGCGTATTTTCGCCACCAGCATGGAAGCCGAGTTGATCGCCATCGCGGGCACCTACCGCACGACCGAGAACCCGCTGCCTGACACGGTCTTCGGCAAGCCGGCGCAGATCCGCCTGGAGGGTGAAAAATTAATTATGGAGCCGCTCAAGCTCTGAAATGAACGCAGGGCTGCCTTGGCGGCCTCTCAGTGAAATACTTTCTTAAGGGATCGATTCGATGACAAAAATCGTCGTGGTGACTTCGGGCAAGGGCGGCGTGGGCAAAACCACCACCAGTGCCAGCTTCGCAACCGGCTTGGCCTTGCGCGGCCACAAAACCTGCGTGATCGACTTTGACGTCGGCCTGCGCAATCTGGATCTGATCATGGGCTGCGAGCGCCGCGTGGTCTATGACCTGATCAACGTCATCAATGACGAGATCAAGCTCAGCCAGGCGCTGATCAAGGACAAGCAGCTGGACAAGCTCTTCATCCTCGCCGCTTCGCAAACGCGTGACAAAGATGCGTTGTCGGTCGAGGGTGTAGAGCGGGTGCTGGAGGAGCTCAAGGCGATGGACTTTGAGTTCATCATTTGTGACTCACCTGCCGGCATCGAAACCGGCGCCTTGATGGCCATGCACTTCGCGGATGAGGCCATTGTCGTGACCAATCCGGAAGTCTCCTCGGTGCGTGATTCAGACCGCATCCTGGGCATGCTCAATAGCAAGACCCGCCGCGCCATCGAGGGCAAAGAGCCGATCAAAGAGCATCTGCTGATCACGCGCTACAACCCAAACCGGGTCGAAGGCGGTCATATGCTGTCGCTGGAAGACATTCATGAGATTCTGCGTACGCCGCTGATCGGCGTGATCCCGGAGTCCGAGATCGTGCTGCAGGCGTCCAACCAAGGCTCGCCGGCCATCCATATGCAGGGCAGTGACGTCTCCGAGGCCTACAAGGATGTGGTGCGCCGCTTCCTGGGTGAAGAGCGGCCGATGCGCTTTGTCGAGGCGATCAAGCCGAGCTTGTTCAAGCGTCTGTTTGGCGGCAAGTGAGGAGTTTGAGATGGGATTTCTAAGCTACTTCCTGGGCGAGAAGAAGACCACGGCCAACGTCGCCAAAGAGCGCTTGCAGCTGATCTTGGCGCATGAGCGCAATGGCCGCACGGCCAGCCCGGACTATCTGCCACAGCTCAAGAATGAATTGCTGGTGGTGATCTCCAAGTACATGAAGATCGACCCGGACGACATCAAGGTCAGCCTCGAGCACCAGGGCGATCTGGATGTGCTCGAGTTGAAGATCGAGTTGCCCGACGGGCGCTAATGGCTGGCGTGCTGGCCGCGAGCTTGCTCGCGCAGCATGAACAAGTACAAGCTTTCCACCTTGGTCCTGGCCCAAGGTGTTTTGCGCAAGAACTTCAAGCTGGAGGCGATGCTGGGGTCGATCACAAAGGAGCGAATTTCTATCCTTTGACCCAGCTCCTCCCAGCCAAAATATTCGACCAGCGCCGTCACGATGGCTTCCAGCGTTAGGCCGTGCAGCGGATCTTTCGACTTGATGGGTTTTTGCTCGCTCATAGGTGACTCAGGGGTATCTCAGGGGTGGCTTATTGGTGATCAAACTGTTGCCAGTTCTTGCCCTTGAATTGGGCGTAGAAGGCCTTGATGGCCAACATATCGGCTTCGATGTCGCCGGTCGGCGTGAACACTGGCCCGAGTCCGCTGAGCTTGCGCGGGTAGTCCATATACGCCATCACGATGGGCACTTGAGCGGTGTGGGCGATCCAGTAAAAACCGGTTTTCCAATAGCGGGTTTTGCTGCGCGTGCCTTCAGGTGGCACGATCAATTGCACTTGGCCGTCAGCCGCCAGCAAAGCTGCGGCAGAAGCGGCGACCAGATTCGTTGATTGCTCGCGGTTTACGGAAATACCGCCCAGCCAGCGCATCAGGCCGCCAAAAGGCCAACGGAAAATCTGGCTTTTGCCCATCCAGTAAGGGGTTAGCTGCAGTGCGAAGCCCACCATCAAGGTATAGGGCAGGTCCCAGTTGCTGGTGTGGGGCGCGGCGATCAACACGCATTTGGCTTGTCCGGGCGGTAGCTGGCCATCTATCTTCCAGCCCTTGAGCTTGAGAAAAGCCAGCGAGGCCGCGCGCAAAAAGCTGTTGATGACAGGCGTGGTGAAGATGGTTCTATGCATAAAGGCGAGCCTGTTGACAAGCTGATCAAACGCCGCAGGGGAGTGGCCGGGGCCGCGCGACAGCTTTGGATTATCCCGTCTTCGAACCGGGGCGTTAAGGCAGTACTGCCCGCTTTTTGAGCATTCCAAGAAAGATTGAATGTTTTCAAGCACTTGGGCTTTGCGTACGCAGGCTGTACACGGACTTATCCACAGCGGCTGTGGAAGCCGTCTGTGCCGGCCAATGCGCAGTCTGTCATTTCGGCCATGTCGGTTGCGCTCGTGCTGGCTACATTGCCTGAACTTTTTTCCCCGGAGCCCAAGCATGCGTAACCCGAATCGAGTGCCCAAGAGCTGCCTCGCCCTTGCCGGGCTGGGGATATTGGCAGCCAGCCTCGCCCTGCCCAGCGTGGCCGGACCATTGCCGGCTGCGGCAGATATTGCCGCCTATGCCGAGCGCTTGATGGATGAGCAAAAGCTCGCACCCGGTGGCCCCGGTGTGGCCTTGCTGGTGGCACGCGGCGACCAGTTGCTTTACAAGGGTGCGCGCGGCATGGCCAGCTTGGAACTCGGCGTGCCCCTGGCAGCTGACCAGTCTTTTCGCATTGGCTCAGTCACCAAGCAGTTTGCTGCGGCGGCCTTGTTGAAACTGATCGATGAGGGGCGCGCCAAATTGGACGATCCGCTGTCCAAGTACCTGCCCAAATATCCTGGCGGCGAAAAAATCACCTTGGCCCAACTGCTCAACCACAGCTCAGGCGTGAAGAGCTACACCAGCATTCCGGCCTATATGGGCAACCCGGTGCGGCGCGATCTGAGCACCGAAGAATTGGTGGCTGAGTTCAAGGATCTGCCGGTCGATTTCGCGCCCGGCGAGAGCTGGGCCTATAACAATTCCGGCTATGTGTTGGTTGGCGCGGTGGTCGAGGCGATCAGCGGCAAGGCTTGGCATCAGTATCTGAACGAGGCTTTGCTGCGGCCCCAGAACATCACATCGGTGCACCATTCGGGGCAAGACCGGCTGATCCGGGGTTTGGTGCAGGGCTATAGCGGTGAAGCCAGTGCCGGATACCAGCCGGCCGGCCTGATCAGTATGACTCAACCTCATGCTGCCGGTGCCTTGGTGGCCGACACCGAGGGCTTGTGGCGCTGGAATCAAGCGCTGCACAGCGGCAAGCTTTTGTCGCCCGAGATGTATCAGCGCATGACCACGCCCGAAGGTACAGCGGGCAAAGCGCCGGTGCGCTATGGCTACGGCATAGGTCTCGATACCTTGCGCGGCCAGGCCATGTTGCAGCATGGCGGCGGCGTCCACGGTTTCGTCAGCAGCTTGAACTATCTGCCGGCCAGCAAGACCACGGTGGTGGCGCTGCGCAATAGCGATGGGCCGGGCTTGGCGATGGATTTGTTGGTGCGCAAGCTGGGGGCCTTCGCCATTGGCGAGTCCTATCCCGACATCAAGCCGCTGCCGGTCGCTGCCGCTGAACTGGTGGCGCTGGAGGGCGAATACCAGCTGGATGCCAAGAACAGTCGCGTGCTGCGAGTTCAAAACGGCGTGTTGACCAGCTCGCGCAAGGGCGGGCGAATGACTGCCTTGATCCCTCTGGGGCAGGACAGTTTTGCGCTCGAGAGCAGCGTGGCGCGCTTGAAGATAGAGCGCGGCGCCGATGGCAAGCCGGCTGCGCTGCGTTTCTATAGCGATGGGGATGGCAGCGGCGAACTCTGGGTTCGCACGGCTGATCTGGCTCCGCAGCAGGCGGCCATCACCTTGACGCCTGAGCAAGTGCAAAGCTTGCTCGGTGAGTACAGCTCGGCGCAGCTGCAAATGAAGATTTTTCTGGGGCAGGCGGGCCAGTTGATGGGCCAAGTCGCCGGCCAGCCTGCCTTGGAGCTGCAAGCCAGTGGGCCGCGCAGCCTTTTTGTCAGCGTGGTGGACGCCAAGCTGGAGTTCTCGACCGAGGCGGGTGCTGCGCAGCAGGTAACTTTGCTGCAGGGGCCAGCCAGCATCGTCATGCAACG
>CAUPEV010000292.1:0-4222 GCA_963510335.1 uncultured Roseateles sp.
GCCCAAGCCCTTCAGCCCCGCCAAGTTGCTGGAATCGACCGAGGTCTTGCTCAAGGCCAGACCCAAACCAGAAGCGCCCGTCGAGCGCGACTAGGCTGCCGAGCCTCCAATGACAATGGCCGCCCAAGGGCGGCCATTTCTTTGCGCGGCGGAGCCTTCACAAGGCCCCGCGCTCAAGTTCAATATTGCTTACTTGTGATAAGCAGTCTCACCGTGTGAGCTGATGTCCAGGCCCTCACGTTCTTCTTCTTCCGTCACACGCAAGCCGATCACCAGATCAACCAGCTTGTAAGCCGCGATGGAGACCACAGCCGACCAGACAACCGTCAAACCAACCGCCTTGGCTTGAGTCCAGACTTGACCCGCGATCGAATAGGCTTCTTGCGTCACCATCGCGACCGTCACCCAATCGCCCACTAGGCTCGGGCCACCCAAGGCGGGTGAGTTGAACACGCCGGTCAGCAAGGCACCGACGATACCGCCGACACCGTGCACGCCGAACACATCCAGCGAGTCATCCGCGCCGAGCAGCTTCTTCAGGCCAGTCACGCCCCACAGGCAGGCAAAGCCGCCGATGAAACCAATCACCAGCGCGCCGCCGATACCGACGTTGCCGGCTGCCGGCGTCACTGCCACCAAGCCCGCCACCGCACCGGATGCCGCACCCAGCATCGAAGCCTTGCCCTTGAGCAGCGCTTCACCCAAGCACCAGGCCAAGACTGCAGCAGCCGCAGCGACCAGCGTATTGATGAAGGCGAGTGCTGCGAAGCCATTGGCTTCCAGCGCCGAGCCGGCGTTGAAGCCGAACCAGCCGACCCACAGCAGCGAAGCACCGACCATCGTCAAGGTCAGGCTGTGCGGGGTGAAGGATTCTTTGCCGTAGCCAACCCGCTTGCCGATCATGTAAGCACCGACCAAGCCGGCCACCGCCGCATTGATGTGCACCACGGTACCGCCGGCAAAGTCCAGCGCGCCCATCTGCCAGAGGAAACCGGCCTTGGCGTTCATCTCATCGACCACACCGGCGGCCGTGTAGGCATCTGGGCCCATCCAGAACCAGACCATGTGCGCGATTGGCAAATAGCTGAAGGTGAACCACAGAGCCAGGAACATCAATGCAGCCGAGAACTTGATACGTTCGGCAAAGGCGCCAATGATCAAGCAAGCCGTGATGCCGGCAAACGTAGCCTGGAAGGCGGCGAAGACAATCTCGGGAATAACCACACCCTTGCTGAAGGTGGCGGCATTGGCGAAGGTGCCGGCTGCGTTGTCCCAGATACCCTTCATGAACAAGCGGTCGGTGCCGCCGACGAAGGCATTGCCCTCGGTGAAGGCGAAGCTATAGCCGTACAGCACCCACAGCACCACGATCATCGAGAAGGCGACCATCACCTGCATCAGCACCGACAGCATGTTCTTGCTGCGCACCAGGCCGCCGTAGAACAGGGCCAGGCCAGGAATCGTCATCATGATGACCAAGAGCGTGGACAGCAGCATCCAGCTGGTGTCGCCCTTGTTGGGGACCAGAGCTGGGGCAGCCGCGGCGGAAGCAGCTTCAGCAGGCGCTGATGCCGCATCCGCTGGCGCTGCAGGCATATCTGCGGCCGAAGCGGCGGGCACCACAGCGCTCACCGTGGTGGCGGCCGATGCAGCCGTATCTTGTTGAGCCCAGGCGGCCGGTGCAAGCACCGCAGCAGCCAGAGCGAGGCAGGCGAGAAGTTTTTTCATGTCTGATTTCTCCAACGGAATATGTGTCGGCGCTCGCTCAGAGGGCCTCGTTGCCGGTCTCGCCGGTGCGAATACGCACGACCTGGTCAAGCGGCGAGACAAAAATCTTGCCGTCACCGATCTTGCCGGTACGCGCGGCGGCTTCGATGGCGTCGATCACCTGCTCAACCACAGCGTCATCAACGGCGGCTTCGATCTTTACCTTGGGCAAGAAGTCCACCACATACTCAGCGCCACGGTAAAGCTCCGTGTGGCCTTTCTGGCGGCCGAAGCCCTTCACCTCGGTGACGGTCAAGCCCTGCACGCCAATGGCGCTGAGGGACTCGCGAACTTCATCGAGCTTGAAAGGCTTGATGATGGCTGTGATCAATTTCATGATGTCTATCTCCGATTGCTATTGATTTAGATGCGGTCAAAAGACTTTCTTCACCGACACCACCAGGCCGTCTTTGCCCAGATTCTTCAAGGACGGGCCACCCACATAGGCGTCCGTGTTGGTGCCGACGTAGGCGGCGCCGAATGTGAAGCCGGCAAAGTCTTTATTCACCGTCAACGAGTAGTCGGTGTAGCTGCCGGCGCTGTTGTTCTTGACCTTTTGATAGCCGACATGCGGCACGACGGTGAAGCCGCCGCCGACATCGAAAGTGCCTGACAGATCGACATAACCGCTGCCCTTGCTGTCGGACGTGCCAAAGAGATTGGTCACGCTGTGCGAATACTTGGCCGTGACCGGGCCAAAGCTCAAAGCGCCGTAGACCTCGGTCGTGTTGGCGCTGGTGGCCAGGTCATTGCTGGGGTAGATATAGCTCAGCGCACCGACGTCCAAGGTCAAGCCGCTGGCGATCTCGGTCTTGTAGCCGCCGTAAACGTCGATTTCCACATTGGCGCCGCCGTTGTAGGGCGCGTCCTTGATCCATTTGATGGTCGAGGCCCAGGTGCCAATGTAGAAGCCATTGGCAAAGGCGTAGTCGGCGCCGCCCTGCAGGGCTGGGTCCAGGCGCGACTGCGACAGGCCGCGATAGCGGTAGTCCGAAGTCAGGCTGACATTGAAAGACAGGGGACTGGCGGCCTCTGGCGCTGCTTCCGCCTTTGCGGCGTCTTGGGCCTGGGCCAAGGTGGAGCCCAGAGTCAGCGTGACGGCAAGCAGAGCAAATATCGACTTCATGACTGGTTTCCTAATGTGTGAAAGAGAGGAGGGAAGAACGAGCAAGGGAAATCAATGGGACCTACTCCCCCTCCGCAGCTTTCGTGCCAAGTTGAATTCGCGAGATCAAAGGCATTTCTGCACGCATTTGCACCAAGATGGCCCGCCTCAAGCCATGCTTCGATCCGGTGCACGCACCAATTCAGGGCATTGCACCAATCAACCGCTGGCACGTGCACAATCAGCACACAGACCCCGCAAAACCTGGGTCTGGGGGAGCAGGCACCATGTCACTGGCGATCGTTCATAGCCGGGCCTTGGACGGCATAAGTGCCTCGGCCGTCAGCGTCGAAGTGCATTTGGCCAATGGACTACCTTCGTTCACGCTTGTGGGCTTGGCGGAAACCGAGGTCAAGGAATCGCGTGAGCGCGTGCGTGCCGCACTCCAGAACAGTGGGCTGAGCTTCCCCCACAATAAACGCATCATCGTGAACCTCGCGCCGGCCGAATTGCCCAAGGAAGGTGGCCGCTTTGATCTGCCCATTGCGCTGGGTTTGCTGGCCGCCAGTGATCAAATCGATGCGGGCCAGCTCGATGGCTTCGAATGCGCGGGCGAGTTGTCCCTTGGCGGCGAGCTACGGCCGGTACGCGGTGCGCTGGCAATGAGCTTGGCATTGCGACAAGAGAATTCCAGTCGACGCCTGATCCTGCCGGAGGCCAGCGCGGCCGAGGCGGCCCTGGTTTCTGGGGTCGAGGTGCGAACGGCTGCGCATTTGCTGGATTTGGTTGCGGCGATGGTGCCGGGCAGCGATGCGCCGCTGTGCCCAGCCGCCCCCTTGACGCGAGCTGAGGCGCCGGTACTGCCCGATTTGAGCGATATCAAAGGTCAAACTGCTGCAAAACGCGCGCTGGAGATTGCTGCCATTGGCGAGCACAGCCTGTTGATGGTCGGGCCTCCGGGTACGGGCAAGTCGATGCTGGCGCAGCGCTTGCCCGGCTTGCTACCCCCGATGACAGACGAAGAAGCGCTAGCCTCGGCTTCTGTCTTGAGCCTGGTCGGGCAGTTCGAGCCCGCGCGCTGGGGGCAGCGCAGCTTTCGCAGCCCGCATCACAGCGCCTCCAGCGTTGCGCTGGTAGGCGGCGGCGCACCGCCGCGGCCGGGCGAGATCTCACTGGCCTTGCATGGTGTGCTGTTTCTGGACGAATTGGCCGAGTTCAACCGTGCAGCTCTCGAGGTCCTGCGTGAGCCGATGGAGACCGGCCGCATCCTGATTTCACGCGCCGCACGGCAAGCCGAGTTCCCGGCGCGCTTTCAACTGGTCGCCGCAATGAACCCCTGCCCTTGCGGCC
>CAUPEV010000293.1:0-4157 GCA_963510335.1 uncultured Roseateles sp.
AGGGCCGCTCGAACACGCTGGGTGTGATCTTTGCACCCAAGGGCATCGCCTATTTGAGCAATATGAGCTTCACGGCCGATTACTTCAATATCGATATCGACAAGGCCATCAACAACCCAGGTCGTCAGTTCACGCTGAACCAGTGCTACGGTGGCGATGCCGCCTATTGCAAGGACATCAAGCGCCGCCCTGCGGCAATTGGTGCCCAGAGCGCTGGCTCCTTGGCCATCATCAACCAGGCCAGCGGCAACACCGGTGGCCAGTTGACCCGTGGTATCGACTTGACCGTCAATCAAGCCAGCAAGCTGTTCGACGGCCAATTCAACAGCCGCCTGGCTTACACCTACTTGATCCGCGCCTACACCAAGGCCACGCCTGATGCCGATCTGGACTACTCGCATGACGAGCCAGGTTCGTCGCGCAACCGTTGGGCTCTGAACTTGGGCTACAACAAGGGTGCGTTTGGCAGTCAAGGCACGGTCACGTATATCGGCCGCGCCTATTTGGATGATCAGTTCTTCGAGGACACCTACCAAGAAGACGGCAAGACCATCTTGAAAACCAAGGGTGAGAACCGCCGCGCTTACGGTGAAATCAAGGCCGTGGTTTATACCGACACGCAGCTGACCTACAAGTTGAACAAGGCAACTCAGTTCTACTTCGGCGTCAACAATCTGTTGGATACCAAGCCACCAGCAATCGTCAGCGGCTTGCCAGGCAACACCACTGGCGCTGAAACCGATGCAGGCACTTATGACGCCATCGGCCGCCGCTACTACATCGGCGTGCGCTACAGCATGTAAGCAGGCCTAGGGGCCGACAAGCCCGCTGCCTGACTCGAGCCCGGCACACCTTCTCGGTGTGCCGGGCTTTTTCTATTTGTGCTGGGCTTTTGGCTTGGCCGTGGGCCCTTGGCAACTGCCTCCTAAAATGCGCGCTCTCCACAGGGAAAAAGTTAATGTCTCCGTCAGAAGCATCGATTGCCGCCACGCTTGACGCTGTTCCACAGCGCTGCGAAATTTTGATCATCGGCGCCGGCCCCGCCGGCAGTGCGGCAGCCAGGGTCTTGGCGCAAGCGGGCCTGGATGTGTTGTTGGTCGATCAACAGCCACAAGGCCGCGACAAGATTTGCGGTGATGGCCTGATCCCGGATTCCCATGCCGCCTTGGCTCGCTTGGGGTTGCTCGACAAGGTGATGGCGCGCGCGCAGCCGGTGGCCCATGTGGGATGCATAGGCCCGCGCGGTGGCCGCATCGACGTACCCGGCCATCTGGCCGTGTTGCCGCGCAAAGTTCTGGACGATATCTTGTGCCAAGGGGCGCAAGATGCCGGCGCCCGATTTTTGGCGCCGGCACGCTTCGATGCACCGCTGCTGGACGCTGATCAGCGCGTCGTCGGCGCGAGCTTGAAGCTCGGTGATGAAGTAACGGAAGTCCGCGCCGATTGGGTGATTCTGGCCACTGGCGCCGTACCCAAGGCGTTGACGGCCGCTGGCCTGTGTGAGCGCCACACACCAAGTGGCGTGGCGCTAAGGGCTTATGTGCATGCACCCAGCATGGTCGGGCGCATCAAGGCGATGGATGTGGTGTGGACCAAGGCGGTGCGGCCCGGCTATGGCTGGATTTTCCCGGCGCCGGACGGCTGCTTCAATATCGGCGTCGGTGTGGCGGGCAGTCACAAGTCGGAAGACGGCAAAGGCAGCAAGAAAGAGCTGAATCTGCGCAAGATTTTTGATGCCTTTGTCGACAGCTATCCGCCTGCCGCTGAGTTGATGCGCGAGGGCACCCTGGTCGGCGAGCTGAAGGGCGCGCCCTTGCGCTGCACCCTGAGCGGCGCCAAGTGGAGCCGCCCCGGCCTGTTGGTGACCGGTGAGGCGGCCGGCAGCACTTACTCCTTCACCGGCGAGGGTATTGGCAAGGCGATGGAAACCGGCATCTTGGCGGCCGATGCGCTGCTGGCGGGCCGCGCCAACGGTGCCAGCGACGCGCAGGTCCGCAGCGCCTATGAGCAAAGCCTGATGGCGCTCAAGCCCAAATTCGACCTTTACGAGCGCGCCAATCAGGTCAACGCCCACCCCTGGTTGATCGACCTCTTGATCTGGCGCGCCAACAAGAGCGAGCGCCTGGTGAAACGCATGAGCGGGGTCCTGAATGAGACCAGCAACCCCGGCAATCTGATCAGCCTGAAGGGCTTCAAGCGCCTGTTCTTCGAAGGCTGATGCATCATGTGCCAACTGCTCGGCATGAATGCCAATACGCCCACCGACGTGATGTTCAGCTTCACCGGCTTGGCCAATCGCGCCGATGAGCACAAGGACGGTTTTGGTATCGCCTTCTTCGAGGGCCGCGGCCTGCGCCATTTTGTCGACCACCACAGCGCCCGCGTCTCGCCCTTGGCCGAGTTGGTGCAGCGCTATCCGATCAAGAGCGATAACGTCATCGCCCATATCCGCAAGGCCACGCAGGGTCAGGTCGCGCTGGAGAATACCCATCCGTTTCAGCGCGAGTTGTGGGGCCGCTACTGGGTGTTTGCGCACAATGGCAATCTGAAAGAGTTCGAGCCGCGCCTGCATGCGGCCTTCAAGCCGGTCGGGCAGACCGACAGCGAGCGTGCTTTTTGCTGGTTGATGCAGGAGCTGGGCAAGGCACATTGCGATGTGCCTTCGGTCGAGGAATTGACCCACACGCTGGCCGAGCTGATGCCTCAGCTCAACGCCTTCGGCACCTTCAATATGCTTTTGTCTAACGGTCAAGCGCTATGGGCGCATGGTTCGACACATCTGCACTATCTGCAGCGCCGCCACCCCTTCGGTCGGGTGAATTTGCAGGACGAAGACCTCAGCGTTGATTTCGCTGCCATGACGACGCAAAACGACCGCGTTGCCATCATCGCCACCGAGCCGCTGACACGCGACGAGCCCTGGGTGGCGTTCCAGCCGGGCGAGCTGAAAGTGTTTGTGGGCGGTGAGTTGATGTCGGCCTAGGCGCCACTCAACCCGACATTCGGCCATTCGCCGCATCGCGCGCCCGTGCCAGTGGCATTCGCCTAGACTGCCGGCCATGCGATGCACAAGCTCATCCTCCTCCACCGACGCTGACAGCAAGCTCAAGCTGGACTGGACCCAATGGGTCTGGCCCGGCCCGAAGCGCGTCTTCACGCCCGAGGAAATGGCCAAGGCCGGCCAGCAGCCCTGGCCCAAGTCGATTGACTATTACGTCTACAGCAATGTGTTGGTGCTGCTGGCGATCAATTACAACGATGTGGCACGTGGTCTGATCCATTGGGCGGCGCTGCTTGCGTTGGGGATGAGCAGCTTGGCCTTGTGGGTGGCAAAGCAATTGTGGCGGCAGCCGACCAGAAATCGATTGAATTTGTATACCGTGGGCAGCGTGGCCTTGCTGACGGCGGTCTCCCTGCTGCTGAAGTTCAAGCCCTTGAGCTTTGCGCCTGCGCTGGAACGATCTGACCAAAAGGCGCTGGTGCTGATCGTTGCCGCCGTGGGCTTGCTGGCGCTGATTTCTTGGTTCTTTCTGGTGTTGATCCGGGCTCAGCAAATTGCCGGCCGCCTGCGTGAACTGGACGAGCAAGAACGCCACCTCCAGCTCGCCCGGCGCCTGGCTACCGCCCAGATCCAGCCGCATTTTCTGTTCAACACGCTGGCTTCGGTCCAGCATTGGGTGGACACCCAAGACCCTCGCGCCGGCACGACCCTGCGTGCGTTTACGTCCTATCTGCGCGCCACCTTGCCGATGTTCGAGCGCGAGAGCCTGAGCCTGGCTGAGGAGCTGCAGATCGTGCGCAGCTATCTGGAGGTGATGCAGGCGCGCCTGGGCACAAGATTGCAATGGCAGATCGACGTTGGCGCAGGCGTGGACGAATCGCTGCAGCTGCCGCCGGGCCTGCTCTTGACCTTGGTGGAAAACGCCATCGGCCACGGCATCGAGCCCGCGCTGCGCGGCGGCAGCATCACCGTCACGGCAGCCAGCCCGGCCGCCGCTCAGGTCTTGATCGAGGTGCGCGATGACGGCGCCGGTCTGAGCAGTGATGCTGTGGACGGCTTGGGCCTGCAGAACTCACGCGAGCGGCTGCAGCAGCTCTATGGCGAACGCGCGCGCCTGACATTGAAGCCTTTGACTCCCGGTTGTTCGGCAAGCCTG
>CAUPEV010000294.1:0-4101 GCA_963510335.1 uncultured Roseateles sp.
AAAGACCTGAATAAGAGAGAGGGTGTGAATTTCTTGCTGTCCGAGCAGAACACCAATATGGCTTTTCGTTATGCCGACTACTGCTACATCCTGTAGAACGGCCGCGTGGTGATGGACGGCGAGGCGAGCGCTTTGCGCGAGAACGAAGACGTCAAGGAGTTCTATCTGGGTTTAGGCGGTGGCGACAGAAAGAGCTTCAAGGACGTCAAGAGCTACAAACGCCGCAAGCGTTGGCTCGCCTGAGGGCACTTGGGCGGGCTTGCTGGCAGTAGACAAGAGAGCTAGGCATGAATGACGACCACTTTTTCGCGCCCTTGGCCTTCAAGCCGGATGAAGCGCTGACGCAAGTCAAACGGGTCTTGCGCGATATCCGTTCTCTGAGCGAGCGCAACAACCAGTTCAGCTTGCAGGGGCAGGTCGTGCTGGAGTTGACTGCGGTCGACGGGATTCTGCGTGCCCGTTTGGTCAAGCGGCCTGCGCGCAGCCCCGATTGGGAGCAGCGTGACTGCAAGACCAGCGCCGAAGTACGGGCACTGCAAGATGAAATCAAGCGCCGGCTAGCGCGCTGGACGGATGAAACGGTATGAACAAGATGCAGGGCGCTGTGGAATTCTTTGATGCGCTGGAATGCCGCGATCCGCTGCTGCGTGAGCGTAGCTTGATGGCCGCGCTGCCGGGCCAGATCAAGCATGCCAAGGCTGCTGCGCCGGCATTTGGCGAGCTGTTTGCCGATGTCGAGGCGGACGCAATCAACAGCCGCGCGGCGCTGGCCGGCTTGCCGGTCACGCGCAAGGCCGAACTGCTGGCGCGCCAACAGCGGCTGCGCAAAACCGATGTGTTTGGCGGTTACGCGACGATAGGCTGGGCCGGGCAACGCCGCCCCTCAGCCAAGCGCGTGTTCCAGTCGCCTGGCGGCATCTATGAGCCGGAAGGCCAGGCGTCTGACTATTGGCGCACGGCGCGGGCCCTGTTTGCGGCCGGCGTGCGCGCCGGTGATCTGCTGCACAACAGCTTCAGCTATCACCTGACGCCGGCCGGCTCGATGATGGAAGGCGGCGCGCATGCGCTGGGCTGCACGGTTTTTCCCGGCGGTGTTGGCAATACCGATATGCAGCTGCAAGCGATGGCCGATCTGCGGCCGCAGGCCTATGCGGGCACGCCGAGCTTTCTTCGCATCCTGCTCGACAAGGCCGCCGAAGGTGCCTGGGACCTGAGCTCACTGAGCAAGGCGCTGGTCAGCGGCGAGGCTTTCCCGCCGTCCTTGTGCGATATGTTTTTGGCGCGCGGCGTGGCCGCCTACCAATGCTATGCGACGGCGGACTTGGGCCTGATTGCCTATGAAACTGCGGCCCGCGAGGGTTTGGTCTTGGCCGAAGAGCTGATTCTTGAGATCGTGCGACCCGGTACATCGGAGCCGCTGGCCGAGGGAGAGGTCGGGGAGCTGGTGATCACCAGCCTGAGTCCGGATTACCCCTTGATTCGCTTCGGCACCGGAGACTTGTCGGCGGTGCTGCCGGGCAACTGCCCGAGCGGGCGCAGCAATACGCGTATCAGGGGTTGGCTGGGGAGGGCGGATCAGTCGGCCAAGGTGCGCGGTATGTTTGTGCATGCCTCTCAGGTGGCCGAGATCATGGCGCGCTTTCCAGCGCTGGGGCGCGCGCGCCTGGTGGTTGAAGGCGAAATGGCGCAGGACCGCATGACATTGCAGATCGAGTCGGCCGTACTTGACGCCGAAGGTCTGCACGAGCGCATTGCGGCCGTGATCCGCGAAGTCACCAAGCTGCGCGGCGAGGTTGTCTTGCTGCCGCCGGGCAGCTTGGCCAATGATGGCTTGGTGATTGAAGATGCAAGGAGCTACAAGTAGCGCTTTGAAGGGCAAGCACGAGCAGCTGGCTTGGCTATAGTGCATGGCGTTTCAGTTTGGCGCTGACCGGCCCGTTCCCGGTTGGGCCAAGCCGCCAAAGTCTTCCGCCCTTTTTCCTCAAGGCCAGCCTCATGTCATCAACTCGGTCAGTGCGCACAAAGCGTTTTCTCTCTCGGCGCGTTCTTTCTTTTTGCATCGCGTTTGCCCTCGCGCCTGCCGTGGCCCAAGCCGACCCGGTCACGGATGTGCAGGCCATGTTGTCCAGCGGCCAAGCGGCCGAAGGGCTCAAAAGGGTGGACGAGTTGCTCAAGGCCAAGCCCGCAGACCCAAGGTTGCGCGTGCAGCGCGGCATTGCTTTGTCTTTGCTGGGGCGCAACGCCGAGGCGATCACGGTGTTCAAGAAGCTGATCGAGACCAACCCGGAGATGCCGGGGCCTTACAACAATCTGGCCGTGTTGTACGCCAACCAGGGCGACTATGAAAAGGCCCGCCAGTCCTTGGAGCAAGCGGTTCGCGCCAACCCGGGCTATGCCACCGCCTATCAAAACCTGGGTGATATTCATGCACGCTTGGCCGAGAAAGCCTATGCCAAATCGCTTTCCCTGGACAAAGCGGATCTGACCCTGCCACTCAAGATCGCGGCAGTGCAGAACATCTTCGAGCCTGGCGCGCCAGCCCGCCCGAGCGCAGCCACGCCGCCCGTAACGGCGACTGCAAAGGCGGCCGTTCCTGCTGCTGCTCCAATTGCTGCAACGGCAACTGCTGCGGCGACTGCGGCCGTCACCGCGCCCGCTGCCAAACCTGCTCTTGCAGCGACCACAACGGCCACGCCGCCTGCGACAGCCAAGGCCGCCGACCCCTTGACCTCGGCCGTACTCACGAGTTTGGCAAGCCCTTCAGCCAAGGCGGCCGCCAGCGCGGCCAAGCCTGTGTCGCCAGCGACCGCAGCAACCACTGCAAGCACCTCAACAGCGCTTGCGCCAAAGCCTGCCCTGACTGCACCCGCAGCCGCGCCCAAGCTTGACAATGCGGCCAGTGACAGCCAAGCGGTTCAAAAGGCCGTCGAGGCCTGGGCGCAGGCCTGGAGCAAACGCGATATGTGGGCCTATTTCGCGGCCTACACTCCCGAGTTCAAGGGCAAGGCGGCCAACCGTAAGGCCTGGGAGGCCGACCGTATCGCGCGCATATCCAGCAAGAAAGACATCAGCGTTGCGCTGAGCGAGATGCAGATCAAGGTCAGCGGCAACACCGCCACCGTGAGCTTCAAGCAGGACTATCGCGCCGATGCCTTGAAGTTGAAGAACGACAAGACCTTGGAGTTGCACAAGGGCAAAACCGGCGACTGGCAGATTTCGAGCGAAAGCTCCAACTGAGCGAATGCCGGCACTGGACGCGCCGGCTCTAAATTCGCAGCGGTAGTCGGCGTAGGCGCTGGCCGGTCAGCGCGAACAAGGCGTTTGCGACTGCCGGGGCAATCGGCGGCGTGCCTGGCTCGCCGACGCCGCCCGGTGGCGCGCTGCTCGGCATGATGTGGACTTCGATCACCGGCATCTGCGCCATCCGAATAACTTCATAGCTGGGGAAGTTGCTCTGCTCGATGCGGCCGTTCTGGATGGTGATCTCGCCGAACAAGGCTGCCGACAGGCCGTAGACGATCGCACTTTGCATCTGCGCCTCCACCGTGTCGGGGTTGACGACCACGCCGCAGTCGATCGCGCAGACGACCCGGTTTACGCGCGGCTGGCCGTCTTGTACGGACACTTCGGCGACCTGGGCGCACCAGGAACCAAAGCTTTCATGCACGGCAATGCCGAGTGCTCGGCCGGCGGGCAAAGCTTGACCCCAGCCGGCCTTGGCCGCAGCTAACTCAAGCACCGCGTGGTGGCGGGGCTTGTCGGCCAGCAGTGCGCGGCGGTATTCGAGCCCATCCTTGCCGGCCGCATGGGCAAGCTCATCGATGAAGCCTTCGGTGAAAAAGGCGTTGTAGGAGTGGCCGACGCTGCGCCAGGAGCCCACCGGCACAGGGGTCTTCACTCGCAGCTGGCGCACGCTCAGATGAGGAATCGCATAGGGCAGGTCAACCGCGCCTTCGATCTGGTTTTTGTCCGGCGAGTCCGCGGCAAAAGCGGGTAGCAGGCGCTCGGTGGTGGACAGGCCGATCGAGGGCGCAGCTACCCGGTTCAGCCAGGCGAGAGGTAAGCCTTGCTCGTCCAGAGCGGCGGCGAAGCTGGCCATCG
>CAUPEV010000295.1:0-4083 GCA_963510335.1 uncultured Roseateles sp.
CATTGGCGTAAAACGCAGCTCGCCCGGCCCCATCATCTTCAAGCAGCGCCGCAACGGCCTGGACGGTGAGGAAATCATTGTTTACAAGTTCCGCTCGATGAAAACGCAGGACAACGGCCCTGTGGTCAAACAAGCGACCAAGGAAGACCCGCGAATCACCAAGTTCGGCGCCTTTATTCGCCGCACTTCGCTGGATGAGTTGCCGCAATTTATCAATGTCCTGCAAGGCCAGATGAGCATTGTTGGCCCGCGACCCCATGCTGTTGCGCACAACGAAGAGTATCGCAAGCTGATCAAGGCCTATATGGTCAGGCACAAGGTCAAGCCAGGTATTACCGGTTGGGCGCAAGTGAATGGCTTGCGTGGCGAGACCGATACCATCGACAAGATGGAAGCCCGCGTTGAATATGATCTGGAATACCTGCGCAACTGGTCATTGGGTCTGGACTTGCAAATCATTGCACGCACCGCCCGTTTGATGCTGTTTGATCGCAACGCGTATTGAACCCCAACAAGCCCGCCAAACATACCCCTTAGGATATTCATGCCGAACGCGCAAAGACGACTGTTATTGGCCTCAGCCTGCCTCGCAGCATGGGCGGGTGCCGCGCCAGTATGTGCCGAATCAAACCCCTATTACTATGGCGGCTCACTTGGCATCAACCGGGTCTCCAATATTTACCGCTCGGTCTACAGCCCCAACGATGACACCGTCGCCACGGCCAGTTTGTTGGCCGGCATCAATCAGCCGATAGGCCGCCAGCGCGTCTATGCGGACGTCAACGTCAATACCAACCGCTACAGCAAGAACACCGATCTCAACAATGTCGGCTACACGGTCAAGGGCGGCCTGGACTGGTCAACCGTTGAGCGCCTGTCCGGCAGCATCAATATCGACAACAGCCAGGCGCTGAGCACCTACACCGAGCGCACCGCAATCGCGCTGCGCAAAAAGAACACCGAGAACAACACCAATCTGAATGGCGTGGTGAAAGTCGGCCTGGTGACCAAATACTCGCTGGAAGCCGGCGCCGGCTACCGGACCCGGCGCTTCAGCGCCGACGAGTACACCCAGTTTGAATTCGATCAGAACCGCTATTCACTCGGCGTCGTGTACCAACCCAGCCCAGACCTGCGCTTCGGTGTCGCCGGTCGTGTGACCAATGACAAATACCCGGCCTACACCCGCACCGGCGTGGTCCTGGTCAACGGTGTTCCTCAGCCCATTGCCATTCCGGTCGAAGCGCGCGAGTTCGAGCGCAAGGACATTGACTTCACCACCCGTTGGGTCGCCAGCGGCGCCAGCACGGTGGACGGTCGCATCAGCACGGGCCGCTCCAAGGTCAAGCAAGGTGTGGCCAATGACTTCTCCGGTGTTACCGGCCGCATCACCTGGGCTTGGCAGCCGACCGTGAAATGGAATCTGTCGAGCACCGTCAGCCGCGACACTGGTTTGGAATCCTCATTCAGCAACGCCAACACCAGTTCCGAACAGGACCGCATCACCAACGGTCTGCAGGTCAATGCCAATTACGAATTGACCGGCAAGGTGTTCCTGACCGGGGGGCTGAGCACGGCCAAGAGCCGGCGCATCAATGATGTAGCGGGAAGCCGCGTCGACGACCGCGACAACTCCTTCAATCTGGGTGCGCGCTGGCAATACTCGCGCGGCATCACGCTGGGCTGCCAAGCGAGCAAGTCATCCCGCGACAGCTCGGAAGTGATCTACACCTTCGATGCAAACAGCTACGGCTGCTACGGTCAAATCCTGCTGTACTGAGCTAGTTCTATGTCTGCACGTATCTTGCTGACCGGCGCCGCCGGCTATATCGCCTCGCACACTTGGCTGGCCTTGCAGGCCGCCGGATTCGAAGTCGTCGGTGTCGACAATTTCTCCAACAGCTCGCCCGAGGTGTTGAATCGCCTGAAGACCTTGAGCGGCCAGGAACCCGTGTTTGAGCGAGCCGATGTCTGCGACGCTGGCGCCATGAACGCCATCTTCGAGCGCCACCGGCCCGACGCAGTGGTCCATTTCGCCGCCTTCAAGGCGGTCGGTGAATCGACCACCGAGCCGCTCAGCTACTACCGCAACAACCTCGGTGGGCTGATCAATTGCTGCGAGACGATGCGCCGCTTTGACTGCAAGCGCATGGTCTTCAGCTCCAGCGCCACCGTCTACGGCGTGCCCGAGAGCCTGCCTTTGCGTGAAGATGCGGCGCTGTCGGCCGTCAACCCCTACGGCGCGACCAAGCTGATGGGCGAGACGATTTTGCGTGATCTCGGTGCTGCCGATGCAAACTGGCAAACCGCCGCGCTGCGCTATTTCAACCCTGTCGGCGCGCATGCCAGCGGCCTGATCGGCGAAGACCCGCGCGGCACGCCGAACAATCTGATGCCCTATGTGGCGCAGGTCGCCGTCGGCCGGCGTGAGCGCTTGCAGGTCTTCGGCAATGACTACGCCACGCCAGACGGCACCGGTGTGCGCGACTACATCCATGTCGTCGACCTGGCCGAAGGCCATGTGGCGGCGCTGCGTTTTCTGCTGAACGGCAGCGAATCCATCACCGCCAATATCGGCACGGGTCAGGGCTATAGCGTGCTTGATCTGGTCAAGGCCTATGAAGCGGCGAGCGGGCGCAGCGTGCCGTATGAGATCGTGGCGCGCCGACCCGGCGATGTCGCCGCCTGCTATGCCGACCCAGAACTCGCCCGCGAGCGCCTGGGCTGGCAAGCGCGCCATGACCTTGCGCAGATGTGCGAGGACAGCTGGCGCTGGCAGAGCATGAATCCGCAAGGCTTTGCCTGAACTCATCTGCATCATCAGTTGTGAAAACTCTCATGTCTCAGATCCAAGTTCAGCCCGTCATCATGGCCGGCGGCAGCGGCACCCGCCTGTGGCCCTTGTCGCGCGCTGGTTTCCCCAAACAGTTTTTGGTCTTGTCCGGCAACACCAGTCTGTTTCAACAAGCGGCCGAGCGCCTGGGCGCATTGGCTGCGGCCGATATCGCGCTGGCCGGGCCGGCCATCATCGGCAATGAAGAGCATCGCTTCTTGGTGCTGGATCAGTTGCGCGAAACCGGTTTGGAAACCAGCGGCGTCTTGCTGGAGCCTATGGGACGCAACACCGCACCGGCCCTGAGTTTGGCCGCATTGCATGCGCTCGAAGGTGGCGCCGACCCCGTGCTGGTCGTCACCCCGGCCGATCAGACCGTCATCGATGGACCTGCCTTCACCGCCGCCTTGCAGCAGGCGATTCGCCAAGCCGCCGATGGCGCGATCGTGATCCTGGGCATCACCCCCGATCGCGCCGAGACCGGCTTTGGCTATATCCGCACCGAGGCTGATTCAGCAGGCCTGGGTGTCGCCCAGTTCGTTGAGAAACCCGACGCCGCGACGGCCGAACGCTATGTCGCCGAGGGCAATTACTTCTGGAACAGTGGCATGTTCGTGCTGCGCGCCTCGGTCTGGATGACCGCGCTGGAGCGCTTCCGCCCCGATATCGCCGCCGCCACGCGCCTGGCCTGGGCCGCACGCACGGTTGACGCCAAGTTCGTCCGCCCGGGCAAGGCCGAGTTCGCAGCCGTGCCGTCCGAATCGGTCGACTATGCGGTGATGGAGCGCTGCCCCGGCAGCGATATCGCTTTGCGCATGTTGGCACTGGACGCTGGCTGGAACGACCTTGGCGCCTGGGACGCGGTTTGGCAGGTGGCGGACAAGGACGCCGACGGCAATGTGGCGGTAGGCGACGCGATCTTCAGCGACAGCCACAACACCTTGGTGCATGCGACCAGCCGCTTGGTGAGCGTGGTCGGCCTCAATGATGTGATCGTGGTCGAGACGCCAGACGCCGTCCTGGTCAGTGACCGCGCGCGTAGCCAGGAAGTGAAGAAAATCGTCGCCCGCCTGGACGCCGAGAAGCGCGGCGAACAAACCCTGCACCGCAAGGTCCACCGCCCTTGGGGCTGGTATGACAGCGTTGACTCGGGCGAACGCTTCCAGGTCAAACGCATCATGGTCAAACCGGGTGCCACGCTGAGCCTGCAAATGCACCACCACCGTGCCGAGCATTGGATTGTGGTGAAG
>CAUPEV010000296.1:0-4049 GCA_963510335.1 uncultured Roseateles sp.
CGAGCCGGCGGCGCAGACGGCGCGCGGTCTGCCGCAGGGCAGTGGGTGGCAGGAAGGGCGCGCCGCCCGGCCGTGCCACCAAGGTCTGCACCCGGCAATGATCGGGCAGCAGACATTGGCGCTTCCAGTCCCACTCGGGCAGCGACTCGCCCGCGCCGATTGGCAGGTCGTCGGCACTGGCGCTGGGCAAGTCGAGATCAAACTTGATGCGTGCGGCGCTTGCAGAGCCTTGGCGCGCCAGCGTCAGCTCCTCCATATCGTCGGCCGCGGCGCGTGCTTCGTCCGGGTCCGTTTCATCCTCGCTGGCGCGGTCCAGCGGCACATGCTCGCTCCAGCTGCGCAGCGATTCGGCCTTGGAAGCCAGCAAGAGCGGCGCCCTCTGCGAGGCCGGCTTGGCGGCGCGGGTTCGGCGGCGCTTTTTTTCTTGTTCTTGCTGCTCGGGCTGAATGCCGTTAGCGCCATTCGCGCCGTTCCCGCCGCTGCCCGCCTTGGCCTCGCGGGCTTGGCCGGCCGCCAAAGCCGAGCCTGCGGGCAGGGCTTGCAGCCAGAGCCAGACCGGGGCCAGCAGGGCGGCGTCGGCGTCAAAGTTGTCAAAGCAGTCAAGGGCGAATGCCTGTTCCGGCTCGGCCATCAACAAGGTTTGCAGGCGCGCTTCGGCCGCCTGCGCCTCGGGCGAGCGCAGCGCTCTTGCCTCGACGCGGCGTTGCGCCAGATGCGCATCACGCAGGCGCAGCCAGCGCGGCCGCAGGCCCGGGCAGCGTTGCAGGGCCAGGCGGCAGGCGGCGAGGTTGTCGCTCGCCCAGGCGGCCGGTGTCTCGCTGGGCTCGAAGCAGGCAGCCAAGGCCGCCAGCCAGAGGTAGAGGTCACGGTTCAATTCGACTTGGGCGAACAGGGCGATGCGTGGCGGCAAGGCCAGGGTCTCGGCGTCCAGGCGTGGCAGGGCGGCGCGTGTGCCGCTGCCGGCCAGGCGTTGCAGCCAGCTGCGCGGGCCACCGATGCGCATGTCAGCGGCCGGCACGATGCGCACGCCATGGCCGCCGCCAGCGGCGCGGTAGAGCAGGCCCACGGCCTGCTGCATGGCCGGCAATTCGACGCCCGCCGCCGCGCAGCTGCGATCGGCCGCCCCGTTGATGAAACGGTGCCAGCGTTCGCCTATCCACTCTTCCATAACGCTTGACCCTGACGGTTTATTGTGATGATTTGTTGTGTTGTTGCGCTTGTTTTTGCTGTTTGAGCGTCTCGCGCAAGGCTTCCAGCCCCACGGTCCACTCCAGTTGCGGCTCTGGCAGCTGGGCCTGGCCCTGCTGGGATTCGGCGCATTGGTCGACGCAGCGGCCGCATTGCACGCAAGAAAACATCAAGCGCTTGATCTGGCGTGGCCGCAGCCGCATCGGGCAGACGCTGTCGCAAGCGCTGCCTGCGGGCGCACGCTCGGTGCTGCAGGTCCGGCAGTCGCTGGCGCGCTCGCGCTTGAAGGCCACAACCAAGGCACGCGGATTGGCCATCCAGGCCAGGCTCTGGAACAGGCCCACAGCGCAGCCGAAGCGGCAAAACAGATGGCGTGCAAACAGCAGCTCCAGCGTGAAGGCGCTGCCTGCAATCAGGATGAAGCGGCTTTGATTGACAGTGAGCGTGCCCTGGAGCAGGCCGCCCCAGATCGCCTGTGGCGGCAGCAGATAGGTCAGCAAGGTGATGGCCCAGAGGAAACCAAAGCTGGCGCAACTGAATGCGTAGACCGGCCACCAGCGCCGCTGCGTCTGTTCGCCCGGCCGCAGGCTGGGCTGGGCGTCCCACAGGCTGAACTTGCCGCAGGCCTTGTGCAGCAGCGCATTCAAGCCCTCGACCAGCGAGAAATGCGGGCATAGCCAGCCGCAGTAGAGCCGGCCCCAGCGCCAGGCGACGCCCAGGAACAGCACCACCAGGGCCAGACCCGGAAGGATGCCGCGCAGAATAAGGCTGATGGCCGCTTCATTGGAACTGACTTGGCCGCGCTGCAAGGCGTCTATGCCAAGGCTCCACGGCTGGCCCAGCACCCAGAGCTGGGTTTCGTTCAGATCGAAGCGCAGCAGGTTCAGGGCCGGAGCCAACAGGAAGAGGGCGAAGAAGCAGCCCTGCGTCACGCGCCGCCGCCGCTGCAGTTGCCGGCTGTGGCGGTGCGCTTGCGGGGTGTTAGCCATCTCCGATCACCGCGCGCAGCACCTCATGCAGAGCGGCGCTGGTGTCGGCCTCATCGGTCAGCGCGTCGATGATGGCGGCCCGGCAAGCCGGCAGCAGGGCCAGCCCGGCCCTATGCAGGCGCGCAGCCATCACCAGCAAACGGGTGCTGACGGTTTCCTCCAGGTCTTGGGCAGTCAAGCGGCGCAGGGCCTGGGCCAGGCTCACCAACTGAGCCGCGACCGCGTCCGTGCAGCCGCTCTCGGCGGCGACGATGGCGCGCTCGATGGCGGGCGCCGGGTAGTCCAGCCCCAGGGCGACAAAGCGCTGGCGGGTGCTGGGCTTGAGCCCCTTGAGCAGGTTTTGATAGCCGGGGTTGTAGCTGATCACCAGCATGAAGCCGGGCGCGGCCTGCAGCAACTCTCCGGTGCGCTCGACGGCCAACATGCGGCGGTCATCGGCCAAGGGGTGCAGGACCACGGTCGTGTCCTTGCGCGCCTCGACCACTTCGTCCAGATAGCAGATCGCCCCCTCTCTAACGGCCCGGGTCAGCGGGCCATCGAACCAGCGCGTGTCGCCACCCTGTATCAAGTGCCGGCCGACCAGGTCGGCGGCGCTGAGGTCGTCATGGCAGCTGACCGTGATCAGCGGCCGCCCCAGGCGCGCTGCCATATGCTCGACCAAGCGCGTCTTGCCGCAGCCGGTCGGGCCCTTGATCAGCAGCGGCAACCGGCTGGTATGGGCATGCTCGAATAGCCGGCATTCCTCGCCCTGAGCTTCGTAATAAGGCAGTTCTTGTAACTGCCTGGCGCTGTGCATTTCCATGACAAGCACGCTGACTTGGCTCAAGCCGCGCGCGGCAAGGCGCCGGCCGGCACTTCATCCTCGGCCCGGCCGGGGCCGACGAAGAAGCTGCTCAAGTAGGTCAACAGGCCCAGCAAGAACATCACGCCGCCGACCATGCGCAGCCAGTAGAAGAAGCGCAGCTGGTCTTGCGTGGCCATGAAGCCCATCGCACCTTCGGTCGGCATGCGCTGCAGCCAGACCTGCAGGATGCCGGCGCCGGTCAGCGCCAACACCATCACGCCCATGCCTATGGTCATGATCCAGAAGCTCCACATCTCCACGCTCTGGGCGCGGCGTGGGTTGGCTTCGCGGCCACGCAGAATCGGCATTGCATAGCTGATCATTGCAATGACCACCAGCACATAAGCGCCGTAGAAGGCCAGGTGGCCGTGGGCGGCGGTGATCTGGCTGCCATGGGTGTAGTAGTTGACCGGGCTCAGGGTGTGCAAAAAGCCCCAGACGCCAGCGCCCAGGAAACCCATCACCGCGCAACCGACGGCCCACAGCAAGGCGGCCTGGTTGGGATGCTCGCGCTTGCGCCGCTGCACCATATTGAAGGCAAACAAGGTCATCATGAAAAACGGAATCGGCTCAAAGGCGCTGAACACGCTGCCCACCCACAGCCAGTAGCCCGGCATGCCGATGAAGAAGAAATGGTGGCCGGTGCCCAGGATGCCGGTGACCAAGGCCATGGTGACGATCAGGTACAGCCATTTGTCGATCACCTCGCGGTCCACGCCGGTGGTCTTGATCAGCACAAAGGCCAGCAGCGCGCCCAGGATCAGCTCCCAAGTGCCTTCCACCCACAGGTGAACAACGAACCACCAGTACATCTTGTCGCGCACCAGATTGCTGGGGTTGACGAAACTGAACAAGAACATGACGGCCAAGCCCCACAGACCCATCAAAAGCACCAGGGTGATGGCGGTCTTGCGGCCTTTCAGCACCGTCATGCTGATATTGAAGAGGAAGGCCAAGGCAACGACGACGATGCCCAGCTTCGTCGGCAGCGGCTGCTCCAGGAACTCGCGCCCCATGGTGGCGAGCAG
>CAUPEV010000297.1:0-4018 GCA_963510335.1 uncultured Roseateles sp.
ACTGCTCAAGGTGTCGATGGAAGGTGGCAAATATCGCTTCGGCCTTGAGATTGCCGGTCAGCTCAAGTCCGATCTGGCTCAGCACTTCCAGCGTGGCGCGGGCTTCTTCCAGCGCCTCGGCGCGCTGCGCCTGGGCTTCAGCGAGCTCGCGCTGGCCGCGTGCCTCGGCATGGGCGCGTTCATTGTCTTGGCGCACCAACAAAGACTCGGCACGGTGGCGCGCTTGCTCCAAGCTTTTGTTGGCGCGCGCCTGCGCAGCGGCTTGCCCGTAGGCCAGCGCGTGCGGTTCGTCTCCGCTGGCCGCATAGGCATTGGCCAAGTCATTCAGTAATTCGATAGGTACCACATAGGCTTCGATGCCCAAGGCGATGGCCAGCGCTTGCTTCAAATAGTGCAAAACCGGATTGCCCTCGCTCATGCCTTCGGGCGCTGGCAGGGCATAGGTCTGATAGAGCTCGGCATAGACCCGCAAAATCTTGACCTGGTCATCGGTGCCGCCTTGTTGGCGCGCCAGTTGCAAGGCCGCAGCGACCTTGCTCAAGGCTTGCTCGGCCTGACCGAGCCTGCACAGCGCCATCGCCTGCCCCGACCAAGCGCGGTACAAATAGGCGGCGCTGCTGACCGCGCTGGCTCTTTGCTCGGCTTTGCTGAAATGCAAGAGCGCCACATCGGGCGAGGCAGTTTCAAGCGCCAGGTCGCCCAAATAGAGCTGGGTCAGCATATGGCCTTGCGAATTCGGCAGCGCTTGCAAAGCCTGCAGCGCCTCATTGAGCGTTGAGCGGGCGTCCTCATAGCGGCCCAGCAGGCGCTGGATATTGCCGGTCTGCATCAGCGCCAGACCGAGCGGCGCCGGCCAACCGGTCTGGCGGGCGGCACTGAGACCGCGCTCGCCCCATTCCAGCGCTGCGTCCATATCGCCCAAGGAGGCCAAGGCATCGGCCGCATTGCTGGCGGCGTAGATGGCCAGTCGCAGCTGACCTGTTTCGCTGGCGGCATTGAAGGATTGCACAAAGAACTGGCTGCCGGCGCCGGGAGCGCCGGTCAGGCTGGCCACGATGGCTTGGGTGCTGGCCACGCAAGCGCTGGCGGCCGAGCCAAGACTTAGATTTCGCTGGGTGTCAAAAATGTCGTGCAGGCTTGCCGCCGTGGACGGTGCATCGCGAAAAGCGGCCTGCGCCAAGCTGCGTGCTTGGGCGGCTGCGAGCCTTTGAGCGTCGCCGCCGAGCCGGTAGTCGCCCATCGCCGCATTGAGGAACTCTTCGCCGCGGTGGACCTCGCCGCGCTCCAAACACACGGTCGCGAGAATCATATGGGCGTCGCCGCACCCGATGAATTCCCCCGCTCTGGCGAAAATTGCCAAGGCCGATTCGGCCAATTGCTCGGCAGCCTCATGCTGCCCATACAACCAGCTCACCTCGGCACTGATCAATTGCAAGCGGGCGCGCCAGTCCTCGCGCTCGTCCTCCCCCAGTTCGGGCAAGCTGCTCAGCAGCGCTTCCGCTTCGGCGGCAAGCAGCAGCGCGCGGTGACTGTCGCGTTGGCGCAGTTGCCAAGCCAAGGTGATCAGCAGATCCAAGCGCTGAGCGCCGGACAAACGACCCAAGGCTGCCTCCATGGCAATGAGATCTTGACTGTGAGCAAACCAATCCATGTGTGGCCTTGCCGAGTTGCAAATGTGCTGCCCCAGTTTCGCCTAAAACATGTGTGGCAAGTCAAGCAAAGTAGGCAGCAATAGGCATCATTTGGGCAGTTTCAAACTGGCACAGCGTTCTCGAGCTTTTGCCCTCTAGCGACCTCGCCAAGCCTGCCAGGCCCAGCCGGAAAGTCCTGCCAAGACGGCCAGGCCGCCATAGATGCCTATCGAAAATGCATTGGCCGCACCGTTGAAGCCAAAGGCATCGAGCGCGGCCAGATCGCGTGCATTCAAGGCGATATAGAGCCAGCCTAAAAAGATGCCCAAGAAGCAGCGGGCGCTGCAAGACATCCGGCCCAGCAGGCTCGCCAGCGCGCTGATGCTCAGCACGCCTGCGATCAAGGCCAGGCAGCGCAGCATGTCGCCAGCGAGCGCCCAACGCCAGGCAATCAAACCCATGAAGAGCAGGCCCAGCAAGCCGCTCGCAGCCAGCTGGCGCCAATAGCGGCGGGCCTCGCCACCCGGCATGGCCGCGCCCAGCGTTTCGGTGTCGGCCTGGAAGTCGCGGCAGCTCATATCGCTGATCAAGATGCCCCAGCAAGCCGTTACAGCGATCAGCAGGCCGCCGAGTGCACTCAGCGGCAGCAAAGCGGCAGCGGCCACGGACAAGATCAGCAAGGCCACCGAGGCGGGCGAGCAAGCCAAGCTCAATGCGGTGTCGGCCAGCACTTGGCCCGGCAAGCCGGGCAGCCGCGCGGCCACATGGAAAAGGGGCTGAACCAGCCGGCCCAAAGGGCGCAAGCCGGCGTTGAGCAAGGCCATGGGCGAGCGCTTTGTGGCTGCGGTCGCGTTGAGTTTGACTCGTTCGGGTGAGTAGCGGTGGAAGCCGCGAATTGCCAACAGCAGCGGCAGTAGGGCCAGCAAGCTGCTGTAAGCGCGCGTCAAAATCAGGGCGTTCGGCCAGACCAGCTGCGGCATGGTGACGGTGGGCAAGGTGGCGTCAAAACTGCTGAGCCCAAGACTGACGTTGGCGCTGCCCAGCTGCGCACTCAGATAGGAGATACCGGTGACCATGCCCGAGAAGTCCAGCAGCAGCCACAGCGAGGGTTCCTGGCTTGGGTTTTTGTCCATGCTCGCCATCAAGGTCAGCAGGGCGACCCATATGAAGAAATACAGCACATCACCGGCCTTGCCCATCAGGGCACTGACGCTGTCCATCAAGGTGGCGCAAGTGGCCGTGAAAAGCAGGCTGGGCAGCAAAATGAAGGCATAGGCTTGCAGATAGACGCCCAGCTCGAGTGGCGCAACGCCATGGGTCAGTTGAAAAAGCAGGGTAGAGGCCATATAGGCCAGCACCAAAACGCTCAGATAGAGCATGCCGGCCAGGCTGCGACCCAGCAAGATCAGCCCAGATGACGCGGGCGTGCTGGCGATCAAGCCACCCAGTCCGCTGCGCATGTCGTCCCCGGCGCGGCCACGCAGCAAAAAGAAGCCAAACAAGGTCAGCAGCGGGCTCAAGAGTGCCGCGCTACTCAAGGCCAGGGCGCCACTGGTGTTGAGCACCCGCGCGTCGTTGACGACCAGCAAGGCCGAGTCATCGACCGGCGCCGCGATGATCAACCAAGCCAGCGCCAGCATCGCCACAAGAGCAACAAGGCTGCTCAGCCGCCTGCTGCGCAGTTTCAGCTCGGTCAGCAGCAGATTCGCCAGCAGGTGCGCGTTCACGCCGCTTGCTCCTGCACCGCGTAACGGCGTGCCATCAATGCTTCTTCAAGACTGGGCTCGGCGTGGCGCGCGCCGGGGCAAGGTGCGTAGGGGTGGGCGATGCGCAGATGCATCTGTTC
Organism: uncultured Roseateles sp.; assembly: GCA_963510335.1. Classification (GTDB taxonomy): domain Bacteria; phylum Pseudomonadota; class Gammaproteobacteria; order Burkholderiales; family Burkholderiaceae_C; genus Paucibacter_A. Next base: position 3,478 of record CAUPEV010000297.1, read on the forward strand.
ACCCAAGCGCTGCGCATGCAGCACATGCACCTGCGCCCGCAATGTCTCGAACTCAGCGGTGTCTACGCTGGCTTGCCAGACCTGGCCGCGTGCTGCGGCAAGGACCGCCTCGGGGGTTTCAAAAGCCATCAATTGCCCATTTTTCATGATAGCCAATTGACCGGCAATGCATTCGACGTCGGAGACGATGTGGGTCGACATGATGACCAGTTTGTTGAAGCCCAGTTCGGCCAGCAGGTTGCGAAACCGCAGGCGCTCCTCAGGGTCCAGGCCGGCCGTCGGTTCATCGACGATCAGGATGTCGGGGTCGTTCAAGAGGGCTTGCGCAATGCCCAGGCGGCGGCGCATGCCGCCGGAAAAGGTATCAGCTGCGCGCTTGGCGTGATCTTGCAGATTCACCAGCTCCAACAAGTGGCGGATGCGCGCCGGGTCGCGCACGCCTTTCAATGCAGCGAAATACTGCATGAATTCCAGCGCGCTGAGAGTGGGGTAGACACCAAAATCCTGCGGCAAATAACCCAGTCGGCGGCGCAGATGTTCA
>CAUPEV010000298.1:0-3983 GCA_963510335.1 uncultured Roseateles sp.
CCCTGCCACTGACTTGGTATTTGGGCGAACAGTATTTGACCCAGTTTGCCGACCGTGTGCAGCTCGGCGCAGGGCCGCAGCTGCTGGCTTTGGCGGGCCTGCTCGTAGTGACGCTGCTGGCGAGCCTGCGCCACGGCTTGGCGGCGCTGGCGATGCGACCTATCTTGGCGCTGCGGGACTAGCGCGGGTGCGGCCCTAGGCCTGCAGCGCAGCAAAGCTGACGCCCAGGCTTGCACCTGGGCCGGGGCCTATCTCCAGCTCGCCACCGAGCTGATGGGCAAGGTCAGTGGCGAGTTGCAAACCCAATGATGTCTTTCGCCTAGCTTCAAAATCAGCCGGCAAGCCGAGACCGTTGTCACTGACTTGCAAACACCAAAGTGCGGCGTTGCCCAAAGGCTGCAGCGAGACGCGCACCACTCCTTGGCTACCGGGCGGAAAGCCATGCTTCAAGCAATTGGAAATCAATTCATTGACCAAGAGCCCGCAGGGCATGGCTTGGTCCATATTCATCTGAAGCGGCGTCAGTTCCAGCACCAAGCGCACAAGGCCGCCTTCCGGGGCCTGTGCGCGGAAGGCTTCGCCAGCCAGTTGGCGCAAGTATTTGGCCAGGTCAACGGCGGCAAAAATGCCGCTGCGATAGAGCGACTCGTGCAACAGCGACATCGACCGGATACGCGCCTGCATTTCCTCCAGCACCGTCTTGATGCCCGCTTCGCCGCTACGCCGGGCTTCCATACGCAGCAAGCTGGTGATCACCTGCAGATTGTTTTTGACCCGGTGATGCACTTCGTTGAGCAGGGCGACTTTCTCATTCACGGTGGTCTGCAAGGCTTGCTGAGCCAGCTTTTGGGCCGTGACATCTTGATCAACGCCCCACACATGCAAGACCTGACCCTGGGCATCGGCCACGGACACCCATTTTGAGGCGATATAGCGGAGCTCGCCCGAGTCCTGCGCATAGATACGGAAGTCGATGTTGCTTTGCTGCGCTGATGCGCGCGCCCTCGCGATGGCGTGGCTCATACGCTCACTGTCGTCGGGGTGAATGGAGTCTCGCCAAGCGTCCACTGCGGGCAATCCATCGGCTCGGCTGCGCCCGTAGATATTGAACATCTGGTCGGACCAGACTGCCTCTCCCGAGCTCACCGGCCAAACCCAGCTGCCAATGCCGGCGAGCTCTTCGGCCATGCGCAAGCGGCTCTCGTTGAGTTGCAAGGCCAAGGCAGTTCTTTGCCGCTCGGTGATGTCACGGAAGACCCACAGACGGCCGCGCGGCTCGCCATTGACGGCAAGCGGCACAAAGTCGCGCAAGAGCGTGCGCTGATTGCTGCAGGCGACTTCTTCGCCATGCACTGCCTTGCCTCCTGCCAGCAGCTGGTCCACCCGCACCACACCTGCTGCCGGGTTGGCCAGACCCAGATTGGCGGCACTCATCATGGCGTGGTTGTCCAGACCTATCAATTCTTCTGCATCGCGCTGAAGGCCAAACATATCGCAGAAGGTCTGATTGACGTACTCGACGCTGCCCTCGTTGTCGACCAACAAAATGCCGTAATGGACATTGGCCAGCACCTGCTGATAGCGCTCAACGGTCGCGCTCAGCAGGGCCGCTGCGCTCCGGGCTGCAGTGATATCGCGCGCCACGCCGTGATAGCCGAGGAACTTGCCGTCGGCGTCGAACCTGGGCAGACCCGAGCTCAGATAGACCGCCAGTTGCCCATTGCTCTCGATCCGGCTCATCTCGAAATCATCGAATCGCTGGTGGCGCTCCAGCAGCGCGCGGTGCTCGCGCCACACGGCTTCGTCCATATCGACCGAGGGCAACTCCCAGCGCGTCTTGCCTATCCGCGATTCGCGCTTGCGATTCAGCGCCACCCCGTTCAAGCCCGTCATGCTGGTGAAACGGAAATTCTCGTCCTGCTCCCAATACCAGTCTGAAGAGAGCTCGATCAAGGCACGAAAACGCGCCTCGCTCTGCTGCAGATCGGCGAAGGCTTGCTCCCGAACCTTGGCTTCAAGTGCAAAAGCGTCGAGCATGCGATTGAACTGCGCCGCAACTTGGCGCACATCGGCACTCCCGGCCAATTCGGCCCGCACCGATTGATCTCCCTCGGCGACTCGCCTAGCGGTATTGGCCAAATGATCAATCGGCCGCGCCACGCTCAAGCCCAAACGCCAGGCCAGCAGCAAAGCCAGCGCCAACACGGCCATGCCCGTGATCACCGTGAGGCGCAAGGCCGCGTGGAACTCGGCCAGCACCTCGGCTTCGGGCATGCCGGCCACAACGCGCCAGTTGCTGCCCGGCAGCGTGGTGTAGGCCATGCGGCGCAAAACACCGTCCATGCCTTGCACAGAGACATAGCCGTCGCGCTGGCGCTGCGCCGCCTGTGTGCCGGCTGTGGGCGCCGCAAAGCCAATGTACTTGCGGGCATCGACCGAACGCAAAGCAATCAATTCATGGCTATCCACGACCGTGGCGAGCGCATTTGCAGGCAGGCCGGCAAGCAATTCGGCGCTGAGTTTTTGCAAGTCAACGACGGTGCGAATCAAACCGATTCTCTCCCCCGCCGAATTGCGAACCGGATAGGTCAAGATCGAAACCCAGGGACCGGCGGGCTTGACGCGCACGGCTCCGCCCACCATGAATCCTTCGCTGTCCCGCGCCGCGGCGAACTCCGGCTCCTGGCTCAGCACAGCCGCCGGCGTGGGATTGGGCAAGGCCGAGCAGACCGGCCGGGCCTGCAAATCGCGCAGCGCAAGTGTGTTCAGGCGCGGATCCAGCACCAGCAAGTCACCCAGCAAAGTTTCGCAGCGCTGAGCGTCCATGGCCCGTATCGCCGGCAGTTCGGCCAGCCTGGCCAGGAAAGCTTCTTGCTCAGCGAAATACCGGCTGAGATTGGCGGCCGCACCGCGAGTTAAAAGATGCACGCGCTGATCGGCGTCGCGCCGCACATGGGCGAGGTCGACCGCCAACTGCCAGGCCAGCATCAAGGTCAGAGGCAAACACACCAGCAACACCGAGGCATAGATCTGCTGACGGATGCTGAGTCGAGCAAGTCTGCTGCGCATATCGGCTCTGGCTTTCACTCAATTCAAGTCAAAGCCGGCCTGAACCGGCCATGGTTCGGTACCAGCCAACTCAGGCATCAAGGCCGGCAAGGCACTGATCAAAACGGCCCCAGCAAACAAACGCATGGGCTGATGCCATGCAGCAGGGGGCAAGAGGGAGAACTGAGCCGCGATCTTAGAGCCTCGACTTCAAACGAGCAGACCTTACTTACCCTGGGCCAGCAAGCTCTTGCAGCGTTCCTCATGTTGGCTGATTTCGGCCAAGGTGATCTCGATGTCATCAAGCTGCTGCTCCAAGGCTTGGCGATGCTGCTGCAAGACCTGCAAAAAAGCCTTCAGCTGCGGCTCCGCACCACTTGATGCGTCATACATATCGACCAATTGCTTGATCTCCTGCAACGTCAGCCCCAGGCGCTTGCCGCGCAAGGTCAGCTTCAAACGGGTGCGATCACGGTGGGTGTAGACCCGGTTGCGGCCCGAGCGCGAAGGCTCGAGCAAACCCATGTCCTCATAAAAGCGGATCGCACGCGGCGTGATGTCGAACTCGGCCGCCAACTCCGTGATGGTGAACAAGCGGCCCTGGCCCTCGGCAGTGGCGAGCGAGCGAGCTTCGGTGGTCATAGCTAAACTGGAGCCTCAGTGACGTTAACGTAAACGGAAGTTTACGACCTTGTGTAGCGCAGCGCCCGAGCAAAGAGACAAGCATGGCAAATCATAGAGAAGCAGAACTCCACTATCCACTGGGTGATGCACTGCCCGAGGCCGGAGGCGTGTTGGAGATTGCAGCTGGCGTACGCTGGGTGCGCATGGGCCTGCCCTTCGCGCTCGATCACATCAATTTGTGGTTGCTCCGCGACCAAGTGGACGGTGTGAACGGCTGGGCCATCGTCGACTGCGGCGTGGCCAATGACGCC
>CAUPEV010000299.1:0-3957 GCA_963510335.1 uncultured Roseateles sp.
CAAGACCATGCTCTTCTTGATCACATAGCGGACCGAGAAGCGCGCCCGGTAACGATAGCCCCAGGTCGGGCCTTCGATCGGGCGCAAGACCATCTCGGGCTTGACCTTGCCGAGGTGCCAGAGGTTGTCCTCCATCACGCGCTGCTTGACGGCGACTTGCGCGCCGGCGTGCAAATGCTGCATCTTGCAGCCGCCGCAAGAGCCCGCGTGCAGGCCGGCATGCGGGCAACCGGGCGTGACACGCTGCGAGCTTTCGCGCCGCATTGCCACCAGCGTGCCCTGCTCCCAGCTACTTTTCTTGCGGCCAACGGTGACTTGCACCTCTTCACCGGGCAAAGCGCCCTCGATGAACACCACTTTGCCTTCTTCGTTGTGGGCGACGCCCTGGGCGTCCAGGTCCATGGATTCGACCTTGAGCCATTCTGATTGTTGAGTCATGGCCGGATTATCCCAGCCCTCACCGCTAGATTCGGCGCCGCTCAAACATCAGGCACTAAAAAACCGAATCGCGGTCGATGCCATGCCGCGCCATATTGCGCTTGAGCTTGGCCAAGGCTTCAATCTGGATCTGCCGAATTCGCTCGCGCGTCAGATGAAGCCGAACTGCCAAGACATCCAAGGTCTCCGGCTCCCGATCCGCCAAGCCATAGCGGCCGGCCAAGACCTCCCGCTCGCGCTCATTCAGCGCCGCCAAACCATGCTCAAGCAAGGCCTCCACCTCATGGCTAAGCCGCAATCCAAGCGGATCCAGCGCTTGCTCGTCGGCCACCAGGTCCATCACCGTATCGCCGCCTTCAACACCACGCTCGGCCGGCGAGTCCAGCGAACTGGGCAACTCAGCATAGGCCAGCAATTCAGCCACCTCGGCCACGGGCCGGCCCACTGCAGCGGCGACATCCTCGACCCTGACTTTGCCGACACCGCCGCTTTGCACCTGCAAGGCTTCCAAAGCACGGCGGGCTTTCAACACATGGTTGAGTTCGCGCACGATATGCACCGGCAGGCGTACCAGCCGGGCCTGATGCATCAATGCGCTCTCGATGCTCTGACGAATCCACCAACTGGCGTAGGTTGAAAAACGGAAGCCTCGCTCCGGATCAAACTTGCCGATGGCGTGCATCAAACCAAGATTGCCTTCCTCGATCAGGTCGCTCATGGGCAAACCCCGACCCAAGTAATTCTTGGCCACGCTGACGACCAAGCGCAAATTGTGCTCAATCATCGACTGGCGCGCCTCAAAGCTGCCAGCCCTGGCCTGCACCGCGGTGGCGTACTCTTCCTGCTGCGTCAGCAGCGGCGTGCGGCGAATATCGCGCAAATACGCTTGCAGCGCATTGCCAAGTTCCACATCGCCGTTGAGCAAAAGCGCAGCGGCAATGCCGGGCATGCTGGCTGCGTCGGAAGCGTCGTCATCAGGCGACTTGAGCTCAAACTCATTCCCCGCGCCAAGATGGCCGTTGCCGAGGGTATGAACAGATGAAGCAGACGAATGATTTGGCGCAGGATGTTTCATGGCATCAATTTCGCTGCGCCGGTAAGGCTCTAGCGACCTGGGAGCAACTTGGCTGGATCGATCGGTTTGCCTTGCTTGCGCACCTCAAAGTGCAGCTTGACCTGATCAGAGTCACTGGAGCCCATCTCGGCAATCTTCTGGCCCTTGCGCACCGCCTGATCTTCCTTCACCAACAAGGTTTGGTTGTGTGCGTAGGCCGTCAGATACGTCGAGTTGTGCTTGATGATGACCAGATTGCCGTAACCGCGCAAGCCTGAACCGGCATAAACCACGCGTCCATCAGCAGCGGCCAGCACGGCATCGCCGGCCTTGCCGTAAAACGCCAAGCCTTTATTGCGCTGCTCGTCAAAACCAACATTGACTTGGCCGGCCGCTGGCCAGCCCCAAACCGGATCTTCATCGTTCTCGCGCGCAGCAGCCACAGCCGTTGCTTGGCTTGACGAAGCTGGCGCGGAAGCGGCTGTAGAAACAGCGGCCGAAGTTGCGGCGGCGACTGAGCCGGCCGTTGTGGCGGGCTTTGCATCCAGCGCTCGGCTTTCGACCTTTGCCGCCGCGACCGACTTGGTCGTCACCGCTGCGGCATCTACACCCGGCGGCACCACCCGCAAGACCTGACCCACTTCAATTCGGTTCGGATTCTCAAGCGCATTCCACTTGACCAAATCACGCGTGCTTTGGCCGTTATCGATGGCAATCCGAATCAAGTTGTCACCAGGCTTGACGGTGTAATAGCCCGGCTTGCCGGCGTTCTCGGCGCCGGGCAGAGCTTTGACATCAGGAGCAATAGCCCCAGTCTGAGGTACAGGCTGAGCATTCGCGGCGCCTGTCTTGGGCGCGCCGCCTTTAATGGCCCGCTCCTCAATAGGCGCCTTGTTCGTGCTTGTGCTGCAACCCGCCAAAACGGCAAACCCAAGGGCGAGCAAAAGGGTTGAAATGCGAAAAGTATTCTTGTGCATGCGGCGCTAGGACTGACTTTGACGGGCTGAAACCAAACTTGCGATGCAGGCTTGGCATTCAGAAAAATACGCCCGACCTGTCATCGAGCGTTTACATCACACCCGATTTTAGAGGCACGAACAGCACCGCCTCGAACTCGCTGCGAACAAAACGGCTAACGCCGGCCTCAAGCAGGTGATCGACAACGACCAAGACCTGCCCGCGCCCACCCGGCGCCACCATCGGCGCCACCAAGCGACCACCTGGCGCCAGCTGGTCCAACCAAGGCTGCGGCAAGTCTTCGCCGCCAGCCGCTGCAATGATGCTGTCGAAGGGCGCCGCGCCCGCAAAACCAAGCCGCCCGTCACCATAGATGAGCCGGATATTCGGCCGAGCTGCCGCAGCCAAATTGAGCTTGGCTTTGTCATGCAAGGGCTTGAGCCGTTCGATCGACACCACTTGCTTGGCCAGTGCGGCCAGCACGGCAGCTTGGTAGCCACAACCGGTGCCACTTTCCAGCACCCGCCCCAAGCCTGCCTGCTGAGCCGCCGTCGCTCCGCCTAAAAGCATCGCAATCATGCGCCCCACCACCGAGGGCTTGGAGATGGTTTGGCCATGGCCGATCGGCAAGCTGGTGTCCTCGTAGGCCTGAATTGCCAAGGCGCTGTCGACAAACTCATGTCGAAACACGCCCGCCAAGGCTTGCAGCACACGCTCATCACGCAGCCCGTCTTGCTGCAGCCGGCGCACCATGCGCTGACGCACCATCGCAGAATCAAGCCCCAAGCCACTCGGCGCGGTTTTCCTCGCGGCGTCCAATGCGGCTTCGCGCAAATGGCGCTGCGGCATCAACACATCGCGTGTCGGCGCAGAGCTGCCCGAGCCGGTGCTGGCCTTGCCCAATTTTCCCAAGGGCAAGGGAAACCTTGAGGGCCGCGTCGGCACGTTGCTCACAGCGGCAAGCCCAGCCGTGCACCCCAAACCGGCAAAGCCACGTGGTGCGTCAAATCGACCTGCAAGGGCGTGATCGATACCGCCCCATTGGCCGTCGCGTGAAAGTCAGTGCCCTCGCCGGCTTCCCGGGCATCACCCGCGGGGCCAATCCAGTAAATCGTTTCACCACGCGGGTTGAGCTGGCGAATCACCGCCTCGCTCGCGTGTCGGCGCCCCAAACGCGTGATACGCCGCGGCAAATTGATCGCGTCAGCCTGATTGGGAATATTGACGTTGAGCAAAAACGCTTCATTCAAGCCGGATGCGATCACCTGCTCGACCAAATTCCTTGCCATTGCGGCGGCAGCGTCCAACTCGTCCCAGCCCTTGTTGACCTGAGAAAAAGCAATCGCAGGGATGCCGAACAGATAGCCTTCGGTGGCCGCAGCGACGGTGCCGGAATACAGCGTGTCGTCGCCCATATTGGCGCCGTTGTTGATGCCAGACAGCACCAGATCGGGCTTGTAGCCGAGCAAGCCGGTCAACGCGACGTGCACGCAGTCGGACGGCGTGCC
>CAUPEV010000300.1:0-3890 GCA_963510335.1 uncultured Roseateles sp.
AGCGCTCTCTTCTGGCGCCCGCATGCGCTGCAGGTGCTGGTCGGGTTCGGGGCGTTCTTCAATAATGTTGGGTCATATTCGTTTTCGGGCCGAGCGCGGGGCCGCCCCACGCCGGCCCGCGCTGCCGACCGCCAGGTCGGCGCCCCCTCGGGGGGCCGGCCAAGGTAGGCCTTGGACGAGGGGCTCCATCTCACAGCCAACCCGCCTTCTTGAAGCGCCACCAGAGCAAGCCGCAAACGGAAACAATGGTGCCCAGCGCGGCTGGATAACCCCAGACCCATTTCAACTCAGGCATCTGCTCGAAGTTCATGCCCCAGATGCCGGCAAAGGCGGTCGCAGCGGCAAAGATGCCGGCCCAGGCGGCCAAGCGCTTGGTGACATTGCTGTCCTCGATCGCCACCATAGAAAGATTGGCCTGGATGGCGGTGCCCAAAGTGTCACGCACCGATTCGATCGCACTCTCGATGCGCGCCAGATGATCGGCAACATCGCGAAAGTAATCACCGGTGCGCGCGCATATCGGCGGAATGCGCCCGCCATGCAGCTTGGACAGCATCTCCAGCATAGGCGCCACCGCGCGGCGCAAGAGCATCAAGCGTCGCTTGAGTTCATACAGGCGTTGAATATTTTCCAATTGGGCGCCGCGCACAAAAATGCTCTGCTCGATCTCCTCCAGCTCCGACTCCAGCAGATCGACGATGGGGAAGTAACGATCTACGACCGCGTCCATCAGCGCATACAGCACGAAGCTGGGGCCATGGGCGAGCAGCTCGGGCTCGCGCTCACAGCGCTCACGCACACCCAAGAAATGCAGCTTGCTGCCGCTGCGCACCGACAACACATAGTTGGGCCCAACGAACACCGCCACCTCGCCCAGGCTCAAGTCACCGCCGACCCAATCGACCAGATGCATGACGGCAAACAGATCCTCGCCGTACTCCTCGACCTTGGGGCGCTGGTGGCCATGGGTAGCGTCCTCAACGGCCAGCTGATGCAGATTGAAAAGGCGCCGATAGGGCTCCAGTTCGGCTGCATCGGCATCGCGCAGCGCGACCCAGACAAAACAGTCGGGCAACTCCAGATAGGAGGACAAGTCATGTGGGCGGTCGGGCGCCAGATCGGCGAGCTTCCTGCCATGTTGATAAGCCGCGCAATTGATCAGCATCGCCGCATTGTCCCCTGAACTTGGTGATTAGAAGGTCTTGGCAACGCTCACAAGCAGGCCAGTCGTCGCCAGCTTCTTGGCGTCCAGTCCGGCGGCGTTGCCGGCTTGATAGAACTCGCTCTTGGCGTTGGTGCCCACAACGGCGGCGGTCCAATTCAGTCCCAGCATTTCTTTGGTGATCGACAGCTTGGCATCGGCATAGGAAAGATCACCGTAGTTGCGCACCTTCAAATAGCCCAGATGCGTACCCAGGGTCAGTCCTTGACCCAAATCGAAGTTGTAGTTCAGGTCCAGATAGGCCGTGCCCTTGGAGCTGCCATTTGCGGCCAGGCTGCTGAAATAGGCAAAACCGGCGGTGTCGCTGTTGAGGCCGAAGTAATCGGTGGCGGCGACCAACAGCTTGGCGCTGAAGGCGCCGACCGTGAGGCCTGCGTAAAGATCGACATTGGTGTACTTCTTGTCGGTGGCCACGCCGGGTGCGCTGTTGAGCGTGGCGCCGGGGTAGACATAGACCAAGGCACCCAGATCCAGGGTCAGGTCTTGCCCCAGGCCAAGTTTGTAGCCGCTGTACAGATCCAGCTCCAAGCCGGCCCCGTTGTTATAGCTATTGCCCGAGACATTGGAAGCCCAGGTGCCGGCGTAGAAGCCGCTGCTGTGGGCATAGTCCAGGCCGCCTTGAACGGCGGGCAACTTCCAGGTCTGGCTGATACCGCGGAAGCGATAGTCGCTGTTGAGGCTCAGATTGCCCGTCAGCGCATGTTCGGGCGTGGTGACGGCCGTAGGAGCGTCTGCGGCATGGGCAAGGCCGGCAAACAAGGTGGCCAGAGCCAAGGACAAAGCGATGTTCTTCTTCATGATGTTTGTAATTTGTATGAGAGAAAAGGCGATGAAGCCCCTCCCTCGTCAAGCCTTGATGAGCTGTTTTCCGAGGGCTTCATCGGGACCCGAGGGTCCGCAAACTAACAGGGGATGCCTCAGGTTCAACTCAAGGCTTGGCTGCGTCCAGCGCCAGGTTGAGCTTGAGCACGTTGACGCGCGGCTCACCCAAGACTTGCAGATCGCGGGCCTCGGTATTGGCCTCGATCAGACGCAACACTTCTTTGTGGGCCAGGCCGCGTTCGCGCACGACACGAGCCGTCTGATAGCGGGCCGCTGCCATGCTGATATGCGGGTCCAGACCGCTGGCCGAGGCCGTCACGAGGTCGGCGGGAATGGCCAACTTGTTGTCGGGATCAGCAGCCTTCAACGCTTCGATTCGCCCCTTCACCGCGTCAGCCAGGGCCGGATTCAAGGGACCCTGGTTGGAACCCGAGGAGCCACCAGCGTTATTGGCCATAGGCCCGGTGGCCGAAGGGCGGCCCCAGAAATACTTGGGTGAGCTGAAGCTCTGGCCGATCAGCTCGGAGCCTATCGGTTGGCCGTCTTTGCCCGCGATCAGCGAGCCGGCGGCTTGCTTGGGGAACAGGCTCTGGCCGACGCCGGTCACCAACATGGGATAGAACACGCCGGTCACCAAGCTCAACAAAGCAAAGCTGACGAAAGCGGGACGAAGATGTTTGATCATGATCTGCTAACTCCTTAAACCAATTGAAGGCCGACCAGGATCAGGTCGATGGCCTTGATGCCAATAAAGGGCACGATCAGGCCGCCCAGGCCGTAAATGGCCAGATTGCGGCGCAGCAGTGCGGCAGCTCCTATGGCGCGATAAGCAACACCCTTCAGCGCCAGCGGGATCAGCGCAATGATGATCAGCGCATTGAAGATCACCGCCGAAAGAATCGCCGACGACGGGCTGTGCAAGCCCATCACATTGAGGGCTGTGAGCTGCGGGTAAACGCCGACAAACATGGCCGGGATGATGGCGAAATACTTGGCCACATCGTTGGCGATCGAAAAGGTCGTCAGCGACCCGCGCGTCATCAAGAGCTGCTTGCCGGTCTCGACGATTTCCAGCAGCTTGGTCGGGTTGCTGTCCAGGTCCACCATATTGCCGGCCTCTTTAGCCGCTTGCGTGCCGGTGTTCATGGCCACGGCCACATCGGCTTGCGCCAAGGCCGGTGCGTCATTGGTGCCGTCGCCGGTCATCGCGACCAGGCGGCCCTCGGCCTGGTAGTCGCGGATCAGCTGCAGCTTGGCCTCGGGTGTGGCTTCGGCGAGGAAGTCGTCGACGCCGGCTTCCGCCGCGATCGCCGCAGCGGTGAGCTTGTTGTCGCCGGTGATCATCACCGTCTTGATGCCCATGCGGCGCAGCTCGGCAAAGCGCTCCTTGATGCCGCCCTTGACGATGTCCTTCAGCTCGACCACGCCCAAGATCCTGGCGCCGTCCGCCACCGCTAACGGTGTACTGCCACGGCGCGCGACGTCATCAAGCGCGATCTGCACTTCCTTGGGCACGCTGCCGCCGAGCGACTCGACATGGCGGCGAATCGCGTCGCCGGCACCCTTGCGGATCATTCGGCCGCCGGCCAGGTCAACGCCGCTCATGCGGGTCTGGGCGGTAAAGGGCACGAAGACCGCGTCCAGGCCGCTCATCTCACGCTCGCGCAGATTGAAACGCGTCTTGGCCAGCACCGCGATGCTGCGGCCTTCCGGGGTTTCGTCGGCCAGCGAGGCCAGTTGTGCGGCGTCGGCCAATTGCTGCTCGGTCACACCCGGTGCCGGCACAAAGGCGCTGGCCTGGCGGTTGCCCAGGGTGATGGTGCCGGTCTTGTCCAGCATCAGCACG
>CAUPEV010000301.1:0-3885 GCA_963510335.1 uncultured Roseateles sp.
CCTTGCTGCCCTGCGCTTGCAGCAAGAAGGACGAGAAATCGCTGGCATTGAGTGGGTGCTTGACGCTGCCCAGCACCTGGCCGCCGGTTTTGGTGACGACCGCTGCGGTGTCGTTCTGCAGCGAGGCACCGAAAGCATAGTCGGCGGTCAGGAAGTACCAGCTCTTGCCGCCACCCTTGGTGACGGCCGCACCGGTGCCATTGGCCAGCGCCACCGTGTCGTAGGCGTAATGAACGGTGTAGGGCGTGCAGTCTTCGTTGGTCAGGCGGGCCGAGCCGGCACCGATCACCATGAAAGGCCGCTTCTTTTCCGCCGCGATCTTGGCCATGGCTAAGTTGGCGCCGGAGTTGGTGCCGCCGATCAGCATGTCCAGACCTTGGGTGTCAATCCATTCGCGCGCCTTGCTGGCGGCGACGTCGGCCTTGTTTTGGTGGTCGGCAAAAATCAGTTCGATCTTCTTGCCGGCAGCCATGCCCTTCATATCGGCGATCGCCAGCTTGATCGCTTCAACGCCGCCGGCGCCGTCGATGTCGGCATAGACGCTGGACATATCGGTGATGAAGCCGATCTTGACGGTGTCACCGGAGATCTGCGCTTGGGCAGCGCCGGCAAATCCGACGGCGGCAATGGAGGCGAGGGCGGTGCGCTTGAACATAGGGATCATGGTCTTGTCTCCTGGAGCGGTGGTTTTGGGTCGAACAAAGAACAAATCAGTCAACTGATCAATCAAACACTGAGCAATTCATCGAGCTTGGCCTGCTTGGACGGCAATTCGGCCGCCGAGAAAGACTCCACCACTTCACCATGCTCGACCACGATGAAATGGTCGGCTAAGGGTGCGGCGAAGCGGAAGTTCTGCTCCACCATCACGATGGTGAAGCCTTGGGCCTTGAGCGCCGTGATCATGCGCGCCAAGGTCTGCACGATCACGGGCGCCAGGCCTTCGGAGATTTCGTCCAGCAACAAGATATCGGCGCCGGTGCGCAGGATGCGCGCCACCGCCAGCATCTGCTGCTCGCCGCCGGACAGCCGCGTGCCGGGGCTGTGGCGGCGCTCGGCCAGATTCGGGAACATCTGATAGATCTGCGCATCGCTCATCGGCGTGGCGCGGCCTCCGCTCAAACGCGGCGGCAGGTGCAGGTTTTCTTCGGTCGTCAGCGAGGCAAAAATGCCGCGCTCCTCCGGGCAATAGCCCAGCCCCAGATGCGCGATGCGGTGCGTGGCCATGTCTATGGTCTCGCTGCCATGCACCTTGATCGAGCCCTTGCGCGCACCGGTCAAGCCCATGATGGCGCGCAGCGTGGTGGTGCGGCCGGCGCCGTTACGACCCAGCAGGGTCAAGACCTGACCCTTTTGAACCGACAGATTGATGCCGTGGAGGATGTGGGATTCGCCGTACCAGGCGTGCAGATTTGATATTTCGAGTGCGGCTGTCATATGAGCCCCTCGCCCGACGAGTACATCGGTCGGTCCCCCGAGGGGACACAGGCTTGCTTGGGGCGGCCCGGCGCTGCGCCTGTCAAATCCATCATCAATGTGCTCCCTGGAGTTCGGCCGCTTCGCTGCCCATATAAGCTTCCAGCACGGCCGGGTGTTTGGAGACTTCCGCGTAATCGCCTTCGGCCAACACGGCGCCGCGCGCCAGCACGGTGATGCGGTCAGCGATTTTTGAGACGACCTTCATATTGTGTTCAACCATCAAGACGGTGCGCCCCTCGGCGACGCGCTTGATCAGCGCGGTGACGCGGTCCACGTCCTCGTGGCCCATGCCCTGGGTAGGTTCGTCGAGCAACATCAGCGTGGGCTCCATCGCCATGGTGGTGGCGATCTCCAGCGCGCGCTTGCGGCCGTAGGGCAGATCACCGGCCTTGATTGCCGCCATATCGCGCAGATCCACCAGCTCTAACAGCGCAAGCACACGGGCATCAAGCTGCTTCAGCCCGGTCAGGCCTTTCCAGAAATGGAAGCTGGTGCCGGTGAAGCGCTGCAAGCCGATGCGCACGTTCTCCAGCACCGTCAGATGCGGGAACACCGCCGAAATCTGGAAGGATCGAATCACGCCGCGGCGGGCAATTTCGGCCGGCTTTTCGCCGGTGATGTCGACGCCATTGAAGTGGATGCTGCCGCGCGTCGGCTCCAAAAACTTGGTCAGCAGATTGAAGCAGGTCGTCTTGCCGGCGCCGTTCGGGCCGATCAAGGCGTGAATCGCACCTCGCTGGACTCGCAGGTCGACACCGTCAACGGCGGTGAAGCCCTTGAAGTCCTTGCTGAGTCCGCGGGTCTCGAGAATGAGTTCGCTCACTGTGCATCGGCGCACCCGATCAGGGCACGATTGAAGTTGAGCGCCCAATGTAGGGCGTAAAGGCAAGACCTGGCACGGGAACTTCCTTTACGTAGCATTGCGCTAGGGTAATCACTTAGGTTTCGGGGGCGTAAACGGGCCGCAGCGCCTTAGCTGGGCACATTCTGACCCAGGCCCGCAGTGCTTGCGCCCAATACCCGGCCGACTAAGGCGGCCGCATTGTGAACGTCATAGCGCTGACGCAGGCCGGCACGCAGCTTCTCGACCGTGCGTGGCGACAGGCCCAGCAGCTTGGCGGATTCCTTGGCGGTTTGCCCGGCCGCCATGGCCGTCAGAACCTCGCGCTCACGCGGCGTCAGCGCTTCGGAGTCGCACTCTTTGGTGAACACGGGCTCGAAGGTCCAGGCCGTCTCAAGAAAGGGCGCGCTCATATCGCGCGCATGACCGTGGACTCGGAACCAATGTAGTCGGCCGTCGCGGCGTCGCATGAGCCTCTCATCCTGATAGCTGCCGCAGCCCAGCATGGCGGTTTGAATGCGCTGGCCTATGCGTTTGAACTCGGCCTCGGTGGGGAAGAGCAGGGCAAAGCTTTGGCCGATCAATTCCTTGGTCTCAAAGCCGAACATGGCCGCAAAACTCGGGTTGACCCAGGTCAGCACGCGCTCGTGCGACAGCGCTAGCCCCAAGGGACTCAGGTCCGCGAAGGCGTCGGCTGGGGAAAACCCTGGCGTAGTTTTGGGGCTTACTGCTGCATCCATGGCTGCGTAGGCTAACCGATTATTCGCGCGGCTGTATGACAAGCGCGGCGAGGGCGCTCGCCTGTGTGGCATGTGCCCCTGTGAATTCGAGACCCAGAATATTCCAAAGGAGACGATGCCATGAAGACCTCTCGCCGTTTGTCCAAAACCCTGCGTCAGCAGGCCCTGTTGATTGCCACGCCATTCTTGCTGGCTGCTTGCGGCAGCGACGACGACCCGGCGCCCGCGCCACCGCCGCCCCCACCGGCTCCGGTCGTCAATGTTATACCGGCCTTTGTGGCGGGTACCGTGGCGCAAGCGAGTTACGACGGCAGCAGCGATGACTTGCTGACCGCTGGGCTTGGCAAAACCGGTTTGGCCGGCGCAGCGCCGACCTTCGCTGTTGCAGCTACACCGACCGTGGCCGAGTTGCGCCGCAACGCGATTTACAACAACTACCGCGCCTTGATTGACTACACGGTCGTGGGTGGTTTCACGCGCCTGTACGGCCCCAATATCGACATCACCGGCGCCGACACGCTCGGCGAAGGCAAGGTTGCCGGCACCGAATACATCGCCGTCGCCGACGACGGCAAGGGCAGCCAGAACGTCGTGCTGATGGTGCAAGTGCCGAGCAGCTTTGATGTTAAGAATCCCTGCATCGTCACCGCGACCTCGTCCGGCTCGCGCGGTGTCTACGGCGCCATTGGCACGGCGGGTGAATGGGGGCTCAAGCGCGGCTGCGCTGTCGCCTATGCCGACAAGGGCTCGGGCAACGGCTTGCATGATCTGTCCAGCGACAACGTGATCCAGATTGACGGCACCATCGCAACGGCCACTGTTGCC
>CAUPEV010000302.1:0-3756 GCA_963510335.1 uncultured Roseateles sp.
CCGCTTCGCGGAAATAACCTTGTTGCTCGGCGACGAAAATTGGCAAGGACAGAGGGCTCATCGAGACAGCCAAACGCAGCGTCTCGTTCGCGTAAGTTCTTGTCAGGACCAGCAGCAGGCTCAAGGCGAAAGCCAAGCGCAAGCCGAAAGCAGCACAACGGCCGACGCAATGGCAGCGAAGTTTGCTCCCCGCCCTTGGCATGCCGCCGGCCTGAATGCGCGTCATAAGCTCCGCCTCGCTTGCCTTGTTGTTGACCTATTCTTGCATGTCATGCCGAACGCAAAACACAAAACTCAGCGCCGTGCTCAAGCTAGGGGGGCGGTGTTGCAAGGCCGCTGCGCACCAGCTCCACATGCTGGCGCAAAGTGTAGACGCGGTCGCTGAAGTCGAGCGGGAAGCGCGTGCTCTGGATGTCTTGTTCTATGCGGCTCAAGCGTTCTTGCGCCTGGGCTCGCTCTGCTGCACTCAGTTGACGGGTTAGCAGGTCTTGCTCCAGGAATTTCAGTTCACCGTAGTGGCGATAAAGGCGCCTGCTTTGGCGCCAACTGCGCAACCAGGGCAGCAAGCGCAGCAGCGGCAACATCAAGGCCAGCAAGGGCAGGATCAGCAAAGCCATCCTTTGCACCAAATTGGCCAGCCAGAAGGGCAGATAGGTCTGCAAGAAAGGCCGGCCGTTCTTGAAGTAGCGCGTTGACTCATCTGCCAAGGCGAAGTCGGTGCCATAGGGGCTGGGGAATTCGCCCGGCCTGGCAAGCAAACTTGGTGCTCGGTGAACCTGCCCAGCTGCTTCCAGAAGCAAAAAGGCCAAGGCCGGATGGAGGTCCTCTTGCACGACCAAGTTGATGCTGGTGGAGAGCAAGGTGATGTCTTCGGCCGGCCGGTCCAACATGGGGTTCACCGAGCCGCGTTTCAGACTGACGGTTTGGAAATAGGGCAGGCGTCGCGCCAGCCCCTCGGCGTGGACCAGCGAAGTCAGGCGCAGTCCATCGGCAGCCAGCAGCTTTTGCACGGCAGGCGCATGCACGGAAGCCACCAAGATGAAGGTGTCGATGTCATGCTTGATCAGCATCTCGGCGGCAGCCAGCCCACCGACGGTGAGCAGTTGAGTTTCCCCCAGGGGCTCCTGATGTGCGCCCAGCAAGCCGTAGCTGGACAGCAATTCCAGCGCGATTTTCTGATTGCCGCTGCCGGGCAGACCGATTGCCACGCGCCGGCCCTTCAACGCACCCAGGCCCGCCGACAGTTTCAAATCACGAGAAAAGATCCACACCGGCTCATGGCCAATCGTGGCCAGCGAACGCAGCGGCGTGGCTTGTGCAGCGTCATCGGCCAAGGCTTCGATATTTGCAGCGCGCGTGTGCGCGGCGGTGGCCAGTGGCCCCAAGCCGCCCTGAACAAAGCCCACATCGGCTTTGCCCTCATTCAGCCAGGCCAAGTTCTCCACCGAACCGGTCGACGGGTGCAGCGTCAAGTTGATACCTTGCTGTTTCAACAGGGCTTGGTACTTCAGACCAAACTGGTGATAGGCACCGTCTGGGCTGCCTGTCGCCATGACAATCGAGCGCGGCGGTGTCGGGCTCAATTTTTTTGCCGTCAACCAAACGGTGCTGAAGACGGCCGCGCCGAGCGCGATCCAAAAAATGATCCAGCCGTAGGGCTGGCTGCTTGGCGGTTTGAACTTGGGCATCATCGGAACTAGGGGTTCAGTCACGTTGGTATTCGGGCAGCGGCGCGCCGCAATGGCGGCAGTAGTGCGAGTCGGCCTGCAGGCCTTCACGCAAGCAGGCGTGGCAGGTGCGGGTGGTCAGCATGGCGGCTTCGCCGACGCGTTGGGCTGCCATTTCTGCCGTCATGATGCCGGTCGGCACGGCCAGCACGCCCCAACCCAAGAGCATCATCAGCGAAGCAATGCCGCGGCCGAGATCGGTTTTGGGGGTGATGTCGCCAAAGCCGACAGTTGTCACGGTCGAAATCGCCCAATAGACGCTGACGGGGATGCTGGTGTAGCCGTTTTCGGGCCCTTCCACGACATACATGACCGTGCCCATGATCAACACAATCATCAGCACCGCCGACAAGAACACCAAGATCTTGCTGGCACTGGCGCGCAGGGCCCGCCCTAAATTCATATAGGCTGACACATAGGCGTTGAGCTTCAAGATGCGGAACACCCGCAGCAGGCGCAGCACGCGCACGTCGACCAGCGCATACAGCTCGGGAAAGAAGAAGGCCAGATAAATGGGCAGCACGGCCAGCAGATCGACGATGCCAAAAAAGCTGCTCGCGTAGCGCAGCGGCTTGCGTACACAGATCAGGCGCAACAGATACTCGAGCGTGAAGAGCGCGGTGAAAACATACTCTGCCCAGCGCATCCAGCCTTCATGCACTGCTTTGAAGCTGGATACGCTTTCCAGTGTGACCAAGAGCAGGCTGAGCAAGACGACCACCATCAGACTGAGGTCGAAATTGCGGCCGGCTTTGGTGTCGGCCTCAAAAATGATGGTGTAGGCCCGCAGGCGCCAACCTTTGAGCGGGCGACCAAATTCGGCGGCAGGCGCCGGCGCCTGAGCGCTTGCTGGAATGCTTGTCGAAGATTTCATCGGGCGAAGCGTAACCGAGTGATGGGATGGACGGCGGTTTTGCCGGGATCAGCGCAGTAGCGCTGCAGCAGACCCAGCAGTAGGATCATTGTGGGTCTTGGGCATGAACAGATGCCCGACTCGCTGGAATCCCCGCCACACTTCGAGATTGGAGCCGCCATGAAGTCCAGGAGCTGCTCATGGATCAGCCTCTTGCTGATTGTTTTCTTGTCTGGCTGCGCCACCGCGCCCATGGCGCCGGTGCCCGTGAAGCTGTTTCAAGACACCTTGTTCAAACCCTCGACCCAGGACCTTAGCGCCGAGCAGGTCTTCATGTTCAGCCCGGCAATGCAAGACTATCTGGACTTCGGTATGCAAGCGCAACTGCGCAGCAAGGGCAGCCGCCAGGGTCTGCTTGATGCGCTCTACAACAAGAGCTCGCTGCAGCTCGAATACGACTCCGGAGACACGCGCAACGCGGCGCAAGCCTTCGCCGACCGGCGGGGCAACTGCTTGTCGCTGGTCATCATGACCGCCGCTTTTGCCAAGCAGCTGAATCTGCCGGTGCGCTATCAAAGCGTCTATGTGGATGAGGTGTGGAGTCGCACCGGGGATTTGTATTTTCTCTCCGGGCATGTCAATTTGAGTTTGGGACGCAGTCTTTCGCAAAACCATGATGTGGCGCCCGACTCAAGCATGCTGACGGTCGACTTCCTTCGCCAGCCACCGGGCAGTCGGCAACGTACGCAGGTGATCGAGGAGCACACCATCGTTGCGATGTTCATGAACAATCGTGCTGCTGAGAATCTGCAGGCGGGTCAGATCGATGAGGCCTATTGGTGGGCCCGTGCGGCTCTCAATGCCGACCCCAAGCTGCTGGCCGCCTACAACACCTTGGCTGTGGTCTATCGACGCCACGGCGATCTGGCTCTGGCCGAACCGGCCTTGCGCCATGTCTTGGCGCAAGAGCCAGGCAATACGCAAGCCATGTCAAACTTGGTCTTGCTCTTGAATGAAATGGGGCGCACCACGGAGGCCAGTCATTTCAAGCAGATGCTGGCAGTGTTGCAACCCTACCCACCGTACAAGGTTTTAGACCTAGGCTTGGCAGCGATGCGGGCTGGCAATTTCCAGGTTGCCTAGGATATGTTCAGCAAAGAGGTCGAGAGATCGGCC
>CAUPEV010000303.1:0-3710 GCA_963510335.1 uncultured Roseateles sp.
CTGCTGGCCGGGCGACTGCGCTATCTGCTGCGCTCCTCACGCACCCGCATTGAGTTGGAGCGCAGCAAGGCGCGCCTAGCGCGCGCCCAAGACCTTGCCCGTATGGGCAGCTTCGAATGGCACACCGGCGGCGGCTTTACCCTTGCCACAGAAGCGCTGCGGGTATTCGGTCGCGGCCCCCATGAAGGGCTGGATTTCATTGGCGTGATGCGCATGGTGCCGCATGAGGAGCGTGCGCTCTTCCTGCGCTTGCTGCGCGACGTGATTGCGCACAACTCGGTGCTGGTGACCGACCTCACCGTCACTCTGCTGGATGGACGCCAGCGCGTGGTGCATATCGAAGCGGAACCCGAGTTCAATGAACTCGGCAATGCCAATGGTTACACCGGCGTGATGCAAGACGTCACCGACCGCCGCCACGCCGAGGACCGGATTCGTCAATTGGCGCATTTTGATGCCTTGACCGGCCTGCCCAATCGGCGCCAGTTGATTTGGCGGGTTGAGCGAGCGATTGAACAAGCCAGGCGCGGTGGCCATGAAGTTGGCCTGCTGCTGATCGATCTGGATCGCTTCAAGATCATCAATGACACCTTGGGGCACGCCGCCGGCGACGAGTTATTGGTCGAGGTTGGGCGGCGCCTGCGCGGCTGCGTCAGGCATTCCGATCAAGTGATGGAAGGCATGCTCGAGACCATAGGCGGGCGCTCGCACCGGACCCTCGAAGCGGTCGGCCGGCTCGGTGGGGACGAGTTCGTCGCGCTGCTGCCCGAAGTGGCCGACGACAGTGATGCCGAACGTGTGGCCGAGCGTGTGCTGACGGCCTTGCGTGAACCAATTCTGCTTTCAGGCCAAGAGTGTTTTGTGACGGCCAGCATTGGCATCGCGATTTACCCGCGCGACGGTGACAGCATGGCCGACTTGCTGCGCAACTCCGACGTGGCCATGTACGCCGTCAAGGCCCAAGGGCGCAATGCCTCGGCCCTGTATACCCCACAGCTGGCTGGCCAGGGGCGTGAAAAGCTCGAGTTGGAAAGTGCACTGCACAAGGCGCTGGAGCGCGGTGAAATCGTTTTGCATTACCAGCCCAAGGTCGATGTGCGCGGTGCCCGGATGGTGGGCGCCGAGGCGCTGATGCGCTGGAAGCGCGACGGCAAGCTGATTCCGCCCGGCGACTTCATTCCGCTGGCTGAAGAAACCGGCTTGATCGTGCCGCTGTCCGAATGGGCCTTGAAAGAAGCCGCACGGCAGGCCAAGGTCTGGCAACTCAACTTCGGCTTCTCCGACTCCATCGCGGTCAATCTGCCCAGCCGCATGTTCGAGCGCTCGGATCTGGTTGAACATATTCATCAATGTGTCAGCGCCGATTGCGTGCCGCACCGGGCGATCCAACTGGAGATCACCGAGAACAATTTGATGAAGGATCTGCAAAACGTCATCCCTTCGCTGCACCGGCTCAACGAGGTCGGGGTTGAGATTTCCATCGATGACTTCGGCACCGGCTACTCCTCGCTGGCTTACCTGACCACTTTGCCGATTTCGGAAGTCAAGATTGATCGCACCTTTGTGCGCGACCTCGGCATCACGCCGCAAAGCTCGGCCGTCGTCACTGCCATCATTGCCCTGGCTCGCGCCATGGGTTTGCGGGTGATTGCCGAGGGCGTCGAGACCATGCGCCAGATGGATGTGTTGCACCGTCTGGGTTGCAGCTTGATGCAGGGTTTCTTGTTCAGCAAACCGCTTCCGCCAGAAGAGGTTGAGCTCTGGTTGGCGCAAACCGTGCTGCCGCGCAAAGCCCCCTGGATCGCCAGAGCGACCGCCGACTCGAACCCCGAAATTGAGTTCGACCCAACTGACGCCCTTCGCCCCACCGGCGGTATTCGATAGGAGTTCCCGATGGATGAGCGTCGCACCGCCTCGCCTCGCGTGCCTGCTGCGCAGATCGCCAAGGCTGCCTTGGTTCGGCTGGGTCAGGCGCAACTCGAGCCAACCCCTGAAAACTACGCCCGCGCCTATGCGGTCGAATCCGGTACCGAAGCAGCCCCCGCCGCCTTGCCAGAAGCCACCCAGACCTTGTTGAGCAAACTGCTGGCACTGGGCATAGGCAATAGCCAGACGCGGCTGGATCTGCAGGTCTGCATCCGTGAGGGGCGCTGGGCCGATGCGATTCAACAAGTTGAGCGCCTGCATCAAAGCGAAGGGCCGGCTGCGCAGGCCGAGGCCACGGCACAGGTAATCGAGCGCTTGGTGCGCGGGCTTGAACGTGGCGGCCGGCAATGGACCATGGCGAAGAAGAAGGACGGTTTACAGCGCGCCCTTGAAGGCAGCCGCAGCGACTCACCACGCCTGCTCAAGCGGATGAAAGCTTTGCTCAGCAGCTGGGACTCTGATCTCGATGACGCCAGCATTGCCACCACCGATGACAATGCGGGCACACCCAGCCAGTTCTTGATGGGTGAAGACTTCGCGAGCACCCAAATGGGCACTGCAGCGGCCATGGTCGACACCCCCACACCCACATCCCTAGCCGCCCTCCCTGCGGCGGCCCATGCAAGCGCCCTCGGCTCCTGGCCCTCGGTCGGCGCATCACTGCACGGCACGGTTCAACACGCGCTGAAGAGCCCTGAAGGTTATGCCGACGAATTGATGGCTGAGCTTGACGTAGCCCACCGCGATTTGCTGCAGGGCGGCGCGACACCAGCAGCGGCCGAGCAGATCGAACTGCTGTGCAAACGGGCTCGCCACATGCTGGATCACCGCCAGCATATGTTCGGCGAGCTGGGGCAGCTGTGCCGCGAACTCAGCGCCAGCCTGGTCGACTTGGCTGAAGACGACTCCTGGGCGCGCGGCCAATGCGAAGCCATGAACGACACGCTGGAGCAAGGGCTCAGCGGCCGCGGTGTGCGCTCGGTCACCGAGATGCTGGGCGGCACCCGCGAGCGGCAACGCCAGTTGCGCGACGAACGCAGCCGGGCACGCGATTCGCTGAAGTCTTTGATACACCAAATGCTGGCCGAATTGGGCGAATTGGGCCAGCACACCGATCGCTTCCAGAACAGCATCGGTCGCTACGCCGAGGTGATCGAAAAGGCCGACACGCTGGAGAGTCTGGCCGGCGTGGTGCGCGAAATGGTGGAAGAAAGCCGCAGCGTGCAGTCACTGGTGAAGCAAACGCAGGATCGCCTGAGCCTGGAGCATGAGCGCGCCAGCAGCCTGAGCCAGAAGGTAGTCGAGCTGGAAGGTGAGTTGCGCCGCATGTCCAACGAAGTGCAAACCGATCAGCTGACCCAGATCGCCAATCGGCGTGGCCTGCTTGCAGCCATCTCCACCCAGCCGGCCAAGAGTGATCGGGGCAGCGGAGACGAAGCAAATGACACCGGCGAGGTCGCAAAAATAGCGCTGGCCTTGCTCGACATCGACAACTTCAAACGTTTGAATGACACCCTGGGGCATGGCGCCGGCGACATTGCCTTGAAGTCATTGGCCGAGCGCGTCTCCAGCGAGCTACGGCCCGGTGACTTGGTCGCCCGTTACGGCGGCGAGGAATTTGTCTTGATGCTGCCGAACACGCCGCTGGATGAAGCCCAGGCCGTGCTGCAACGCCTGCAGCGCGCTTGGTCGGCCAGTCTTTTCATGCACGTGGGCAAGGATGTTTTCGTCACCTTCTCCGCCGGCGTCACCCATTACCGCATGGGTGAGACGCTGGAAGCGGC
>CAUPEV010000304.1:0-3665 GCA_963510335.1 uncultured Roseateles sp.
TCATCAGCCGCAAAGCCAAAGGCGGTGCGCGCATGCATACCGAGCTGGCGACCTTGGCACTGATGCGGGTCGCGGCGGCAGACCCTAGCCAAGCAGCGGAGCTGATGATCAAACGCTGGGAAGCGGAACTGCCGCATGACTTGGCCGCCTGGGTCTGGGCACAGATCGGCCGCCAAGCGGCCTTCAAACTGCAGCCCGAAGCGCTGGCCTACTTCGAGCGCGCGCACAAGCATCAATCCAAATATAAGCAGCCCCTGGAATGGAGCAACGACACCCTGGTCTGGGCCGCCAGAGCCGCGCTGCGCAGTGGGCAGTGGCAGCAGGTTTTGCGCGCCATTGCGAGCCTGAGCCCGGCCGATCAGGCCGACCCGGCCTGGCAGTTCTGGCGCGCCCGGGCGCTGCTCGCTACCGCCTCTGAGGGCGCGGCGGGTGAGCCCCTCCGAGCAGAGGCGCGCGGCATGCTGCAGGCCATCGTCTCGCCGCTGAGCTTTTACGGCCGCTTGGCCGCCGAGGAGCTCGGCCTAACCTTGCAACTCCCGGCCATGCCCAGCCCCTTGACACCGGCCGAGCGCAAACAGACACAAACCCATCCAGGGCTGAACAGTGCATTGCTGCTGATCGACATTGGCCTGCGCAATGAGGGCGTGAGGGAATGGAACTTCAGCCTCATGCGCATGAGCGACCGTGAGCTTCGCGCTGCGGCTCAAGAGGCCTGCGACCGGGAAATCTGGGATCGCTGCATCAACACCAGCGAGCGCAGCCGGCTTGAAATCGATATGGGCCAGCGCTACCCGACCCCGCACAAGCAAGCTCTGCTGCCGAAAGCGCGCGAAGTTGGGGTTGACCCTGCCTATGTCTACGGCCTGATTCGGCAGGAGTCGCGCTTTGTGATGGATGCGAAGTCACATGTCGGCGCCTCGGGCCTGATGCAGGTGATGCCGGCTACCGCTCGCTGGACGGCCAAGAAAATCGGCACCGAGTTCCGCCCCGAATACATGACCGATCGTGATTTCAATATCAAGATCGGAGCCAGCTACTTGAAGCTGGTTTTGGATGATTTTGGCGGGTCTATGGCCATGGCCGCCGCCGCCTATAACGCCGGACCTGGGCGGCCCCGGCGCTGGCGCGAGGGTCCCGTCTTGGACGCCGCCATCTGGGCCGAGAACATCCCCTTCAATGAAACCCGCGACTATGTCAAAAAGGTGCTGACCAATTCGGCCCTCTATGCGCAGGTACTGGGCCAAGACAACAGCAGCTTGCGCAATCGCTTGGGCCAGCAGATCGGCCCGCGCGAAAGCAATCCTGAAATCACACCGGCGGAACAACAATGATGACGACGAACCCGAATATTCTGATTCTTGGCGGCAGCGGCTTCATTGGCCGCAGTCTGTGTGAGCAACTGACCCGAACCTATGGCGGGCGGGCGCGCATCACCGTGCCAAGCCGCCGCCTCGCGCACGCACAAGCCATCCAGGGTTTGCCTGGCATGACCGTCTTGCAGGCAGATGTCCACCAACCCGCACAACTGCAGGCTTTGCTTGCGGGGCATGACGTGGTGATCAATTTGATCGCCATCTTGCAAGGCAGCGAAGCTCAGTTTGAGCGCGCTCATGTGAGCTTGCCGCGCCAACTCGCAAAAGCTTGCACGAACAGCGGCCTGCGCCGGCTCATCCATGTCAGCGCGCTTGGCGTCAACAACGAGGCCAAGCCCGCGCCCTCACGCTATTTGCGCTCAAAGACCGCCGGTGAAGCGGTGCTCAAGCAAGCAGACTTACACCTGACCCTGCTGCGCCCCTCGGTGGTGTTCGGGGCGGCTGACCGCTTTGTGAATCTGTTCGCCAAGCTGCAGAGCGTGTTCCCGCTGTTGCCGCTTGCGGGAGCCAATGTCAAGTTCCAGCCGGTTTGGGTCGAGGATGTGGCGGCAGCTATCGTGGCCTGCGTGCAAGATGACAACACAGCGGGCCAAACCTTCGAATTGGCGGGCCCACAAGTGCTCAGCTTGGCGGATATTGCTCGCTTGGCCGGGCAGTACAGCGGCCATGCACGACCTATCTTGGCCCTGCCGGCGCCCTTGGCCTGGGCGCAAGCATTGATGATGGAGATGCTGCCCGGCGAAGCCTTGATGTCGCGCGACAACCTGGACTCGATGCGCGTACCCAATGTGGCCAGCGGCCTGTTGCCAGGCCTTGAGACACTCGGCATCGCCCCTCGATCCATGGCTTCCGTCGTGCCGGCTTACCTGAGCGCGGGTCAAGGATGCGCACGCCTGGACGCTTGGCGAGCCGCCAGAGATTGATGCGCTGAACGCATCACCGCACTGCGTAAATCTCACCCGCCAGCCGCGCCACTTTGGCTATGCTCACGGTTCAATTTTGGTGAGGAGCACGAGCATGAAACTCTATATTGGCAACAAAAATTACTCATCCTGGTCGATGCGGCCCTGGGTGCTGCTGAAAGCATTCGGCATCCCCTTCGACGAGGTCAAACTGCGCTTTGACTTCACGCCCGGCTCAGCCTTCTATCAAAGCTTGCAGCCGCTGACGCCCACGGGCAAGGTGCCGGTTTTGGTCGAAAACGACGGTTTTGCCGTTTGGGACACCTTGGCCATCACGGAAGCGATCGCCGATCTCTTCCCTCAGCATGCGATTTGGCCAAGGGAGCGCCAGCAACGCGCCCGCGCTCGCAGCCTGTGCGCCGAAATGCATGCCGGATTTGGCAAATTGCGCGGCCTGTGCCCCATGAATATAGACGCCGATCTCCGCGAAGTGGGCGCCAAACTGCTGAGCACAGAACCGGGGCTGCAAAGCGATCTGGCTCGCATGGACTCACTTTGGTGCGAGGCCTTGGCGGCGAGCGGCGGGCCGTTTCTTTTTGGTGACTTCAGCGCAGCCGATGCCTACTTCGCGCCGGTCGTGATGCGTGTAGCGCGTTACGGCCTGCCCTTGAGCGACACAGCAGCCAGTTATGCCAAGGCGATCGAGCAACATCCGGCCGTTGCCGCATGGGTCAAGGACGCGCTGGCCGAGCAAGATTTTTTGGACTTCGAAGAGCCCTATCGCCAGCAAGCTTGAGGTCTTCTTTCTTGATCCACCAATGACAAAGAGCGCCACCAGGGCGCTCTTTTCAAATCGGGCCTCGCGGCCCAAAGCTGCTTTTACCTAAAAATTAGGCAGCCTTGCGGCGGCGAGCCACGAAGCCAACGGCACCCAGACCGGCCAGCAGCAGAGCGTAGGTTGTTGGCTCAGGAACGGCTGTCACGCTCAGTTCGCCACCGAAGCCGGAAGACGTGGCGCCATTTGTCAAGAAAGCCTCACCAGCCAAGTGCAGCTTGTAGTTGCCAGAGGCAGTCAGAACCTCGGCCAGATTCCAGTTTTCGCTGTCATTGACGTCAAAACCGGTCTGGACGAACTGATACTTCACATTTGTATCAAGGTTCACAATATAAACAGACGAGAAATCGACATCCCGCGAGGATGTTTTCCTCTGAGTAACGCTACCTGCAGTCAAGAACGTGCCTGGATCGATGGTGAAGGCCGCTTCAAGGTTGAATGCACCATTGTCGACAAGGCCTGCAAAGCTATAGACGCCAGTGTCCAGCGGTGTCAATGTCAGAGAGTCAGCCGCAGACGCGGCAAACGAAGACATTGCCAGCACAGCCGCGGCGA
>CAUPEV010000305.1:0-3639 GCA_963510335.1 uncultured Roseateles sp.
CGAAAGCAGACATTCATCTTGCTCGGCGACGCGGTCGGCATGCCGCTTAGGTCACGGGTGCCGCGGTAGCGTTGAAACAACCATGCATGGACAGAAGATTATTGAAATCCAATGCCATGACTTATGCCTTTTTAAGAAGTTGAAGAATGCGTGTCGCTTCTTGATAAATTTCTGGCCAATCTGGCCCGTGCTTCGCTCGAAAGCGCATGTCGGCAACGATGCCTAGTTGCCAGGTAAAGGCGGTTCTGCAACGATCAAAGCCTGGGTGTTGGCGATTGCATCGAACTGACCCACCGCGATCACGCAATACTGACCCACTGCTAGAGGCTACCCCAAGGTGCCTGCGTCAGTAGATTGGGATTGATTCTCGTCGTTGGATGTAGCTCCTTTCTTGGGTGGATTGGAAGACTTGGGTCTCGTTGCTGCCGTTGAACTGCTGTGCTTGAAGCGCCAGGATTCGTTGCCGGTCTCGACGATGTGGCAGTGATGAGTGAGACGATCCAGCAGCGCCGTGGTCATCTTGGCGTCGCCGAAGACGCTGCTCCATTCGCTGAAGCTCAGGTTGGTGGTGATCGCCACGCTGGTGTGCTCGTAGAGCTTGGACAGCAGGTGGACGAGCAGCGCGCCGCCGGCCTGGCTGAACGGCAGGTAGCCCAGTTCGTCCAAGATCAGCACGTCGGCGTACATCAGCCGGTGCGCGATCTGGCCGGCCTTGCCGGCCGCCTTCTCGGCCTCCAGCGCGTTGACTAACTCCACCGTCGAGTGGAAGCGGACCCGCTTGCCGTGACGTTGGATGGCCTCCACGCCCAGCGCCGTGGCCAGGTGCGTCTTGCCGGTGCCAGGCCCGCCGATGAAGACGACGTTGTGCGCGGTCTCGGTGAAGGCGGTGCTGTGGAGCCTGCGCACCAGCGCTTCATCGACGGTGCTGTTGCCGAACTCGAACCCTGCGAGGTCGCGGTGCGCGGGGAAGCGCGCGGCCTTCATCTGGTAGCCGATTGAGCGCACCTGCCGCTCGGCCCCTTCGGCCTTCAGCAACTGGTCCACCAGCGCCTCGGGCTCCAATGCGGCATGTCGGCAGTGCGCGAGCAGCTCGGGCCAGTTGGCGGCCATGCCGTGCAGCTTGAGTGCCTTCAGGCGCGTGACGATCTCGGTGCTCATGGGCGTGTCTCCCTCAGTCGGTCGTAGCGCTGCACATCAGCGCGGGGCTCTTCCTTCAGGCTCGGCGTACTGGTCTCGACCGGCGCAATCTGGCCGTCCTTGAGCCGGGCCAGCACATTGAGCACATGCTCGGCGCTGGGCCGGCCGGCCTCCAGTGCAAGATCCGCGGCCACCAGCACCGCGTCCAGTCCATGCACCGGCACGGCTGCCAACTCCTGCGTCATGACGCGATCGCCGCCCGGGTGGCGCAGCAGGTGCCGCTGCAATGTCTGCAGCGCCTCGGGCATGGTCTTGAACGGGGCGCCATTGCGCAACGCGCCAGGCTTGATCTCCACCAGCTCGATGTAGTGCTGCCAGTCGTAGAAGGTCAGGTCGCGCTCGAAGCTGCGCGCATGGCGCGCGACTTGCTCGCCCTCGGCCACAAGCTCTACATGCGCGGGGTAGACGCGCAAGCTCAGGATCGCGTTCACATGCCGGGTGGGCACGCTGTAGCGGTTGCGCTGGAAGTGGATCAGCCCGGTGGCCGACACGCGCACCTGGTGCTCCACGTAGCCGTTGAAGGGCTTGGGACAGGGCATCAGCCGTGCCTGCTCGTCCTGCCAGACCTCGGCCACCGTCAGTGCCGGCCACTCCGGATGGTGGTTCTCCTCCCAGCACTGGCGACAGCGCTGAGCCAGCCACTCGTTGAGGCTGGCGAAGTCGGGCCAGCGCCGCTCGGCGGCCTCGCGCCAGACCTGGCGACGCCTGTCCTGCACGTTCTTCTCGACGATGCCCTTCTCCCAGCCCGAGGCGGGGTTGCAGAACTCAGGCTCGAACAGATAGTGCGAGCACATGGCCTGGAAGCGAATGTTGACGCTGCGCAGCTTGCCGACGCCGACCTTGTCCACGGCAGTCTTCATGTTGTCGTAGATGCCGCGACGCGGCACACCGCCGAAGGCCGCAAAAGCCCGGGCGTGGGCATCGAACAGCATCTCGTGGCTCTGCGTCGGGTAGGCGGTCAGCCAGAAGGCGCGCGAACTCGCCAGCTTGGTGTGCGCCACCTCCAGCCGACGGCGCAGCCCGCCGACGAAGAGGTACTCGCAACTCCAGTCAAACTGGAACGCGTCACCCAGCTCGAAGCTCATCGGCACGAAGGCCGCCCGCCGCGGTGCATTGGCCTGCTGCTCGCGCCATCGCCGTACCCACACCACCACCCGCGGGTAGCTGCCGGCAAAGCCGAGTGCCCGAATCTGCTCGAATAGCGCCTTGGCTGTGCGTCGCTCCCGCACCGGTCGATGCAGGTCGGTGCGCAAGGCTGACTCCAGATGCTCCGCCCACGCATCAAGAACGCTCGTCTGCGTGCGCTTGGGGTACTTCGGCTCAGTCTCGCCTTCGCGGCGTAACCACTGCTTCACCGTATTCCTGCTCAGCCCGGTTCGCCGACTGATTTCTCGGATGGACAGCCCATCCCTCAGATGCATTCTCCTGATCTTGGCCAACATGCCCACGTTAATCACTCCTGATTCCCCGCTCAGCCTTGAGCAGGACAGTGTCGATACATGGGTCAGTTTTGCGCGATCGCGGCCCTTGCAGGTGGGTCAGTTTTCAGTGATCGCCAACACGCTGGATACAGTCAGCCATGCAACATGCACTTCAGGCGGTTCAGGGCTGTGGTCTGGATGTATCAGTAGTCAGTTTCCAGTCGCCGTCGCCCGCACTGCGACATTGGGCGCAAGCCCAAGCCAGGGCAGCGACGTGACATTCGATGCGCAGGAGCAGCACCGAAATGAAGGCTTCGTGAACATCTCTGAATGACCGCTGCACATTCGAGACCCGACATTGGCGCCGCAAATTCTGCTGCGGGTCGGTGACTGCTGAGTGGCTGGCACCTGAGTTCGACTCCCGACCGCCAATGACCGCAACCGCTGCACAGTTGACGTCCGCGATGGCGATGACGGTTTAAGGCTGACTGCCGACGCCCGCTTTCACAGCACCAATGGCCGCTGCGGCCGAAACCGGGCATTGAGCATTTCGTTGGACGAATGACTGCTGCATCTCCCGAACCTGCCGATCAACGAATTCGAACTGCAAGACCGTCACGGCGCGAGGCGCCATCTGATTCAACGACAGCTTTCACAAGCTGCGAAAGAGCATCAGGTCTCGCTGGCGTAAACGGCGACCGTGTTAGCGTTGACATTGCTCACAACTAAAGGCTCAGCTTCGCCCCAAGATGCTAGGCCGCCAGTTCCTTGGCCTTCTTCAATAGTTGGCTTTGTGGAATTCATCCATTTCGTCAAAGTGGGCGGGCGGTCTATTTATCCAGTACGCTCGTCGGATTTCTTGCATGGACCAAACTGTTAGCCCCAAAAATGACTTTTATGGCGGTTCACCCACCGACCAATTCTGGGGCAGCCTTCCCCCCGCGGCAGAATAGTTGTCGTATCCCTTTTCCCAGCGGATGACCCGCACCGGAACGACAAGTACAAATGCAGAAATTGAGAA
>CAUPEV010000306.1:0-3631 GCA_963510335.1 uncultured Roseateles sp.
AACGGACACCGGCTACGGCATGCAGGGAGGCGGGATCGGGGGCATGGAGATTGACGGGCATGGCAGCTTGAAACCGTGGCTGAAAAGAGTGGCCGGATTGTACGGTTCGCAGCTCACGCCAACAGCCGATAGCCCACCGCCGTCTCGGTCAGCAAATGCTGCGGCGCGGCCGGGTGCAGCTCCAGCTTCTGGCGCAGATTACCCATATAGACACGCAAATAATGGTTGTCCTCGACATGGCTGGGGCCCCAGACGGCCTTGAGCATCTGTCTGTGGGTCAGTACCTTGCCGGCGTTGGCAATCAAATGCGTCAGCAGCCGGTATTCCAGCGGCGTCAGATGCACCGGTACACCCGCGCGCAGCACCCGGCGCAGCGCCAAGTCCACCTCCACCTCGCCGAAGCGAAACAGGGTTTGAGCCGGTTCGTCGCTGCTAGCTTTGGCCATGGACTGGCTGCGCCGCTGTGCCACCCGCACCCGCGCCATCAGCTCGCCAACGCCGAAGGGCTTGCACAGATAGTCATCGGCGCCGGCGTCCAAGGCGGCGATCTTGTCGGCCTCGTTGGTGCGGGCCGACAGCACGATCACCGCCACACCGGACCAGGCGCGCAGATCGCGCAGATAGTTGAGCCCGTCGTCATCGGGCAGGCCCAGGTCCAGGATGACCAGGTCAGGGCGGCGCGTGCCGGCGTCAACCAGACCTTGGCGCACTGTTTCGGCCTCATGCACCTGCCAGCCTTCGGCCTCCAGCGCCATGCGCACAAAGCGTCGGATGCTGGGTTCATCTTCGACGATCAGGGCGACCGGATGGGGATCACTCATGCGGGCCTCTACTTCCACTCATATCAATCTCACCGTCCACATCGAGGCTTAGCGCCGGAGGCTGGCCCAAGGGCAAGCTCAAAATGAAACTGGCGCCGCCGCCGGCTAAATTCTCTGCGCGGATACTGCCGCCATGCGCTTGCACAATGGCGCGGCAAATCGCCAAGCCCAGGCCCACGCCCGGCGTGCTGCTCTCACGCTCGCCGCGACTGAACTTGGCGAACAGCTGTTCCTCGCGGCCGGGCGGCAGACCCGGCCCATTGTCGGAGACCCGCAAAAGCAAATCAGACGCCGGGCCAAGCTCGGCCGCCAAGGTCAAGCGGCTGCCGGGCGGCGTGTACTTGAGCGCGTTCTCCAGCAAATTGCACAAGACCCGCTCCATCAGCGCCGCATCCAGATGCAGCAGCGGCAGGCCGGGCGGGAACTGCAGCGTCAGCGGATGGCCGGCGAGCGCTGGTTGCAGCGCCTGCAAGGCCGTGCCCACGACCTCCTCGATCGGCTGCCACTGCAAGTTCAGCCGCACCGCGCCGCTTTGTAGGCGCGCCATATCGAGCAGATTGTTGACCATGGCACTGATGCGCTGGGCTTGGCTCTGCAGGCTCTCGCCGAGCTCGCGCGCCTGGGCCGGCAGACCGTCCATGCGCACAAGGGTCTGGGCCATGCCGTAAACCACCGCCAGCGGCGTGCGCAGATCATGCGACAGCGCCGACAGCAGCGAATTGCGCAGGCGTTCGCCCTCGATATGCACCAGCGCCTCTTGCGCCACTTCCACATAATGCACACGTTCCAGGGCCTGGCCGATGATGCGGGCATAGGTTTCCAGCTGCGCACGCTGCTCGGGCATCATCACGCTGCGGCTGCTCAAGGGCTTGAGTGCCAACACGCCGCGCGTGCGCATCGGCGCGGCCAAGGGCAGGTAGAACCAGGCGCTGCCGGGCAAGGTGTCGGTAGATAGACCGGCCGCTTGCGCCTGGTCGAGCGCCCAGCGTGCGGTACCAAGGTCAGGTTGATCGGGCATGGGCAGCGTGCTCTGGCGCGGTGAGGGCTGCAACTGATCTTGCAAGTCCAGCGTGTAGAGCAGCGCTTCGCCGCGCACCTCCTCGGCCAAGGCGCTTTCAGCCACCTGCAGCACTGCCTCGGTCTGCAAAGCGCCGGCCAGATCGCTGGTCAGCTCGAACAGCGACCGCGAACGCGCCTCACGCTCGGCCGCCACTTGCGCCTGATAGCGCAGGCCGGCGGTCAGCTGACCAATGATGAGCCCCACCGCCAGCATCACCGCAAAAGTCAGCAGGTACTGCACGTCCGAAACTGCAAAACTCAACTTGGGTTCGACAAAGAAAAAATCGAACAGGCCGACGCTCACAAAGCTCGCCAGCACCGCCGGCCCGCGCCCCAAGCGCAGCGCCACGCCAACCACCGCCAGCAAAAAAAGCATGACGATATTGGATTGAGCGAATGAATGCTGCAGCGGCCAGCTGAGCAGGGCCGTGGCCGCGCAGATGGCTGCCGATAGACCATAGCGGCCAGCCAAGGACTGCCATTGCAGCTCGCGCTGCTGCGCATCCTGCTCGACCAGGGATTCACGGCGCTGCACCTGTACCGGTGCGGCAGCGACCGAGATCAAGTCCAGCTCGGGCGCGCCATGGGCAATCTGCAATGCCAGCTCCCGTACCCCTAGCAAGCGCCGCCAGCCCGGCAGCGCTGCGCTGCGCCCAAGAATCAGTTTGGAAAGATTGTGCTCACGCGCATGCTGGATCAAGGCCGGGGCCAGGTCTTGCGCGGCCAACACTGCTGTGTTCGCGCCTAACTCATGAGCCAGGCGCACCACCCGCAGGATGCGTTCGCGCTGGGAGTCGGGCAGGCGTTTCAGCGCCGGTGTTTCCACATAGACCGCGTGCCAAGACACATTGAGCTGCTGGGCCAGTTGCGCGGCACTGCGCACCACGCTCTCGGCGGCAGGTGTGGCCCCGATCGCGCAGAGGATGGCGGCCTCGGTCTTCCAGACCTGGCTGATGCGCTCGTTGCTGCGCCAGGTTTGCACATCGTCCTCGACCCGGTCAGCGGTGCGGCGCAAGGCCAGTTCGCGCAAGGCCATCAAATTGCCCTTGCGGAAAAAGTTCTTCGCGGCACGCTCGGCCTGAGGCCCCATATAGACCTTGCCGGCGGACAAGCGCGCCAGCAACTCGTCGGCCGGCGTATCCACCATCACGACTTCATCGGCACGGTCAAAAAAGGTGTCTGGCAGGGTCTCCTGCACTCGCACGCCGGTGATGCCCCCGACCACATCGTTGAGGCTTTCCAGATGCTGGACATTCAGCGTCGAATAGACGTTGATGCCCTTGGCCAGCAACTCCTCCACGTCCTGCCAACGCTTGGGGTGGCGCGAACCCGGCACATTCGAATGCGCCAGCTCGTCCACCAGCACCAGCGCGGGATGCCGCTCCAAGGCGCCGTCAAGGTCAAACTCGGGCAAGGATTTGCCGCGGTACTCAACCGACTTGAGTGCCAGCTGCGGCAGGCCCTCGAACATTGCCGCCGTTTCGCTGCGCCCATGTGTGACCACCACGCCGGCCAGCACATCGACGCCTTCGGCCTGCAGCTTGCGCGCGGCCTGCAGCATTGCGTAAGTCTTGCCGACGCCGGCCGAGGAGCCGAAATAGATGCGCAGCTTGCCGCGCGCAGCGCTCTCTTCTTGCGCCCGCATGCGCTGCAGGAGCTGGTCGGGGTCGGGGCGTTCGTCACTCATGATGGGTCATATTCGTTTTCGGGCCGAGCGCCGGGCCGCCCCAAGCCGGCCCGCGCTGCCGACC
>CAUPEV010000307.1:0-3613 GCA_963510335.1 uncultured Roseateles sp.
CCAAGGATATGTTCAGCAAAGAGGTCGAGCGATCGGCCTATTTCCATGAGTTTCATTTTTGGTTGGCGCTGGCGAATTACGGCCTTGGCGATTTGGCGGCGACGCGTCGTCAGCTCAGCCTCGCAGCGGAAAACAGCACCACGCAACATGACCGCCAGCTCTACACCAGCAAACTCGATCTGTTGCGGCAGCACCGCTCGCCCTTGGTGCAATTGAGATGAGCTCAGCTCAAAGCGGCTGCAGCCCATGGCGGGCGCGCGCGCGCGCACAGGCCTCGTCGCCAATGCCCATCGGCGCCCGCAAGCCAAACTCGCGGCAAGGGGCAGGGCGCCACTCGTAAATGCCGCAACCGGCTTGAACACCGACTTTGCCGACCAAGGCCGCGCAACGTGGCGCAGCATGGTCGGTGCCGCGCATCCGAGACAGTCGCGAGTTCAATTCGACCGTGAGGCCGTCGGGCACGCAGCCACCGGCGCTTTGTAGCTCTTCGGCCGCAAAGTCGACCCGAAAACTGGCGCAGCAGGCGCCGCAACTCAGGCAAGGGTTGTTGGCCATTTCAAGCGGCCCGCGAGACTTCCCGCACCACGGTGACGGTGCAGGCGGATTGCGTCACCACTTGCGCCGAGACGCTGCCCAGGTAGCGGCGCAGCGCCGTTGCCCTTCTTGCCCCCATCACAATGTGGTCGGTGCCGCTCTTGGCCGCAAACTCGAGGATGGCGGCGGCGGCATCAGGAGCCTCCAGCACATGAAAGGTCAAGCGTCCGTCGCCCAACTCCAGGGCTCGACTGATAGGCCTGGCCCAATGCTTGAGTGCAATCAACTGTTTGACATGCACGCTCTTGCCCTCTTTGTCGGTCAACTCGTCCATGCCGATGCGGTTGGTTCGCATCACGCTGACACAGGCCAGCCGGGCACTAGGCTCGGCCTGCACAATGCGGCGCACGGTCTCGCACATCTTTTCCAGCAGGGCGGGCGTGGCACTTTGGATATCGACGGCCGCCATGATGATGGGGCTGCGCGCCAAATGGGCCGCCACACTGATCTGAGCCGTTGGCTCCGCGCCGAGTGCGAAGAACCAGCGCTTGAGTCTTTTGAGAAGGCCGCTGCCGCTGACTTTCTCGCTGCGTTTGGTCAGTGGCACGCCTTCCGGGTGTTGCAAGTCCAGCGCCAATTGGGCTGCGCTTTGATAGCGACGCTCCGCCTTGACCTCCAGGCAATGCAAGACGATCTCTTGAAACCAGGGCGGCAACTCTGGGTCAATCGCGCGCGGCGGCACCGGCTCGATATAGAGCCGGCGGCGCAGCCCGCGCACCGAGGAAGGCTGACCAAAAGGCCGCTCGCCCGTGGCCAGGTGGTAGAGCATCACGCCGAGTGCAAACAGATCGCTGCGCGGATCATTGCGCACACACTGCACCTGTTCGGGCGACATATAGGGCCCGGTCCCCATGGGCAAGGAGAACTCTTCTTCCAGAAGGTCGGGCAGATGATCGTGGCGCGACAGGCCAAAGTCCACCAGCACGGCGGTCCCGTCGGGGCGAAACATGATGTTGCTGGGCTTGATGTCCAAGTGCACGACATGCTGCAGGTGCAGATCCTGCAGCGCCACTGCCACCTTGAGTCCGATTTCAATGACTTCGCTCAGCGGCAGCGGCGCCGCATCAAAGCGTGGCCGCAAGGAAACACCGTCAATCTGCTCCATCACGATATAGGCTTGGCGGGTCCAGTCGCCGCGCGCCACGAACTTGGGGACGTGGGGGCCTTTCAAGGCCGGCATCAACATTTGTTCGGTCTCGAAACCGACAATGGTGGCGGGGTCTTCTCCGCCCTTGATGCGCGGCACCTTCATGATCAGCGGGAAGTCCTCGCCGGCCAAAGGCTCCACTCTTGTGACGCTCCACAGATTGGCCATGCCGCCCTGATGCAGGCGCTCTTCAAGGCGAAAACCATCCAGCACCAAGCCGGGTTCCAGCGTAGCTACCGGAGGGAATTGCATGCTGGGGCTGCCGAAACTGGACTCTGCGGAACTGTTGGGGCGAGCTGGCATCTTATTGACCTGTCAGCAAACGTTCGGCCAAACGTTCGGTCACTTCCTGTGGGAGCCCCGCGGCGCGGATGCTGGCGATGGCGCCCTCGACGTCAGAGGGCACGCGCTGGAAGTTCAACTCGCCGCTGAGGCTGTCAAAAATCGCGTAGCAGGCGGCCGGATTCCCGTCGCGGGGCTGACCGCAAGAGCCAGGAATGACCAACCATTGGCGGTTGGGTAGCAGCGGAATACTCATGCCGGGGGTCGGCGTGAACTCACCGGCCTTGCCCGTGCCGGAGAGGTGATACAGCATGGGCTCATGCACATGGCCGCAAAAGGTAAAGCGGCACGTTGTCGCGTGCAGGCTGCGCATCGCTTCGAGTCGTCCTTGAATATAGGCCCAGCCGCCCGGATCGAAGGCATTGGCATGGACGAACAAACGGTCTTCGACGGTCACGCTCAGCGGCAACTGGCCGAGAAAGGCCAGCTGTTCGGCGTTCAAGCGTGAGTGCGACCATTCGACGGCGACACGGGCCTCGTCGCGCATCGTCGGCGCTTCGCCCTTGGCCACGGCCGCGTCATGGTTGCCCATCACGGCCACGGCGCCTGCGGCCACCAACTCACGTACCTTGTCGAGTACCCAAGCGGGGTCGCCGCCATATCCGACGAAGTCACCCAGCAAGGCGTAATCGGTTGCGCCCTGGCTTTGCGCATGCTCCAGCACGGCGGCGAAGGCTTGGGCGTTGGCGTGTAAATCGGTGATCAGTGCAATTTTCATAGCAAGCACAATGCCACGCTTGGCTGACGGCTACGGTACAGCGCCCGATAAATTCACAAGAAGCTTGTCAGGGCGAAACGAGGCGACAGAAATCGCTTCGCCCTGATTTGCCTATTGCGGCTTGAAGTGGTGCTGAGGACTTACTCGCCGCACAACAGGCGCATGCGTCGCTCGGCCAGCGAGAACGCGTCATCGGTCTCTGCCGCCAGCACCTGGGCCTTGGCTTGATCGCAAGCACTGGCGGCCTCCGACTCGGCAGCCGGGGCGGCGACCACGGCCGGTGCTGCAGGTGCACGCGCTGGTTGAGGCGCAGGCGCTGGCGTGGCAGGACGCGCTGCAGGTGGGTTGCAGCGCGCATCGTCGACCAATCGGATATTGCTGAACTGGCCTTGCTCGATGGCGACGCAATCGCCGACCCGTTTGCCCGCTTGGTCGGAAACGATGCGGGTGGTGGTCGTTCCGCCAATCAGGACCGTGTATTCAAATGCTTGCGTGCGACCTGCCATTGTGCCGATGCCCCGGCCGGCGGCTGCGCCACCTGCCGTGCGCAGCGCACGGTTGCTGCCCGACTGGCCGCTGCCGCTGGCCAAACCGATACCACCACCCACCAGCGTGCCGACCGTTTGGGCTGAGCCAGAGTTGACTTGTGTGGCTGTGACATTGGTGATGCGCCCATACTGGACGCGGGATTGCGCCTCAACGGCGGCATGGCTGAAGGTGAGTGCAAGCAAAACTGCTGCAGTCGAACCATAAGCGAGACGTGTCATCAAAGTACTCCAAAGATGGGTTGGTAATAACGATTAGCTTCGACG
>CAUPEV010000308.1:0-3520 GCA_963510335.1 uncultured Roseateles sp.
TAGAGTCGCCCGACGGTTAGCGCCGGGCCTGCAGCACAGCCTGCGCCACTTCAGCAAAACCATCGCCTCGCTCTGCGTCTGTTACATAGACCGGCAGATGCTGCAGACGAGGCGCCCACCGCGCGATATTGGCCACGCCGACCGTCAGTGGCAGGCGCTCAAACATCAGCTGATCATTGGCCGAGTCGCCGACGTAAAGCCATTGGCGCGGCTCAAATGCTTCGCCCAGCAAGGCCTGCACCGCCCAATGCGCGGCGGTCCATTTATTGTGATCGCCAATCCAGCCATTGATGTGTATCGAGCTGACCGTGGCGCGCAAGCCATGCTCGCGCATCAGCGCGCAAACCGCTTCAATCTGGCCCTCGTCCAACTGCGCAAACTCGCTGTGATCGATGGCAATATCGGTCAGCCGCCCGCCCGAATCGGTCGCTAGCCGCGCCCCCGGCACGCGCCGCAAAATATCGACTGCGCAGGCGCGCAAGCGCTCGAAGTTGGCCCGGCGGGTGGGCTCGTCTTGACTGAAGTCCAGCCTCAGCTTGCCGGCCTCGCTGCGCAAGATCACGGCCCCGTTCTCGGCCACGATGGCGCTCACAGGCCAAGCCAAAGCGTAAGGCTCGCTCCAGCCACAGGGACGTCCGGTGATGGCGATGACCGGCAGTCCGGCTGCCCGCAATTCGCTCAGCGCATGCAAGGCTGCGGGAGCAATTGCGCCCTTGTCAGTCAGTGTGTCATCGATATCGGTCAACACACCACGCAAGGCGAGCAGGTGTTCAGTCGGGCATAGTCGAAAAGGCTGCATAAGTCCGGATTGTCCGTTTTGTTGACCCTGTTTCGGGCATAGAACTTTCGCTTGGCGCTAGAATTGCGGCTGTTCCGAGGAGCGTTGCAACCTGAGTTCTCATCAACCCAGGCCAGGCTCGGAAAAGTTTTGCAGGGCCGGCCGGCTTGGCCACAAGAACCCGCAAAACCTGCAACCGCGCTCACCCGCTGACGTTTTCGCGTGGGTGAACGCTGCGAGCCAAGACTTTGGTTCGCCTACCTTTCCCCCATGTGGCGACGGCAGCGGCTTCATAGATTGCATGAAGGAAAGAGCTCGCCATGACTGCCACCACAACCCTGTCCAAAGACCAGTATCACATCGCCGACCTGAGCCTTGCCGCCTGGGGCCGCAAGGAAATGAATATCGCCGAGTGCGAAATGCCCGCGCTGATGGCCATCCGCAAGGAATACGCCGGCGCGCAGCCGCTCAAGGGCGCACGCATCACCGGCTCGCTGCACATGACGATCCAGACCGCCGTGCTGGTGGAAACACTGCAGGCGCTGGGCGCCGAAGTGCGCTGGGCTTCGTGCAATATCTACTCGACCCAGGACCAGGCCGCCGCCGCTTTGGTCGCCGCCGGCACGCCGGTGTTTGCCTACAAGGGCGAGACGCTGGCCGACTATTGGGACTACACGCATCGCATCTTTGACTTCGGCGCCAAGGGCTCGGCCGGTGAAGGCCCGAACATGATTCTGGACGACGGCGGCGACGCCACACTCTTGATGCACCTGGGCCAAAAGGCCGAGAAGGATCTGAGCGTCTTGGACAAGCCGGGCAGCGAAGAAGAGCGCGTGCTGTTCGCGTCCATCAAAGCCAAGATTGCCGTCGACGGCACTTGGTACACCCGCAAGAGCGCCGAGATCCTCGGCGTGACCGAAGAGACGACCACCGGCGTGCACCGCCTGCAGGAAATGTCGGTCAAGGGCGAGTTGCTGTTCCGCGCCATCAACGTCAATGATTCCGTCACCAAGAGCAAGTTCGACAACCTCTATGGCTGCCGCGAGTCGCTGGTGGACGGCATCAAGCGCGCCACCGATGTGATGATCGCCGGCAAGGTCGCCGTGATCGCCGGTTACGGCGATGTGGGCAAGGGCTCGGCACAAGCGATGCGCGCGTTGTCGGCGCAAGTCTGGGTGACCGAGATCGACCCGATCTGCGCGCTGCAAGCAGCGATGGAAGGCTTCCGCGTCGTGACGATGGAATACGCGGCCGACAAGGCCGACATCTTCGTCACCACCACCGGCAACAAGAACGTGATTCGTCACGAGCACATGCTGGCGATGAAGCACAACGCCATCGTGTCCAATATCGGCCACTTCGACAATGAGATCGAAGTCGTGTCGCTGGAACAGTACGAGTGGGAAGAGATCAAGCCGCAGGTCGATCACGTGATTTTCCCGGACGGCAAGCGCATCATCTTGCTGGCCAAGGGCCGTTTGGTGAACCTGGGCTGCGGCACCGGGCACCCGAGCTATGTGATGTCGTCGAGCTTCGCAAATCAGACGATCGCTCAGATCGAGCTGTTTGCGCACAAGGACGCTTATGACATCGGCAAGGTCTACGTGCTGCCCAAGCATCTGGACGAGAAGGTGGCGCGCTTGCAGCTGTCGACGCTGAACGCCCAGTTGAGCGAGTTGACGGATGAGCAGGCGGCTTATATCGGGGTGCCGAAGACCGGCCCTTTCAAAGCCGACACCTACCGCTACTGATCGATAGGCTATTGCGCGGCCGCCAGGCGTCGTTGCGGGTCCCTCCGCAGATCCTCACCTAGCGCTGCTAGGTTCCGGTCTGCGGATCCGCCCGCGCCTAGCCTGACGACCGCTCGCTACGCCTCGCAAGACCGAGACCTTTTTATGCGTGCTGATCAACTGTTAGTTTCAAAAGGCCTGGCGCCGACCCGGTCGGCCGCCGCTCGCCTGATCACGGCGGGTGCGGCCGAATGGCAGGGCCCGCTGGGCTGGCAGGCGATCCGCAAGGCGGGTGAAGACCTGAACGAGCATGGCGAGTTGCGCGTCAGCGATGACGCGGAACTGCGCTTTGTCTCGCGGGGCGGTCTCAAGCTCGAAGGCGCGCTGAAGCACAGCGGCCTGGACGTGAGCGGCTTGTGCGTACTGGACATGGGACAGAGCACCGGCGGCTTCAGCGACTGCCTGCTCAAGGCAGGAGCGGCCAAAGTGGTCGGCGTTGACGTTGGCCATAGCCAGCTGCATGAAACCCTGCGCCAGCACCCGCAAGTGGTGGCGCTGGAACAACTGCATGTGCGCGAACTGACCGGCTCAGCGCTCACCGAACATGCACCCAAAGCCGGTTTCCCGCTGATCGTTGGCGATTTAAGCTTCATCTCGATGCTGGGAGCCCTGCCCCATCTGGCACCTTGGTTGGAGCCCGAGGGTCAAGTCTTGCTGCTGGTCAAACCGCAGTTCGAGTTGGGGAAAAAGGCGCTGGCGCGTGGCGGACTGATCAAGGACGTCAAGCAATACCCGCTGCTGGAAACCCAGGCCCGCACCGCGGCCAAAGACCTGGGCTGGAAGGTACTGGGCTATTTTGAGAGCGCCATCACCGGCGGTGATGGCAATAAAGAATTCTTCCTTTGGGCGCAAGCGCCGGGGACAGCGAAAGACACGCCATGAGCAGCACAACATCACCCATCCCTGTCAGTTTCGAATTCTTCCCGCCCAACACACCCGTCGGCACCGAAAA
>CAUPEV010000309.1:0-3371 GCA_963510335.1 uncultured Roseateles sp.
CAGGGGACTCAAAATCCCCCGCCGCAAGGTGTGCCGGTTCGAGTCCGGCCTCGGGCACCATAGTTAATACTAGGGTGGCAGGTAAATTGCAGTTGAGATAGGCAAGCATCAGTCGATGATGCAAGCCGCAGATGGCCACCCAAGAGGTGGCTTTTTTGCGTCTGTACGCCGCGCGGGTGCTTGGTTAGTTCCAATGACCAAGGCGACATTGGCCCACCCAAACTCAGCGATTACACTCAGGCTTCGCAAAGGCGCACAGGCGCCCGGTTTCTTCTCGCGGCACCCTGAGAGCGACGACATTCATGCCCCATATCCCTCCAGTTACCAAAGCGTTCATGCTGGCCTGCGTGGGCTTGTACTGCGCCTTCTTGCTCTTGCCGCGTGGTTTGCAGATTCCGTTTGAGTTGTGGCCGCTGCAATCGGGGCGCTTCATGCCCTGGCAGCCCATCACTTACGCCTTCTTGCATGGCGGAGAGTTCCATCTGTTTTTCAATATGCTGGGGCTCTGGATGTTTGGCTCGGAGCTCGAACGCGTTTGGGGCGCCAAGCGATACACCCAAATTCTGGTCGCCAGCACGCTGAGCGCCGCCGCGGTTCAATTGATCGTCACGATGTTGCTGGGCTCAACAGCACCAACCGTGGGCGCCTCAGGTGCCCTGTTTGGCTTACTGCTGTCCTTTGGCATGCTATTCCCGGACCGCATCATCGTGCCGCTGTTTCCGCCCATCCCCATGAAGGCAAAGTACTTTGTCGCGATTTTTGGCGCCTTGGAATTGCTGCTGGGCCTGAACAACAACAGCAGCGTCGCGCATTTCGCTCACTTGGGCGGCATGCTGGGCGCCTATTTGCTGATTCGCTATTGGCGCACCGCAAGGCGCCGTTGAGCCGGCGCTTCAAGCATCAGGCCAACAGGCCTTCAGCAGCGTTCGGGTAACGCAGTCGCAAACCGAGTTCGACCTTCAGGCGCGTATTGATCAGGCGCCGCGACTCACTCATAAAGCTGAGTTGCATCGCCGACATGAGTTGCCCGGCCTGCTCCCGGTCGACGCGTTGCGGCCTACTCAAACCGCACAGATCGGCCGCCAAGTCAAAGTAGTCGCCCATCAGCAATTCACTGTCATCACAGACATGAATGACTCGCTGGTTGAGGCTCCGCGTCAAGGCCAATGCGCAGGCGCGCGCCAAATCATCGGCATGGATATGGTTGGTGTAGACATCATCCTCGGCTCGCAACACAGACGAGCCGCGCAACAAGCGGTCGCGTGGATGTCCGCCAATTCGGTCCGAAGCGTAAATGCCGGGGATGCGCAAAATGGTTGCTGACACACCAAACTCACACGCAAAGCGCCGCACGCGCCGCTCGGCATCCACTCGCCGCCGCGCGCGGTCGGTGCCAGGAGCGGTCAGCCTCGTTTCGTCAAAGCGCGCTCCAGCGCAATCGCCATAGACGCCGGTCGTGCTCGCGTAGACGATACGGGACGGCGGCGC
The DNA here is from genome assembly GCA_963510335.1 of uncultured Roseateles sp. GTDB lineage: Bacteria > Pseudomonadota > Gammaproteobacteria > Burkholderiales > Burkholderiaceae_C > Paucibacter_A. The sequence goes on from CAUPEV010000309.1 coordinate 1,489, forward strand.
GCGGCGCGCCAGCGCTCGCAGCAAATTTTGGGTTCGGCTATCTTTGGCGCCACTCGCGGGGGGCGGCGCCAGGTGCAACACCGCATCGGCGACGCCGGCAAAGCGCACCAAGGAGGCCGCATGATCCAAGTTCCCAATCAGTGGGCGCGCACCCGCCGCACGCAACTCTGGCACGCGCGCCGGACTTGATGTCAAAGCCAAGACCTGCCAGCGCTCGCTCAACAGGCGCAACACCCGCATGCCAACATCGCCGCAACCAATGATCAATAAGCGTGGCCGGCCGAGCTTGAGGCCTCGCCGCGACGGGTTTGCGTTGATGGTTGCAAGGGGGCTCGCTGACAAACTGGGAGGCATGCTTCAGGCTCAGGCAAAATAGCGGATCAGTGTACGGCCCGGCATTCCCGGGCCGCTCTTGCATTTAAAAGTCCACACTCATGAACTTACAGGTCACCGTGCAGCCCAGCGGCCGCGTCTTTAGCGTCGAACGCGATGAAACCATTCTGAGCGCCGCCATACGTGGCGGCATCGGTCTGCCCTATGGCTGCCGAGACGGCGCTTGCGGCTCCTGTAAAAGCCGCCTGCTTGAGGGCCGAGTGATTCACGGCGCCCATCAAGCCAAGACGCTGACCGAAGCCGAAGAGTCCGCCGGGTTCGTGCTGACCTGCTGCGCCACACCGCAGACCGACTGCGTACTCGAAGCCCGCACGGTAGCGGGCGCAGGTGAATTCCCGGTACTCAAACTTCCTAGTCGCGTTCTGAGCCTGGAAAAACCAAGCGCTGACGTGGCGATCTTGCGCCTGCAGCTGCCAGCGACGCAAAACTTCCAGTTTCACGCCGGCCAGTACGTCGAATTTATTCTTCGCGATGGTGCACGACGCAGCTACAGCATGGCCAATGCGCCGCACAGCATGCCGGGCTTTATCGAACTGCATATTCGCCATATGCCGGGCGGCAAATTCACCGACCATGTCTTTGGCGCGATGAAGGAGAAAGACATCCTGCGCATGGAAGGCCCGTTCGGCAGCTTCTTCCTGCGCGAAGACAGCGACAAGCCCATCATCTTGCTAGGCAGCGGTACCGGTTTCGCGCCCCTCAAAGCCATCATCGAGCGCATTCAACACCTGGGTTTGACAAGGCCGACCACGCTGTATTGGGGTTGCCGCAGCAAGGCCGATCTGTATTTGCACGACTGGGCCGTCCAGGCCGCGGCGGCTACACCCGGACTGAGCTACATCCCCGTGCTGTCTGATGCCAAACCTGAAGACGCTTGGACCGGCCGGACCGGCTTTGTGCATCAGGCGGTGATGGCTGATCTGCCCGACTTGTCTGGCTATCAGGTGTACGCCTGTGGCGCGCCGATGATGGTGGACTCTGCCAGGGCAGATTTCACGACCAAGTGCGGGCTGCCGGTCGATGAGTTCTACGCTGACTCCTTCACATCCGAGGCCGACAAAATCGGTGACAAGCAAGCCGACCATTTGGCCAAAACCTGATTGACGCCTGATGTTTACCCCGCCCTATATCGCCACGGACCGATTTGAAGCGCAGTTGCGCGAACAAGGTGCTGTGGTGATTTCGCCTCACAGCCTGCCCGCCGCCTTGCATTGCGACTTAGCAGCACTTGCAGGCCTGGCTGAGTTCTGGAATGCACTGCCGCCTGACGCCTATTTGCGCGATGGCGGCCGCTATCGCTTTCGCCGCCATGGCTGTTTTATTGCCGAGGGTCAGGTGTTGACGTCAGTGCCGCATCGCGCTCACTGGCAGCCGCTCGACTACAACGCGCTGCATGGCGGCATCGAACGCTTGTTCGAACCGTTGGTTCCGGCTTTGCTGGCGCAGCCAGTTTGGCAGCAACTGATGCTGGGTCTGGCGGCTATCGCTTC
>CAUPEV010000310.1:0-3351 GCA_963510335.1 uncultured Roseateles sp.
CGGCGGTGATCACGCCCAGCGTGCCTTCGCTGCCGACAAAAAGGTGGCGCAGGTCGTAGCCGGTATTGTCTTTGCGCAGGCCCGACAAACCGTTCCAGATTTCCCCGTTGGCCGACACCACTTCAAGCCCTAGACACAAATCACGTGCGTTGCCATAACGCAGTACCTGCGTGCCCCCGGCGTTGCTGGCGAGGTTGCCGCCTATCGTGCAGGAACCCTCGGAAGCCAGGCTCAAGGGGAAGAGCAAGCCTTGTTCTGCGGCTGCGTCCTGCACCGCTTGCAGCACACAGCCGGCGTCGACCGTCATGGTCAAGTTGGCCGCATCAATCGCCCGCACTTGCTTCATGCGGCACAAACTGAGCAGCAGTTGCTCGCCAGACGCATCGGGCGTCGAGCCGCCTACCAAGCCGGTGTTGCCGCCTTGCGGCACCAGGCCGACCCCGTAGGCCGCGCAGAGCTTGACGACGGCGGCCACTTGGGCCGTGTCGGCCGGTCTGGCAACCGCCAGCGCGCGACCTTCATAGCGGCGGCGCCAGTCCTGCTCGTAACTGCTGAGGTCGCCCTCGCACAGCAAACCGGCCTCGCCAAGGACGTCGCGCAGCGCTTGCAGAAATTCAGCTTGGCTGAGCATTGGCCGCTACGGTGTGGGCTTTGGCCGCAGCCAGGCGCAGCCTGACCTGCATCGCGCAAGCGACAAAGATCAACACGCTCAAGAGCACCTCGGCAATGGCCAGCCACATGCCTATGCCGCTTTCACTGGCGGCGCGTACCGCACCTTCGGCAAAGTAGAGCCAGATCATCAGGCTGAGCCAGCGGAAGGTGTAGAGCCGATAGCGCCACAAACCCGCCATGGGCACCAGCAAAGGCAGGGCCTTTATAGCCAGGGTGCCCCGGCCGGTCGGCGCCAACCAGAGCTCCCAGGCCATGCTCAAGAGAAAAAGGGCGATCAAGGCCGCGAGTGCCAGGTTGCGGGAAAACGCTTCGCGCGAGCTGGCTTGGGTGCGCAGCGGCTCAGCCGGGGAGGGCGGATTCTGGGAGTGAGAGGCAGACATGCTGGCATCATAGCCAGCATGCGCAATCTCTCCACTGAAAAGCTCGACTTGAAGAGCTGGCTTCGACTGCTGATTTCGACCCTCAATCGCTGGCCCTGGCGGCAGACCGTGCAAAGCCTGAGGCTGCGTTTTCGGGAAGGGCATCTGGGTCTCACCGCAGGCAGCTTGACCTTCACCACGCTGATTTCCTTGGTGCCGCTGTTGACGGTGATGCTGGCCTTGTTCACCGCCTTTCCGATCTTTTCCTCCTTCCAAACCGCGCTGGAGCAGTATTTCGTCAAGAGCTTGATTCCGGCCAATATTGCCAAGCCGGTGCTCGGCGCCTTGACCCAGTTTGCGTCCAAGGCGAACCGGCTCGGTGCCGTCGGCCTGGTCTTCTTGGGCTTCTCAGCCTTGGCCTTGATGCTGACCATAGACCGTACCTTGAACTCAATCTGGCGCGTGCAGCGGCCCCGGCCGATGGCGCAGCGCGTTTTGGTTTACTGGGCCAGCTTGACCTTGGGGCCATTGCTGCTGGGCGGGAGCTTGGCACTCACCAGTTATGCCGTGACCACGGGGCATGACTACTTCAACACGCTGCCCTTCAGTGTGGGTGTGATGTTCAATGCCACCCAGTTGCTGGTGATGGCCTGCGGCGTGGCCGCGCTATTTCACTACGTGCCCAACACGGTGGTGCGCTGGCGCCATGCCTTGGCCGGCGGTGTTTTTGTGGCGCTGGGATTTAACGCCGCCAAGAGCGTGCTGGCCTGGTATTTCAAATCGGTGCCCACTTTTTCGACCTTGTATGGCGCTTTTGCCACCGTGCCAATTTTTCTGGTCTGGCTCTATGCGGGCTGGGTGATCGTCTTGCTCGGTGCTTTGCTGGCTGCCAATGCGCCCAGCCTGAGCAGCGGCATGCTGCGCCGTCCGGATGTGCCGGGCTTGGCGCTTGAGTTGAGCTTGGGCGTCTTGCGTGAATTGCGCCTGAGTCAGCAGCTTGGAGAGGGCGGCGCCAGCAGCTTGTTGCTGGCGCAAAGGTTGCGCATTGACCCGCTTCAGCTGGAGCCGGTGCTGGACCAATTGGGCGATCTTGACCTGATCGGACGGCTCGACGAGAGTGGCACGCAGCGCCTGGTGTTGCTGGTGGTGCCGGAGCAGACGCCGGCCGCGCCCTTGTTGAATCTCTGCCTGGCCCAGCGTTCCACCGCCTTGGCGCCGCTATGGCAGCGCAGCGACTGGGAAAAGATCAGCCTGGCGCATCTCTTAGGGGTGCAGCACCACCAATAAAGCGATCGCCGCTTCGGTGGCTGATTTGTTGCGAATCGAGTGTGGCCCGTCCACCGCATAACGGGCAGTTTCCCCGCAAAGCAAATTCTGGCTGCTGCCGCCGGCGCTGATCTCCAGGCTGCCGCTGAGCACGCTCAAGTGCTCACGCGAGCCCGGCTCATGGGCGGCTGAGTCCAAGGCTCCGCCCGGCTCTATCGTCAGCTGATACCACTCGAACTGACCGGCCAGATCAATCGGACCCAGGATGCGAAGCTGGCACAGCCCGTCCGGGCTGCTCATGCTCGGAATCGAATGTGCGGCGACCCGCTCGATCGCCGGAGCTGCCGGCCGTTCGCCTCCCAAAAGCTCGGACATCTCGACGCGTAAAGCGTTCGCCAGCCGCCAGACCACGGCCACGGTCGGGTTGGCCTGGTTGCGTTCGATCTGTGACAGCATGGACTTGCTGACCCCGGCGCGTCGCGACAACTCGTCCAAGGACAGGCCTTGCGTTTGCCGCAAGGCCTGCAAGGTGGCCCCCACCTTGGGGGGTTCTAGACTGTCTAAACTGGGCACCGACATGCTTGACCTCGCATCGCTAATCTTGGATACTGCACGCCGGTTCGATATATCGAACAGCGTCCAATTTAATGAATTGTGCATCAGGAGCCCTCAATGACCAACGCCGCTGACTTCTACGCCCACTTGAACACCGAGTTGCAGGGCATTCGCGAGGCGGGTCTGTACAAAAGCGAGCGCGTCATCACCGGCCCTCAGGGCTCGCTGGTGCACACCGCAGATGGCCGCGAGGTGATCAATCTCTGCGCCAACAACTATCTGGGCCTGTCTTCCCATCCGCAGGTCATTGAGGCCGCACACGAAGCCTTGCGCACCCATGGCTACGGCCTCTCGTCGGTACGCTTCATCTGCGGCACGCAAGACCTCCATAAGACCCTGGAGCAGCGCCTGGCGCGCTTCCTGGGTACCGATGACACCATTCTTTACGCGGCCGCTTTTGATGCCAATGGAGGGCTGTTCGTGCCGATGCTGTGCGAGC
>CAUPEV010000311.1:0-3347 GCA_963510335.1 uncultured Roseateles sp.
CGCCGCGCCACCGAGGCCGCGCTGGAGCTGCACCAGCAAGTGCGCTTGATGCGCCCCGCCAGCGGCAGCGGGCCATGGCCGCATGGCCAGCAGGCCTTGAGCCTGCACTCGGGCCTGCATGCCGGCATCGTCTTGGTCGAAGAAGGCGACGCGGTCAGGGGGCGTTTCGACTTGCTGGGCAACACACCGAATATCGCGGCCCGCCTCTCCGACGAAGCGGGTGCCGATGAAATCCTGGTCAGCGAAGAAACCTTGGGCCTGCAAAGCCACTACTTCCAGACCAGCGAGCGCCGCGCGGTGCACTTGCGGGGTCGCGGCAGCGCGCTGGCGGTTTACGCCATCAAAGGCCGGGCCGCGATAGGCCGACGCTTCGAGGCCAGCCGGCAGCGCGGCCTGGCACCCTTCGTGGGCCGCAAGGCCGAGCTTGCTGTCTTGGAGCAGGCCTTGACGTCGGCACGGCTTGGGCAGCCGAGCTGGGTCAGTATTCGAGCCAACGCCGGCGTCGGCAAAACCCGTTTGACGGAAGAGTTTTTGCGTCGTGCCGCAGAACTGGATTGCCAAATTCAGCGCGGTTATTGTGAAAACTATCTGAGCGCCGAGCCGCTGCAGCCGTTCTTACAGATGTTGCGGGCTTTGGCCTCGCATGGCCTCGACGAAGCTGCGCCGCTTTTGGATACGGCCACACCCTTGCGCCAGCCAGCAATTCTGCAATTGCTGGCGGCCCTGGTCGAGACAGGCCCGCAGCTGATCTTTATCGACGATTTGCAGTGGGCCGACGACGCCAGCATCTTGCTGCTGCATCGTCTGCATACCCTGGCAGCAAAGCGCCAGCTGCCCTTGCTGCTATTGACCGCGACGCGTCCACAAGAGGCTGATCTGGCGGAACTGGCAAATCCGGCGGATCCAGCGGATCTGCAGGGTCTGCCCGAAATTGCCGAACTTGCCGATGGCAGCGCAACCGTGCTGGCGCTGCAACCCTTCAGCGCCGACGAGGCCGAACAAGTGATCGTTCAGCTGCTGCCCAACACCGACCCCTTTGTGGCGCTGGACATTCAGCGGCATGCTGGCGGGAACCCGCTGTTCATCGAAGAGCTGTGTCACGCCATCAAGCATGAACATGCCGGCCGCCGAGCACTCAGCCGCCCCCGCGCCGACTCTACTGGCCAGGCCTGGCTGGCAACCATGACGCTGTCGCGCGTGGCGCGTTTGAGCCCCGAACAAGCGGCATTGCTGCGTGCGGCGGCGGTGATTGGCAATGTCATCCCGACCTGGCTCTTGCAGCGCTTGACCGGTTGCGGCGAGCAAGATCCGGCCGTGCAGGCGCTGGCCGAGCGAGACTTTGTTTTCCCGGATCGGCGCGCCGGCTTCTTGCGCTTCAAGCATGGTTTGACCCGCGATGTGATCTATGAATCGATTGGCTGGCATGAGCGCCAGGCCATGCACCGGCATATTGCCGCCGAGCTGCGTACACAAGGAAGCGCCGCGCCTCGCCAGGCCACCGATGAAATGCTCGGTTATCACGAGGCAGCTGCTGGTCAATGGGAAGAAGCCGCCAAGCATGCTGAACGCGCCGGAGATCAGGCACTGGCCGCCTCCGCACTGGACCGGGCCAAAAAACAATATCGCGCCGCCCTGGCGGCCCTAGAGCAGTTGCCGAGCAGCAAGGCCATCGATGCTCGCTGGGTGGCCATCGCTCAACGCTTTGGCATCGCCTGCGTGTTTGATGCCTCGCGGGCCGATCTGCGCGTGCTCCACAAAGCCGTTCAGCTGGCCCAGCACAGCGGTGACGCCGCCTTGATCGCCCGCGCCGACTATTGGCTCGGCTATGCCAGCTATGCCCTGGGTGAAGTGCGCGCAGGCCTTTTGCATTGCGAGCGCGGCTTGGCGGCCGCGCAGTTGGACGCTGAAGGCAATATCGCCCTGCTGGCGCAACTGCACGGTGCTCAAGGGCAGCTCCTGGCGGCTGCGGCGGACTACCCCGCCGCCCTGGCCCAACTGGATCGGGCCATCGCCTTCTTGCGCCCTTTCAGTCAGGCCAGCGCTGCGCCTGCGCGGCCCGCCGTGAGCCTCGCTTACTCGCTCGCTTGCCGGGCCTACATCTTGGGCGATCAAGGTCGCTTTGAGGCCGCGCACGCCAGCTTTGATGAGGCCCTGGCCATCATTCAAGGCTCTAACCATGCCGTCGAGGCCTCGGTGCAGGGTTGGCGTGCGGCGGTCTACCTCTGGCAGGGGCGCTGGGAGCAGGCACAAGAGGCCGCGGCGGAAGCGCACCGCATTGGCGGGCAGGTGCGCAGCCTGTTCACCTTTTCAATGGGTCATGCCGCCGGAGCATTTGCGGCTTGGCAGACGCAGCGCTCACCCGCCGCCGCGCACAGCTTGCAGGACGCCGTGACCTGGCTCGCCTCGCGCGGCTGCGGGCTGTTTCGCTCATTCATTCACGGCTGGCTGGCCGAGGTCTTGGCCGATCAAGGCGATGTAGGCAATGCCCGGCGCCAAATCGCCCAAGCCTTGCGGCGCGGCCGCCAGCGCGACTGGATAGGCGTGGCGATGGCCTACCGGGTAGCGGCTCGCATGGCGGCGGCCGACTCTGATGCCGTGCGGGCGCAACGTTACTTGGCCGCCGCGCAAAGAGTGGCCGATCTGCGCACTTCGGCCCATGAGGTGGCCTGCAATCGGCTGTGCGCAGCCGAGATCGCGCTGGCGCTAGGCCAGCCGGCGCAAGCCCTGCTGCGCGAAGCGGCTGCCGCTTTTGAAAGCCTGGAGATGGCCTGGCATTTGCAGCAGACGCGGCGTTTGATGACGCTGGTGTAGGCGCAAAGTACTTAGCGTTTGCGCGCAAAGTGCGCTTCGATCTGCTCCAAGGTCTTGCCTTTGGTCTCGGGCAGCAACAAGGCTGCGGTCAAGAAATACAGCACCGTGCAGCCGGCCCAGAAGAAGAACATCGCGGCATAACCGTGATGTCCGACGGTCGGCAGAAACACTGCCGCAATCGTGGTGGAGACAAACTGATTGACCAGCAACGCAATGCTCATGCCGTTGGAGCGTATGCGTGTGGGCATCAACTCAGACAGGGCCAGCCAGACGCAAACGCCGGGTCCGACGGCGAAGAAAGCCACAAAAGCGAAGATGCAGGCCGTCACCAGCCAGCCATGCGTCACGCTGGGCACCGGGCCGACCAAGGCCTGCGTGATCACCAAGGGCGCGTTTGCCGCACTGAGGGGATCGGCAAAGGGATTCAGATGCAGGCGGCGGAAGAAAGCGCCGATCACGCTATCGGCCTGCACCGTGTCTTCACGCCGAATTTCGATCGCCTTCAGGTCCAGCTCATCGCTGCGGCGACTCTGCAC
>CAUPEV010000312.1:0-3337 GCA_963510335.1 uncultured Roseateles sp.
AACTTCGCGCTCTCGATCAGCGTATTCGCCGGCCTGCTGGAGCTGCGCGATGGCAGCGTGGCCGGCCATGGCCACCGTGTCGCCACGCTGGCCCGGCGCATGGCCGAGCAGATGGACCTGAGCGCCATCGAAGTGACCGATATCTACAACGCCGGCCTGCTGCATGAGGTCGGCAAGATCGGCTTGCCCGATCATCTTCTGCAAAAGACCGTCTCGCTGATGAGCGGTGATGAGTTCGAGCAGTACAAGCTGCATCCGCAGCATGCGCAAGCGGCCTTGATGCCGCTGGGCCGGCTGCGCCAGACTGCCGTGATCATCCGCGCCCAACATGAGCGGGTGGACGGCAAAGGCTTCCCCGATGGGCTGCAAGGCCTGGAGCTGCCGCTGGGTGCGCAGATCATCCAGGTGGCGGCGACCTATGAGTCGCTGATCAGCGGGCGCCTGGCGGAAAAGGTCTATTCGACCGAAGATGCGGCAAAGGCCATTCGTGAAGGGCTGGGCACCCGCCAGGAGGCGGCTGTGCAAGAGGCGTTTGACATCGTGTTGCAGGAGATGGTGGCCGAAGCCGGCGCCGATATCGAGCTGCTGTCAGCGCAGCTCACACCCGGCATGGTGCTGAGCCGGCCGGTGCTCAGCCCGCATGGCAATGTCTTGCTGCCGGCGGCCTTCCGCTTCACGACGCCGGTGATCAAGCAAGTGCTGGATTTCGAACAAAGACTGGGACTGCCCTTCAATTTCTTCGTCAAGAAGCCGCAAGACCCGAAGGCGGCCAGCGCCAGCAAAAAACCAGCCCAAGCCAGCCCGGTGGCACGAGCTGCCGTCTGAGCAACTATCGCATCGGACACAGCATGCAAGAGCATCAAACTCCGGGCGTCAGCAGCGCCACATCAAAGCTTGCCGCGTTTGGCGCGCCGCGGACAAGAGAACTCGACGACTTGCAGCGACAAGCGCTGGATGCGGTCAGCGCGCCTTTGCTGGTGCATGGCGGCGGCTTGATCATCTACGCCAACCCGGCCATGCTGCGCCTGCTCGGCTATGACTTGGAACAGTTGCAAAGCCTGCCGCATTACGCCTGGGCCAATGATGCCGATGTTGAGAACCTGAAGGCCTACGGCGAGCGCTGCTTGCAGCAGGACGAAGCCTTGCCGACGCTGGAATGCGAGGCCATGACTGCCACCGGTGCGGTGCGTTTTCTCGAAATCACGGCGCGCGGCATGGCCACGGCGCAGGGCAAACTGGTGCTGCTCAGCTGCCAGGACCTGAGCGATATGCGCCATGTGCAGATGAGCTTGCTGGAGGTCGGGCAGGTGATGCACCAGATTCTGGAAAACAATCCGGTGCCTACCTTTGTGATTGACAAGAACCACCGCATCACGCATTGGAACGGCGCGTGCACACAGCTCACAGGCGTCGAGCAATGCGATGTGGTTGGCAGCACCGAGGCCTGGAAGCCCTTCTACGACCAAGCGCGCCCGCTGCTGGTGGACTTGATCGTCGAAGGTTCGGTGGCCGAGGCCCGCGAGCGGCTGTATGGCGACAATTTGCGCGCCTCCAGCCTGGTGCTGCGCGCCTATGAGACCGAAGATTTCTTCCCGCAATTCGGCGAAACCGGGCGCTGGATCTTTTGCACCGCTGCCCCGCTGTATGACATGCAGGGCAAGGTCGTCGGTGCCATTGCCACGCTGCTGGACGTGACCGAGCGCCATCTGGCCGAAGAACAATTGCGCCAGCACCAAGCCGAATTGGAAGTTACCGTGGCCGAGCGCACGGCCGAGCTCTCGCGCAGCCACCGGGAATTGGCCGCTTTCATGGAGAACGCCTCGGTCGGCATCATCTACAGCAGCCGCCACCAGATCGTGCGCAGCAATAAGAAGTTCGCCGAAATTTTCGAGCTCGACGCCAACGACAGCGACGAACAACAGGCCTCGCGCTTCTTCAGCAGCCCGCAGGCCTACCAGGAGCTCTTGAATATTGCCACGCCGGTGCTCGGCAAAGGCCATTCTTTGATGCATGAAATGGAGATGCTGACGGCCAGCGGCAATCGCATCTGGGTGCAGTTGATTGCCTACCCGGCCAACCCGGCCGACCTGCATTCGGGTGTCTGGTGGCTGCTGCAAGATCGCAGCGAAGTGACGCGTGCACAACGCGAGCTGGTCAACAACTACCGCGACATCAAGCAAGCCCATGCGCGCCTGGAAGAAGCGCAAAACCAATTGCTGCAGTCCGAAAAAATGGCCTCGATCGGGCAGTTGGCAGCCGGTGTCGCGCACGAGATCAACAACCCCGTCGGTTTCGTCAGCTCCAATCTCGGCACGCTACGCCGCTATGTCGAGCCCTTGCTCAAGCTGGTGACGCTGTATGGCGGCCTGGACCTGTCGGCGCAGCCGGCTGCGCAACTGGCCCAGCTCAAGGCCTTGGCAGAGCAGGCCGATCTGGAATTCATTCACGAGGACTTGCCTCAGCTACTGAAGGAAAGCGACGAAGGCCTGAGCCGGGTCAAGAAGATCGTGCAGGATTTGAAGGATTTTTCACGCGTCGATCAGTCCGACTGGCAAGAGGCCGACCTCAACCAAGGCCTGGCCTCGACGCTCAATGTGGTGCGCCACCAGATCAAATATCAGGCCGAAGTCACTTGCAATTTCGGCCGCCTGCCCTTGGTGCGCTGCCTGGCCGGCCAGCTCAATCAGGTCTTCATGAACCTGATCATCAACGCCGCTCACGCCATCGCGCAGCGCGGTGAAATCAAACTCAGCTCCGAGCATATTGATGATTATGTTTGTGTCAGCGTGCAAGACAATGGCTGCGGCATGAGCGCCGAGGTGCAAAGGCGCATTTTTGACCCCTTCTTCACCACCAAGCCGGTCGGCCAAGGCACGGGCCTGGGCTTGTCGCTGAGCTTTTCCATCGTCAAAAAGCATGGGGGCCGCATCGAGCTGATATCCAGCCCCGGCGCGGGCAGTTGTTTCAAGGTCTGGCTGCCGGTGCGCGGGCCGAATACCTGAGGCATCAAAAGCGAAGCAAATCGTTCAAGAAGTCACGCTTCCTGCCGATACCGTTCTACCGGCGCCATTGTTGGGATGGCACCAGCCCACCACGAAAGGACGGAAGATGAGAAAACTTCACGCTGTCAAACTGCCAAAAATTGGCTCAGCCATTGCCCTGCTGCTCGCGGCCGGCTCAGCATCGGCGATCGACTACAGCTACTCCGGCTTTGCCAATGTGACCGCCGGCCGGGTTTTCAGTGGCAAGGGTCTGGACATTGGCTACCCGACACCGCAGACTTGGCCCAAATGCCCGAGCTGCTATGTGGCCGACTTCTCGCATGGCTCGGTCTATG
>CAUPEV010000313.1:0-3295 GCA_963510335.1 uncultured Roseateles sp.
CATCAATAGTCTTGAGCAAATAGCCCGCAGCACCGGCGCGCAAGGCAGCGGCTAAGTCATCTTCATCCTCGCTGACAGTCAACATGATGAACTGCGTGTCGGGTGCCACTTCCAGCAGGCCCGGCAGCAAATCGACCCCGCGCACGCCGGGCATATGGTTGTCCAGGAGCACGACGGCAGGCTGCAGTTCTTGGACCCGCCGCAGCGCCTCGACACCGTCTGCCGCCTCGCCCACCACCTCCAGCCCGGCCTCATGGGTCAACAAGGCCGTCAGGCCGCGCCGAAACAAGCTGTGGTCATCAACCACCATCACGCGAATATTCATGGATTCCAAACTGGGCTCTTAAACGGACTGGGCTTCAAGACCCAGAGGCGCCAAGCGCCCTTGCGACGGCAAGGTCAGGCTGATCTGCGTGCCCTGCCCCGCTTGGCTGTGGACTTGCAACTTGGCGCCAATGCGCTGCGCCCGCTCACGCATAATGAGCAGGCCTACATGGGTTTCATCAAAACGGCCGGCCAGCGCGTCGAAGCCGGTGCCATCATCGCGCACCTCGAAACACCATTGCGGACCCTGCGTCACGCGCAGCTCGACCGAAGTAGCACCGGCATGCTTGCGCACATTCGAGAGCGCCTCTTGCAGCACATGCAAGACTTGCACTTGCTGATCCGGCGGCAGTGGCACGCCTTGGCCCGCCATCGTCAGATGCGTGCTGAGGCCGCTTTGCAGCTCGAATTTATGCAGCGTGCTGCGCAGAGCATGAGCGATATCCTCTTGATCGGGTCGGGTGCGAAAGTGCAAGAGCAGCTCGCGCACATCGGCATAACTCTCACGGACCCCGGTATCAATCTCGGCCAAGCTGGCCTCGATCTCGGCGGGCTGCCCTTCTTTGATCGCACGACGCAGCAACTGCACCTGTATCTTCAAAAAGGCCAAGGATTGGGCGATCGAATCGTGCAACTCTTGCGCCATCAAATTGCGCTCTTCGCTGACTGCCATCTCCCGGTCGCGCGAAGCCAGGCGCAGGTTATCCAGCTGTGTTGCCACTTGGCCGGCCAAGGCATCGAACAAATGGCGCTCTTCATCCGAGATCTGCCGCTCACCGTAATAGAACAGCTCGACTTCGCCGACCGTGCGATTGGGCGTGCGCATCGGGATGGCGACCACCGTCTGGTAGCCGGCCACCTCGCAATGCCTGTGCTTGCGCTCGCCCAAGGCCCTGATCGGGATGACGCGCGCGCCAACCACCGTCTCCAGATGCTCGCCACAAGCGCAGTCGCCACGGCGCACGCAGGCCTCGGCCTCGGCCATGCTAGCGGGCAGCCGGTGCTGACCCAACATCAATAGACGCTCGCCGTCAGCGGCTGCCAAGCGCACAGCGGCGGCGTCGGCTCCGGCAATTCGGCTGATCTTAGAAGCGAACTCCTGCGCCAGATCTTCGATGCTGGGCTGGCTATGCACCGCCATCAGCGCCACGTCATAGAGTGCCGCCAGACGCTCGTTCTGGCGTGCCAAGTCGGCTGTCTTTTCGGCCACCTTATGCTCCAACACGCGGTAAGAACCCTCCAGCGCATCGGCCATCGCATTGAAGCCCAGCGCCAGGGAAGCAAACTCCTCGACCGTATTGCGCTCATCAATGCGCTGTGAAAAGTTGCGAGCCGCCATTTGCGACAAGCCGTCACGCAAACGCTGCAGCGGCTGAATGATCCAGACATAAGTGCCCGAAACAAACACCACTGAGGCAGCGGCCACCAAGACCACCAAGCCGAAGCAAAGTCCGCCCAACAAGGCCGTGCGGGTTGCGATGGCGTTTTCTATTGCAGAAACGAATGCATCGACCGTGTTGACGAACTGATCAGCCTGGCGACGCAGCGCCGACCCCTCGGAAGGCTGCGAGAGCTTGGCGCGCAAAGGCAACCAAGCCCGCTCGACTTCCGCGAAACGGTCAAGGCTGGCTTGGTTATCGGGGATAAAAAGCGGCCGCGAAGGATCGCCGCGCCGCAGGCTCAAGACCATGGCATCAAAGCCCGCCACGCCTTGCGCCACCTCGGCATGCTCGCCGGCCTGATGCATCAAGGTCAGCTTGTAGGTCAGCATACGCATGCGACCGGCCTCGTTGATAGCACCGGCCCCGCCCTCCAACTGCCATGACACCCATAGCGTGAAGGCGATCGAGGCCAAAGCCACGACCAGGAAAGTAGTTTGAATCAGAGCGAGTTTGCCCGCCAGACTTCGATAGAGCTTGCGCATGCCGCACCTTAGACGCGCGGCATGCGGCGCTTGTTGACTTAGGTCAAGTGACTGCCAAAGTGAGCAGCCTCCAAACCACCTTGCAGCAGGCCTTAGTTGGAAGCGGCTGAAGCAGGGGCAGAAGCGGGAACGGCAAGCGGCAGCTCGGCGGCCGAAGCGGACGCCTCGACGTGCGGCGCGCTCACGTCGTGCTTCTCTCCGCTCATATCAATATCGCCCCCGCTCTTCATCAAAATGAAGATGGCCAGGGCAGCGAAGACGGCGAAGCCGACGAGTAGTTTCCACATGATTCGGTTCCAGTTCTAAAAGTGAAGCGTTGTGTTTCATTGTTGCCGGATTTGCTGACTCCAAGCTTAGAAAAGCAAATGCAAGCAAATCGTCCGCTGCAAAAAGAAGGGGCGACCCATAGGCCGCCCCGTTCAGTTCAAGCGTTTGGCTCGTGTCAGAGCTTAGGCTCAATCATTCGCGTAAATATCCACATCCTTGGTCTCACGCACGAACAGCAGGCCGATCACCAGCGTCATGGCGGCGACGCCGATCGGGTACCACAGGCCGTGATAGATATTGCCGTTCTGCGCCACCATCGCGAAGGTGATCGAAGGCAGCAGTCCACCGAACCAGCCGTTACCAATGTGATAAGGCAAGCTCATCGAGGTGTAGCGAATACGGGTTGGGAACAACTCCACCAGCATCGCTGCGATCGGGCCGTAAACCATGGTCACATACAAGACCAAGACGAACAGGATCGCTACCACCATGGGCTGGTTGATCTTGGCGGGGTCAGCCTTGGCGGGGTAGCCGGCGGCCTTCATCGCTTCGCTCAGTTCCTTCTTGAAGGCGGCGATGCCCTTGGCGCTGGCTTCGTCGAACTTGTGTCCGCCGGCCATCACGGTAGCGTTCAGGCCGTTGATGGCCTTCTCGCCAACCTTGACCACAGCCACCGAGCCGGCTGGGCCTGGGATGGTTTCGTAGCTGGCCGAGGACTGAGCCAGGGCACGCTTGGCGATGTCGCAGCTGCTGGTGAAGTCAACTTCACGGGCAATCGGG
>CAUPEV010000314.1:0-3289 GCA_963510335.1 uncultured Roseateles sp.
CAGGTTGACGCGGATATACAGAGTGTCAAGCGCCGCTGCCTCTTGAGCTTGTCTGTGCATTTGCTGCTCGAGCGTCTCGTAGCGTCGCAGCGCGCATACCGGGTGGCGCTTGGCCACGCAGTTCAAGCGCTGCAAGCGTTCGGGCAGGTCTTCCAATGCACAAGGGGGCGCAGGCACTTGGTCGTGACTCCTGGTTTTGTGGGGCCAAAGCGTTGGAAATCACTGGGAAGTTCTGCAAAACCTTGCAAAGTTTTGCGATGCACGCCGCGACCCGCAACAAGGATAGCGGCTTGTCCCAATGCTGTCAGTGCGGCCTTGCTCGGGGTGTTGCGCAGCTGCCGCGCGGCTCCTGCAGCAAGCGTGCCTGCCGCGCCTCAAGCCAGGGCACGCGTTCTGCCGGATGGTTCATTGCTCCATTGCGCCTCGGTTCCATGTTTCACGGCTCACTTGGCCTGCGCAAGGGCAGTCCCTGGCGCAAGGCCCAAGCGTGCTGCGGACACACAGAAAGCTGAGCATGATTCCACGAAAGACCACGTAAATACCAATTAAAGATGCGTGAACCTAGTGTTTATACCTAGTTTTGTTAGAATTACAGCGTTTCAATGGTCGACTTTCGCGCATAAAGCTGTTTCATTCTGGGAATTCCGAGCCGGAATGTGCACATCTCGTTTGTTCGTGAGTCCTGCTTGTGCTGATTGACCAGAGGCTCAATCGGCCGGTTTTGCTCACTTTGTTCTGAGATGGAAGTTCCTATGGAAAACATGAGAAAGGCGCCGCAGCGCGAGGCCATCAGCCTTGATCTGAAGGCCGCTGTCATCGCTGGCCTTGTGGCCGGTGGTGTTGCATTGGCATTTGACTTGCTCTGGACAGTTTTTGTACTGGACAGCCAGCCCTGGCATACCGCTCACTTAGTTGCGGCCCTGCTGATGGGCTCGGATTTGCTCTTGAGTGCAGCCCAAGAATTCAGCCTGGAGGTGCTGGTGCTGGCGCTGGCGATTCATGTGGCCGCGAGTCTGCTGTTTGGTATCTTGATCGCCAGCATCATTGCCGGCCTGCATGCCGAGTCCAGCCGGTGGCTGGTCGTGGCCATTGGCGCCGGCTGCGGTGCATTGCTGTATTTCGTCAATTTCTACGGCATGGACGGTTTTTTCCCTTGGATCGTCGACTTGCGCGCTGGATCGCGCGGCGTCGAACATGTCGTATTCGGCATCTTTGCTGCATTGGAATACCGCACGCACGCCCGTCCAGTGGCCAGTTTGACTCCAAGCAAGGCTGCGATCATGCGCGGCCAAGATCAAGGAACCTGACTCAATATAGGTAGCCGAGGCTGCTTACATCGCTGCCAGCAAGGAGCCTGGCCTCAATCGGTTCAAGTTTGGCAGGCAGCTGAATTCGCTCGCGTCACCCGACAAGCTTCAGCGCCGTTCACCAGCGACGGCCACCAGCAGTTTTCACCCAAGCTCTGTTCAAAACAGGGCCAAGTTCTCAGGTTTAGCCCTCGCCGGCGAGGCTTTGGCTCGCGCTCGCTTGGCGTCCCCAAGCGCCGCCGCGCCCGGCCGGCTCAAGCCCCCCACTCGCACGCCCAGCAAGCGAATCCGCTTGTCCAGCGGCACGCGCTTCAGGCAGGCGCCGGCGGCGCGGCGTATTGCCTGCGCATCTTGTGTCGGTGCGTCCAACGTCAGGTCGCGCGTGACGGTGTGAAAGCCTTCAAAGCGCAATTTCAGGCCAATCGTGCGGCCCTGGTAGCCCTTGCGCGTCAAGTCGCTGGCCAATTGCTCGCACAATTTGGTGAATACATGGCCAAGTTCGGCCTTGTCATGGACCGCGTGCAAATCACGCTCAAAAGTGGTTTCGCGGCTCATCGAGACCGGCTCGCTATGTGTGACCACCGGGCGTTTGTCGCGGCCATGCGCGGCCTCATGCAGCCAGGCACCGAAACTCTGGCCGAATTGCTTGATCAGCATTTGCGGTTCGGCAGCAGCCAGCTCCGCCACCGTCTCTATGCCCAAACCAAGCAATTTTGCCGCCGCTTTGGGGCCAATCCCGTTGATCTTGCGTACGCCCAAGGGCCAAATGCGGATCGGGATGTCGGCCTCGGTCAAGAGGGTGAGGCCGTCTGGTTTGTCCAGATCAGACGCGATTTTGGACAGCAGCTTGTTGGGTGTGACGCCGATTGAGCAGCTCAGCCCCGTGGCCCGGTACACCGAGTTCTTGATCTCACGGGCTATCGCCCGCATGCCGCCCAGCGGGTCATGACCCACCGTATCCCGGATGCCGGGGATGTCGCTGAGGTCGATGTAGATTTCATCGATACCCCGGTCTTCGATCACCGGCGCCAACTCGGCCACGGCCGCCTTGAACAGGCGGGAGTACAGGCGGTAGGCGTCAAAGTCGGTCGGCAAGAGGATGGCGTCAGGCGCACGCAAAGCCGCCTTCATCAAGCCCATGCCCGAAAAAACGCCCAGATCGCGAGCGGCATAGGTCGACGTGGTGATGACCCCGCGGCCGGTGTAGTCGCGCAGCCTTGAGTAGCGCCGGCTGCCGTCTTCCAGCGTCACCGGCGCGTGGCTGCGGCGGCCACCAATCACCACCGCCTGACCTTTCAAGTCGGGGTAACGCAGCAGCTCCACGGACGCGTAGAACGCATCCATGTCCAGATGCGCAATCAGGCGCTCCGGGAGGGGGCTAGGCAACGATGTCGAGGAAGCGGGCAGATCGGCCATGTGGCGCATTGTCGATGCTGGCGCTGTCAGGCTGTGTCAGCAGGCTTGCGCTTGCAAGGCAATGTCAGCCGCAGCCCTTGCTGCCGCAGGAATTGATCGGCTCGGCGGCGACCATGGCCGGCTCGTCGAAGGCGCCGGTCGCCGGGTCGAAGCCGACCTGGCTCATGTGAAAGACCAAAGCGGCGTCCATCATCTCTGCATGCGCCGGAAACCAGTTGACCAACTCCGGCAGCAAATTGCGCATCGGCTCCAGATCCTGCTCGGCATGGGTATGCACCAAGACTTGGCGCATCACGTCAAGCACCATCGCATGCTGCTTGCTGTGGCAGTTGTCCGGCGCAAAGCCGGTGGCGGCCATAAAGCCTTCTTCCATCGCGAAATGCTGCTCGGTGTGAGTCAGCAGGCGCTGGTAGAGGGGCAGGGCGCTTTGGGCGTCACTGCAGTCGGGCAGGTAAGCGGCCAGCTCATTCAGCAGGGCAACGAATTCTTGGTGGGTTTGGTCGATCTGCGGCTGATTCAGGGTCAGCGTGTCGGTCCAGGTCAAAGTGCTTGGGCTGCTCATGGGC
>CAUPEV010000315.1:0-3263 GCA_963510335.1 uncultured Roseateles sp.
ATCGTGGCGCAGGACGCGCAGCACAAGTTCTTCCGGCTGGGCGTCAACACCGCCGCCTGCAGCGACGGTCATGTGCAGCTGATGAGTGCCACCATGCTTCAGCAGGGTGACTGCGTCGTCATCATCAGCAATTCTGGGCGCAGCCGTGATCTGCTGGACGCCGCCGAGATCGCGCGCAAAAAGGGTGCCACCATCATCATCATCACGGCCAGCGGTTCACCATTGGCAGCGGTGGGCCTGAGCCAGGGTCAGGTCTTGCTGGCAGTCGATCACCCCGAGGACTTTGATCGTTACAGCCCTATGGTGTCGCGGATCCTGCACCTGATCGCCATCGACATCCTGACGACAGGCGTGGCCTTGCAACTGGGTCAGAACTTGCGGCCCATGCTGCAAGAGATCAAGAAAAACCTGCGCAGCAAACGCTACGTTTGAGTGACCTAAGCGGCTGGAGCGGTTTCAGCTGCTTGGCCGGCCTCTTGCAGTTCCGGCCAAAGCAGCTCTGCCACACCATACACGCGCGCCAACTCCTGCAGCTTGGGCGGCACATTCAGCACCGTCAAGCGCAGGCCAAGTTCGGTACAAAGCCGGGCGGCGCTGAGCAATAGTGTCAACACCACCGAGTCGAATTGCTGCAACTCAGCCGCATTGATGCTCAGCTCTGCCCCCGCGCCATTGCTGACTTGGGCCGCTTCGGCCCGCAAACTGGCCTGCAAGCTCGACCATAGCGCAGGCGCGCCGTCTACCCGCACCGAACTGGGCAGCTTGAGCGTTTGTGCCGACATGCTCAGGCCTTGGCGGCGGGGTTCGCGGCCTTCAGATTCTTGTCGGAAAGCGTCTTGATCAAGCCGTCAATACCATTCGCGCCGATTTCCTGAGCGAAGCTATTGCGATATTGATCGGCCAACCAAATGCCCAAGACATTGACGTCAAAAATCATCCACACGCCGGAGACTTTCTCCAAGCGATAGTCCAATTGAATCGGGTCACCCTTGCCGCGAATCTCGGTGCGCACCACCACCTCGGTGTCCTCGGGGCTGGCACGCAGCGGGCGCAATGCGATCGTTTGATCCTTCACCTGCGTCAAGGCGCCAGCATAAGTGCGCACCAGCAAGGTCTTGAACTCATCCTGCAGGCGCTTTTGCTGCTCGGGAGTGGCCTGACGCCAAAAGCGCCCGACCGCCGACGCCGTCATGCGCTGAAAGTTCACATGCGGCATCACCTTGGTGTCGACCAGCAAGATGATTTTCTGCAAATCACCGGCTTGGATCGACTTGTCGGCCTTAACCGCCTCCAAGGTCTCCAGCGACAGTTGGCGGATCAACAAGTCCGGTGCGCTGGCGTCGGCGGCCATCACAGGCGCGGCGAAACCAATGCTCGCAGCAAAGGCCGCCAAGAGCAAACCACGTTTCGTCAACAAGAGCTTTGTAGCGTTCATCATCAATTCGGTTCTTTCATTTCAACAGGTCGCAGCTTATAACGCAGCAGCCCTGGATTGGTTTCAATTTCGAAACTCCAAGGCCGGCAACTCAAGGGCCGGCTTGCGGATTGCTTTCTTCCTTGACGGCCGGCACCAGCACCTCAAATTCGTCATCACTGCCCAAGTTGCCACGCCGCTGTAAAAAAGCGTCACGGTAGAAGGTGTATTTGTCGAGCGCAATGCCTTCCAGCATCTCACTGGCGCGCAAAAAGTTGGAGCGCGCGTTGACCGTCTGCAAGGTGTAGATTGCCACTTTGCTGGTGCCATCGCGGAACAGGAAGGCCGGCGACACTTGCCAGTCAAACGGCATCGCCAAGGTGTCGCGCACCGATGATGGCCCCAAGATCGGCCAGACGATATAGGCGCCGGTGCCGGTACCCCAGCGCCCGAAAGTCTTGCCCATATCCTCGTTCTTGCGTTCGATACCGACCTCGGTGGCGATGTCGAGCAAGCCGCCAAACCCCAGCGTCGAATTGACTGCGAAACGCATACCTTGCTCAACACTGGCCTTCAAACGCCACTGCAGCACCAGATTGACTGCCGTCCAGGCGTCCCCGATGTTGTTGACGAAATTGTCTACCGACTGCCTTATTGGCCCGGGCACGATTTCGCTATAGACAGTCGCCACCGGCTTCAGCAAATTCTCATCCAAAGACTCATTGAAGGCGAAAACCTTGCGATTCCAGGGCTCCCAGGGGTCAAGCTTCTGTCCAGGACTGCCCGGCGCGCTGCGCATGCTGGCGCAGCCGCTTGCCAGCACCAGCAAGCACAATATTAGGGCGCGCGCAAACAGGGGCCGGGGAGTCAGGCCGGGAGTCAGGCCAACAGCTCCTGAAGGGCCGGCGACATTCATGGCTTTGACTCTCCCGAGGCGGAACCGGAGTCGGCCGCCTTGTTATAGAGGAATTGTCCGATCAGATTTTCCAGCACGATCGCCGACTGGGTTTGCTTGATCGCATCGCCCGCACCCAGGTTCTTCTCCTCGGCGCCGGCTTCCAAGCCAATGTACTGCTCACCGAGCAAACCTGCGGTCAGAATTTTTGCCGAGCTGTCTTTGGGAAAAGCGACCTTTTTGTTCAGGCTGATCAAGACCTTGGCCTGGAAGGTCTTGTCGTCAAAAGTGATGGACTCGACGCGGCCGATCACCACGCCGGCGCTCTTGACCGAGGCGCGCGCCTTGAGGCCGCCAATATTGTCAAACTTGGCCGTGACTTGATAGCTTTCATCAAAGTTCATGCTCAGCAAATTGCCGGCCTTCAAGGCCAGAAACAGCAGCGCAGCGCCGCCCAACAACACGAAAAACCCAACCGCTGCGTCATGCCTGGAAGCTTGTTGCATGCTCAACTCCAAATTTCATCAAAACTATATCGAGAACATCATGGCGGTCAGCACAAAGTCGAATGCCAACACCGCCAGAGAAGAAACCACCACGGTCCGCGTCGTGGCCTGAGCCACGCCCTCGGGCGTAGGCTTGCAGGTATAGCCCTGCAAGAGCGCCACAAAAGTCACCGTCAAACCGAACACCAAGCTCTTGATCACGCCGTTGCCTACATCGGCCCAGACATCCACGCCGCCTTGCATCTGAGACCAGAATGCACCGTCGTCGATGCCGATCAAAACCACCGCAACCAACCAGCCGCCGATCACGCCGATGGCCGAGAACAGCGCCGCCAACAAAGGCATCGCGATCAAGCCACCCCAAAAGCGCGGCGCCAACACACGCGTCAGTGGGTCGACGGCCATCATCTCCATCGCCGTCAGCTGCTCGCCCGCCTTCATCAAACCA
>CAUPEV010000316.1:0-3205 GCA_963510335.1 uncultured Roseateles sp.
GCCGGCGTCACCCATTACCGCATGGGTGAGACGCTGGAAGCGGCGCTAGACCGCGCCGATGTGGCCTTGTACGAAGCCAAACACACCGGCAAAAACCGAGCTTGTGTCGCACCTTGATGGCTTTGCTCGGCTGAGGCGCCCAAGGGCCTGAAGCCTTAGAAATTGAAGGCCAGTCGCAAGCCGCCCCAATGCTTGCCGTTCACCACAATGGGTGCCGCCACTTCCTTCAGCAACACGAAGCGGCCGCCGCCCATATCGCGGCGATAGGTTTGCAACAGAAAGGGGCGCTGATTGCGGGCCGAGGCCAAGCCGGTCCGGTCGTTGAAGATGCGCCGATAGCGGCTGTTGGCGGTATTCCAGACCACATCGCCGCTGCGTTGCGGGTGGCAGTACTTCTTGTTGTGGGTCGCGACATAACCGTTGCGATCAACGGCAATGCAATAAACCACCTTGTCGCTCAGGCTAAGCAGTTTTTCCTGCACCGCCGGGAAGTGCCGATCGGCCAGATCAACAAAGCCGGTCAAGTGCTGAGGAGGATTGGAGCCGGCAATCGGGCGGTAGTTGTCGTCGAACAATTGCGCCGGCTTGATTGCGCCGCTTTTCAAAGCCTGCGCCAAGATTTCAGAGATTTCGACCGCAGCGGCCTGCGCGGCACGAATGAAAGGGGCATCGTCCACCTCCACGCCCGAGCCGGCAATCTGCTCGATCAATTGCTCGGACATCTTCAGAAAACGGTCGCTGCAATCAAACGCGGCATCCAGGCTGATCATTGCTTGCTGGACTTCTTGCTCCAGCTCATTGGCTCGTCCGGACAAAGAATCTACGGTCAGGGCACTTTGAGTCGCCGAGTCGGCAATCCTGGCCACATCGGCCTGCACATCGGCGAAGGCCTGGTGAATCACACTCTTCTTGGCCTGGCTAGGATCGTTGCGCAACTCACGGCTGAAGATCTCGATGCGAGCGTCCAGCGTCGCGACCGTGCCCATGATGGACTTCGATGAATTCTCGACCTGCCCTGCCAAAGCCTTGACAGCATCGGCGACCACACCGAACCCCCGCCCGGCCTCACCGGCTCGACCCGCCTCAACCGAGGCGTTGAATGCTACAAGACGAGTTTGCAGAGCAATTTTGGTGATCTCGGACGCGGCATCAGACACTAGGCGCAGCGTCTGCACAATCCCGCCGACCTCGTTGCCCACGCCTTCGAGCGCCTGCGCCGCACGCGTGACCGCGCTGCGGGACTGTTCGGTCGAATGGCTGATGGCTTTTTGAGCGCTGCGCACTTGCGCCAATTCGCCCGACAAAGCGCCCATGGCCTCGCACTGGGCGACGACGATTTTTTGGGTATCTTCGAGGACGCCGCGCACCTCGGCAGCATCCTTGCCAACGCTAGAAACCGAGCGCGCCACCCGACGGATCAGTTCCATCAAGGCCTCTGCCCCAACGCCGCTCACGCTTGCCGCAGCTGAATCGACCTGCGCTGCTGCGCCGCCGGCGGTTGTCTTTCGCGTCCACCCAAAAAATGACATTGGCTCCCCCTGCCTGGGCTTGAGCCCGCTGATCTAATTTGTTATTACCAGTCGCGCAGTTTGACGCGCAAACGCGCAATCGCCTGACTATGCAGCTGGCAAACCCGGGATTCGGTGACCTTGAGCACCACCGCAATTTCCTTCAAATTCATGTCATGCTCGTAGTACATGCTCATCATGTACTGTTCGCGCTCGGGCAGATTCTTGATGGCAGCCACCAGCGCCTCGCGCATGCGGTGGTCCTGCAACTTGAGCATCGGGTTGTTGCTGTTGTCGGCAACATGGCGATCCAGGAAATCCTCATCGCCTTCGTCGCCCGACATGTCTTCCAAATACACCAGCTGCGTGCCGCGCACCTTGCCCAGCAGGTCTTGGTATTCCTCCAGCGGCACACCCATTTCGATGGCGATTTCGCTTTCCAGCGGCGCGCGGCCGAGCTTTTGCTCGAGCTTGCGCACTGCGCTTTCGATCTCACGCTGCTGGCGACGCGAGCCGCGGCTCATCCAGTCGCCGCCGCGCAGCTCGTCCAGCATGGCGCCGCGAATACGCTGGGTGGCGAAGGTTTCGAACTGCACGCCCTGACCAATGTCAAAGCGGCTCAAGGCATCCGTCAAACCGATCAAGCCGACCTGGATCAGGTCGTCAATTTCGATATTGGCGGGCAATTTGGCAATCATCTGATGCGCCAGGCGGCGTACCAAGGGGCTGTATTGCCGAATCAGGGAAGAATTATCGAGGCGGCCTTTGGCGGTATACATCATCAGCTCCAGCGGCAATCAAACAGTGGCGACAGCACGGTGCATCTGGGCTCGCACGGGCGGGCGCAGAGGACTGGCATTGACCGAAGCCTCAAGCGCAGCGCCGGGAGGGGCCGCCATCAGAAGCTCACGCGCCAGGTGGCGAATTTCGGCAGATATCGGGGCGCTGGACGGGCTCTTGGGGTCCATGCAGGCCCAGTCTCGCAGTACCGCGCCAAGGAAGCCATCGGCGCAGCTGCTGATTTGTTGGGCGATCCGGTCGGACAAGCGCAGCTGTGGTGAGCAGGCCAGCAGCAGGCTATAGACCATCAGGCCAGCCCGGCTGGCCAGCCATTTCATGCCGGCATAGGCGTGGGTGACGCTCATGCTGTCGGTGTCGGCCAGCAAGACCGGCCGCACTTCGCGCAGTGCCACCACGCGGGCCAACTCGGCGGCGCTGGCATGCAGCAAAACCACATCGGCAAACGGTGCCGCCTCGCTGACCACTTCCAGGAAATGGGCGGCCGAGCCATTGGCGTTGATATAGCGCATCGGCAAGCCGCGTGCGGCCAGATAGGACACATCTTTGGACAGGCGCTCTACGCAAGAGCCGAGATCGACCGAGGCCAATTCCGACGGCAGCGGTGCGCTTTCGCCGGCATCAACCACCAAGGTGTGCAGGCCAAGTTCGGCAAATGCTGCGCAAAGGCCTTCGAGCAAGACGCCGCCACCGACCACATGGGGGTTGCTGACGACCGGGATGAAGCGAACCCGCGAACTCGCGAAGAGCCGGCGCAGGCCGTCGGCTTGGTCCTGCGGGGAATGTGGGCGGTGAGCGTCGCGCATGATGATGTCCTGGTTCTTTACTTTTAAAGGCGGGGACTAGAAAGCACCCATGGCAGCGGGATGCTTGAGGCCAAGCGCGGGCCCCCCGGCAAA
>CAUPEV010000317.1:0-3108 GCA_963510335.1 uncultured Roseateles sp.
TGACGGGCAGCAACTCGCCGCGGCCCTTCAGATGTACGTCGGCCGTTTCATTCAGCCCGCGGGTCACATGACTGATCGCGTGCAGATTGACCACCACCGAACGGTGCACCTGCACAAAGCTGTTCGGGTCCAGTTGATCCATCAACTCGCGTATCGGTGTGCGAATCAAAGCCTCGCCTTCGCTCCATGCGACCAAAGTGTATTTCTCGTCTGAACGCAAATAGATGATGTCGTCGACCGGAATCAACTTGAGTGTCGCGCCGACCGAGGCTCGAATCCATTGCAAGTATCTGGGTGCGGGCGCCGTTGCTGCAGTTGCTGCCTCTTGGCCAACACCCGACTTCAACGGCTGAGGCTGGGCTTGCGGCGTTGTTTGCCCCAGTCTTTCAAGCAGTTGGGCAATCACTGTCTCCAAAACCTTGGTCGATTGAGGCGCGGCACCGCTTAGGCGCTCAGCGCGCCTGGCTTTGAGGCGGGCCACCGTGTCATCCAACCTCGACTCTTCAACCGGCTTGACCAGATAGTCCAAGGCGCCATGATCGAAAGCCTGTACGGCATAGTCCTCGTAGGCCGTCACGAACACGATCTGCGCCCGACGGGCCAATTGACGGGCCGCTTCGATGCCATTGAGTCCGGGCATGTGCACATCCAAGAACACGATCTCCGGTTGAAGTTGTTCGAACAGCTCAAGCGCCTCGCGACCATTGCGCGCCATGCCAATGATCTGCAATTCTGGCCAGGCAAGGGCCAGATTGCGCGCCAGACTTTCGCGCAGCAAGGGTTCGTCGTCTGCGATCAGCGCGGTCGGCGGAGTAAGGGCTAGGTTCATGGGGAAAATTGCAATTCGGCCCGCAGGCCATGGGGAGAATTTTCGCTGAGATCCAGGCGTGCGCTGCCGCCAAAAAACATCTTCAGTCGCTCACGCAAATTGCGCAGACCGGTACCGCTGCCTGTGCTTTGCGTCAAACCAACGCCGCTATCGCTGACCCACACACGCACCGGCCCCGCGGACTCTGAAGCCTCGGCCATCACTTCAATCACCCCGCCTTCTTCGCTGGGATCAATGCCATGCCGAATCGCGTTCTCCACCAAGGTCAGCAAGGCCATGGGCGGGAAGCGCAGTGAGCGCATATCGTCCGGTACCTCGATGCGAAAACTCAGCCGGTCAGGCATACGCAAATGCATCAACTCCAAGTACGCACGCACCAAGACCAGTTCATCCCCCAAGGTGGCGGCCTCGCTCTGCAGCCTCGGCATTGCCGCCCGCAAATAGGCAATCAGACTGCGCAAGACCGGTGCGGCTTGAGGTGAACCGGTCTCTACCAAGGCGCGCACATTGGCCAAGGTGTTGAACAGGAAATGGGGCTCGATCTGCGCCTGCAGCAAGCGCAAGCGGGCATCCAGGGCCTGCCGCTCCAACTCACTGCGCTCCAACTCAAAGCTGAGCGCCTGGCTGCGCGCCTCGGCATCTCGGTGCCGATACAGCGCACCCATGGCCAACAAAGGCCCTACGACCAAGCCCGAACCGGCGATCCAGATGAAGCCCGCTATTCGATGCGGGTTTTGCAGCAGCAAGGCGATGTCGCCACCCAACAGCACCAAATAGACCAGTACGGTCGCCAAGGGGACGGTCAAGCCGACCACAACGACCTGCAACAACCAACGCGCCATCCATTTGGGTAAACGCCGCGGCCATTGCCCGGCAGCCGAAAACGCCAGCAAGGCCAAGAGGCCAATGACCAAGGTGCGGCCCAGCAGCTCCGGCAATGGGGTGACGAAAATAGGATTCAGCAGCAAAGCAGCCAAAGCCGACAGGCCAAGCGAAAGCGCCAGTCGCTTGGGCGTCAAATAGGCGATGAACTCGGCCCAGGCCTGGGCATGGCTGGGCAAGGGCTCACCTGGCTGCGAGTGGGAGTTAAGGTTCAACATGTGCGCAGCGTAACGGGCCGCGCGTCGCTCACCAAGGCTTTAGACCGATCAAAGCGACGAGTGGCGGTATACCGACCTCAGGCCGCGAACCGGCATATGCCTACTGCGTATTTCAAACAACAAGACTGCACCGCAGCGGCTTGGGCCGCGCCGTTGGGGCCCCGCACCATGTCGACTCCTCAAGCCAATGCGCCAGCACGGCACATCACCACATCTCGCCCGGCATTGATCGCAAAGCGCAAAGCCTCGGCGGGCGATGACCAACAAAATCCGCCGGCCAGGTTTTCCTCGCGGTAGGCCTCCTGGCGTGGCTGGCCCGTGCGCATACGCACCACCACCACGGCCGCCACATAGCCGTAGCTGTTGCGGCGATCCATGGCGCCGGCATAGATCCGGTAGTCCCCTGCATCTACTTCATCGAAATACATGATCAGCTCCAACGCAGTGTTTGTCCGCGCCTGGGACGGACTATCGCGGCCGCGAACATGGGGGGACTCACAATAATTTGGGGCATCCTTTGGGGGGACTTGCCACCTTGCCAGTTTGGCTTCATAGGCAAGCCCCCGACATACTCTAGACGACCGGTCTAATTTAAATTACACTGCATCCCATGCGACCCGCCTACGACGACAACAAAAATCACATACTCAACTGCGGGCGCCCTTTGATCGAAAGCAAAGGTTTTTCGGCCGTCGGCTTGGCCGAGATACTGCAAGCAGCGGCCATCCCTAAAGGCTCGTTCTATCACTACTTTGCATCCAAAGAAGACTACGGCCGAGCGCTGCTCGATCGCTACTTTCAGGACTATGGCCTACGCCTAGACCTGCTGTTTGCTGGCTCAGACAACCCGGCGTTCGAGCGTTTGATGCTTTACTGGACACAGTGGGCCGAGAGTCAAACGAGCGACAGCCTTGAAGCCAAATGTCTGGTTGTCAAGTTGGCGGCAGAAGTTGCAGATTTATCCGACAGCATGCGTGAGTGCCTGCGTAAAGGCACCGATGAGGTGATCCGCCGCCTGCGCGATTGCATCGAATGCGGCCAAGAAGATGGTTCGGTTTCAAGGCATATGCAGGCCGAGCCTTTTGCCCGAATGCTCTATCAGATGTGGCTAGGCGCCAGCCTCTTGAGCAAGCTGCATCGTGACGACATGGCGCTGCAGCAAGCCTTGCAAATGACCAA
>CAUPEV010000318.1:0-3075 GCA_963510335.1 uncultured Roseateles sp.
TGGCCGTGCCCAAGAGCACAGCGGCGTAGACATGCGGCACCATGGTCCAGCCAAAGGCCACTACCAGGCCTGGCGCGACGAACTTGTTGACCGCCGCACCGGAGTTGCCGGCACCGAACACGCCCATCGCAAAACCCTGCCGATTCTTCGGAAACCAGCGCGCCACATAAGGCGTGCCGACCGAGAACGAGCCGCCAGCCAGGCCGACGAAGAGGCCAATCAGCAGAAAATGCCAGTAAGCGGTGGCATAACTCATCAGCCAGATGGGCAAGACGCAGGCCATCATCAAGCAGAAGAAGACGATACGGCCGCCGAATTTGTCGGTCCAAATGCCCAGCGGCACTCGGATCAGCGAGCCACTCAAGACCGGCATCGCGGTCAGCAGGCCGAACTCGGTCGAATTCAGGTTCAGCGCCTTTTTGATCGGGATGCCGATCACGCCAAACATCATCCAGACCATGAAGCAAACAGTGAACGCCAGCGTGCTGACGATCAAGACGCTGAGCGCCTTGCGGCCGTGGCTGGCGCTTGAATCAGCCGGGCTGGCAGGACTAGCGGGACTAGCAGGATTCACAGACATCGAGGTTCTCCTCTTTTGTATGTCTGTGACTTTCCCGTATCAAGCCGCCGGCGAACATCCTTCCAAGAGTCGCCCGGACGGCGGCGAAAGAACGATGGCGCCACACTGCCCATAGTTCCATGGAACTAGGCGAGCAGCTTGTCTAGCCTGGTTTGCGTTAGATCAAGTCGATTGAGCCAATAGCTAAGCGACCTAAGGCTGGCCAAGCGCTGACAGGCGGACCCCTGGCTATAGCGGCCTCATCGAGCATGCGCCGGTGATTGGGTGTGATCTCGGCCAGGCCTCGCGGGCAGTTGGACTGCAAGGGGGCGAGAGCCTTGGAGCGGCCAAGTTTGAGCGCCCTTGAGCGCCCCTAAGCACCCTAGAGCGCCCTAGATCGCCCGGACCGCAATATTCAGGCTCCACCCGATGCGGTTTCAGTTCTTGACCTGAGTTCCCGCTAACTGCGCGATCGCAGCCAAGGTGGTTTGCGCAGCATTGAGACCGAGCAAAAAGTCTTTGTCCGAGTAGGCGGAGTAAAGATCGGTCGGTTGATGCCAATGAGGATTCCAGCCCGCGCCGATTTGCATGCCTCGCTCGTTCTCGCGCAAGGAAATAGCAGGCACCAGATCCATGAACGGGGTCGAGTCAGTGTTCGTCATATGAAAGCCGACTGCGGCCGGGTAATGGCTGGCGTATTTGTCATTCGCCGCGCGGAAAGCCCAGGCCAGCTTGGACGCACCCTCAGCGAACTTGGCGTTGGACTGATATTCGATATTGACATCGGCTTCGGCGCGCTGCTGCTTGGGCGGCGCATAGACCGCCTGCCCCTTGGCGTTCAGCAGAGCCTGGCCCTTGGCATCGAGTTGGGCCACCGGCATGCCGTGGTCGAACAACATCATGTCATGCTGGATCATGCCCAGCCACTTCGGCTCCGGGTATTTGCCCGAGCCTTTGGGCGACTCCAGGCCCTGCAAGTCCTTGCGTTGGCTGACGTAAGCACTGGCGCCCTGCAAGCCCGTCTCTTCGTTGTTCCAGAGGACGAAACGGATCGAGCGCTCGGTTTCAACGCCCGGGGCACTGAATATGCGCGCAAGCTCCATCACCAGCGCCGTGCCAGAGCCATCATCATTGGCAGCTTCGCCCCAACCTATGCCGTCCATATGCGCGCCGACGATGTACATCTCATCCGGACGTGTGCTGCCAATCTTGGTGCAGTAGACGTTCTCGCGCATCGAGGTGCCTTCGGGCGTTGGCTCTGCATTGAGTGCACGCAGGCGTTCATCGGGCTGCGCCAGCGGGTCTGTGTTCACGCCGGTGGCGGCACGTTGGCCGAACAAGGTGCTGCCGCCCTGGCCCGCAGGCCCGCCGGCGCGCGCCGGCTGTGGCCGTGCGGGCGTGCGTCTCGCAGGCTCGGTGTATTGGTACTGCAGGCGTTCAGTGTTTGTGCAGCCATAGGACTTGAGCTTGGCCTCAATCCAATCCAGTGCCCGTCGATTGCGCTCGGTGCCTTGGCGGCGGTCGCCAAACTGAGTCAGGCCTTTGATAGTGGCTTTGTACAGTTCTAAGTCGAGTTGCCCGACAAGCAGTGCGACGGGGTCTATGGGCTCAACAGGCTGCTGCTGCTGCTGCTGCTGCGCAAAAGACTGCGGCCAAGCGCAGGCCAGCGCAAGTGCTACGGCGCCATAACGTTGAAGTGCGAGAGCTGGAGTTGCAGACTGGGCCATAGGGTGTGGTCTCGGGAGTTGCGATGTCTCGCATGCAAGCCGAGCATAAGAGATTTAAGGTGCCATACGGCCACACTCTGCGGGCAAAGCGACACATTGTTCAGCGGAAGAAAACTTGGGTGCCGTAAGATCAGCTCAAGCCTCACAGGAAGCCTTTGCAACCATGCCAGATTTGACTGATCTGCCCGCCGCGCAAGCACAGCAGCTCTGCGCTTCGCTCGATCAAGCCAATTTGGGCCTGGTCTGGGTGGATCAAAAGGCCCGCATTCAGCATGCCAATCGCTACTTCTGGCAGACCAGTGTGCCGGCTGACTACCTCCATCAGTGCTTTCAGGACCTCAATCTCGAAGGCTGGCGAGCGCTTCTGCACGCAGGCAAGTCTGTCGATCTTGATGCCAACAGCTTGCAGATGCAGCTAAGCCTTGCCGGTGGCGGCTCGCGCAGTTTCGAGTTGGACTTTCAACCATTGCCTGACACGCAATCCAAACTGACTTTATTGCTACTTAGACCCATGGCCGAGCGCAGCGAACGCGAATCGGTGTCCGCGCTGCAGCATGATGTGCTGGAAGCCGTGGCACTGGGGCGGCCTTTGCCGGTGGTCATGGACTTGCTGTGTCGGCGCGTTGAGGCTTTGGCGCCGGAAGTCATCTGCTCGGTGCTGGCGGTTGATAAACAAGGCTTGCTGCACCCTTTGGCCGCCCCAAGTTTGCATTCCACATACAGTGCCGCCTTGGACGGACTTGCCATTGGACCCTCGGTAGGTTCCTGCGGCACCGCGGCTTGGCGCAA
>CAUPEV010000319.1:0-3058 GCA_963510335.1 uncultured Roseateles sp.
ATCGATGCTGGTGCGGTGGCCAAGTTGCAGGGCGAGGGCAAGAGTCTCTTGCCGATCGGCGTGCTGGATGTGCAGGGCGACTTCCATCGCGGTGACGTGATCGCTGTGCGGGACCAATCCGGGCGTGAACTGGCCCGTGGTCTGACGAATTACTCGAGCGCGGAGGCACGCCTGATTGCGCGCAAACCGTCGATTGAGTTCGAGCGTGTGCTCGGCTACACGGCTGAGCCCGAGTTGATTCACCGCGACAATATGGTGCTGCGCTGATCTGCTTGGCCAGGGCAGATCAGTCTGTGTCATCAACGATTCGCTGGCGGCTCGGCTGAATCCGCAGGCGCTTGTTCTTGTGCGGCTTCGGGCTGAGCCTGAGCATGAGCCTGAGCCTGAGCCTGAGCCTGTGCCGTCGCCGTCGCCTCGGCTTGCTGCCCGTGGTCGCTGCGATGCGATTGCGGACGCATGCCGCCGCGCAGATAGCGGTTGTGATGGTTGATGCGCGGCAAATAGCGCGCCAACTCGGTCAGCGCGTTCTCATAGACCCCGCGCTTGAACTCGATCACGGCGTCCAGCGGCACCCAATAGTCGTTCCAACGCCAAGCGTCGAACTCAGGGTGGTTGGTTGCTCGCAAATTCATATCGCTGTCGCGACCCATCAATTGCAGCAAGAACCAAATTTGTTTTTGACCGCGGTAATGCCCTCGGGCATCTCGTCTGATGAAGTGGTCGGGCACCTCATAGCGCAGCCAATCGCGCGTGCGCGCGATGATCTGCACATGGTCAGGAACAAGCCCCACTTCTTCATGGAGCTCACGGAACATCGCCTGCTCAGGCGTTTCACCATAGTTAATGCCCCCTTGCGGGAACTGCCAGGAATGGGTGCGGATACGCTTTCCCCAAAACACTTCATTCCTGTGGTTGAGCAGGATGATGCCGACGTTGGGGCGGAAGCCGTCACGGTCGAGCATAATCAACCTCGAATCTTTAGTTGCGTCAATTATTGCATTGGGATGCCTACTAGGCAGCCTCATCGCTAACCCTCACACACCAAACCCTGCTTGGCCTTTGCGGCCGAGCCTTGCCAAGCGCCATGAAAGCCAGTCAGTTTTTCGTCTCTACGCTCAAAGAAGCACCCGCCGATGCAGAAGTAGTCAGCCACAAGCTGATGATGCGAGCGGGCATGATCAAACGTATCGGCGCCGGCATCTACAACTACATGTCGATGGGCTTGCGCGTTATCCGCAAGGTCGAGGCCATCATCCGGGAAGAAATGACGCGTGCCGGTGCGGTCGAGTTGCTGATGCCGGTGGTGCAGCCGGCCGAGCTGTGGCAGGAAACTGGCCGCTTCGACAAGATGGGCCCCGAGCTGATGCGCGTGAAGGATCGCCATGGTCGCGACTTCATCATCCAGCCCACTTCCGAGGAGGTGATGACCGACATCGCCCGCCAAGAGCTGCGCAGCTACAAGCAGCTGCCGAAGAATTTTTATCACATTCAGACCAAGTTCCGGGACGAGCGCCGGCCGCGCTTCGGCATCATGCGTGGCCGTGAGTTCACGATGAAGGATGCCTACTCCTTCGACCGTGATGTGGCCGCGGCGACGATCAGCTATCAAGGCATGTTCGCCGCCTACCAGCGCATCTTCGACCGCTTTGGCCTGCAATACCGCGCTGTGGCGGCCGACACCGGCGCCATTGGCGGCGAGTTGTCGCACGAGTTCCAGGTGATTGCCGACACCGGTGAAGACGCGATCGTCTATTGCCCGACCAGCGATTACGCAGCCAATATTGAGTTGGCCGAAGGTGTGGCATTGATTGCTGAGCGCGGCGCCGCTGCGCAGGCGCTGACCAAGACCGCCACCCCTGGCAAGAGCACCTGCGAGGACGTTGCTGCCTTGCTGGCCCTGCCATTGGCGCAGACGGTCAAGTCCCTGGTGCTGGCCAGCGATGAGCTGAACGACAAGGGCGAGATCATCAAGTCCACGGTCTGGCTATTGCTGTTGCGCGGCGATCATGACTTGAATGAAGTCAAGGCCGGCAAAGTCGACGGGCTGAAGGCAGGTTTCCGCTTCGCCACCGTCGGTGAGATTGAAGATCACTTCGGCTGCAAGCCAGGCTATCTGGGCCCTATCAATTTGCTCAAACCGGTCAAGGTCATCGCCGATCGCACTGTTGCCTTGATGAGCGACTTTGTCTGCGGCGCCAATGAAGTGGACTTCCACTTCACCGGTGCCAACTGGGGCCGTGATTTGCCTGAGCCTGATCTGATCGCCGACCTGCGCAATGTGGTGGCCGGTGACCCTTCGCCGGACGGCCAGGGGGTGCTGGCGATTCAGCGCGGCATCGAGGTCGGCCATGTGTTCCTGCTCGGTACCAAGTATTCGGCCGATATGAAGGCCACCTTCTTGGACGAAAACGGCAAGCCTCAGCTGATGGTGATGGGCTGCTACGGCATCGGCGTCACGCGCATCCTGGGTGCTGCGATTGAGCAAAGCCATGATGAGCGCGGCATCATCTGGCCGGACGCGATTGCACCTTTCAGTGTGGTGGTCTGCCCGATCGGTATGGACCGCAGCGAAGAGGTCAAAGCGGCCGCGCACCAGCTGCATGATGACTTGCAAGCCTTCGGTATCGATGTGCTGCTGGATGACCGTGGCGAGCGCCCCGGCGCGATGTTTGCCGATTGGGAATTGATCGGCGTGCCGCACCGCGTGGTGATTTCTGACCGAGGCCTGAAAGAGGGGCAGGTCGAGTACCAAGGTCGCCGTGATGCCGAGGCTACCAAGCTGGCCTTGCCCGAAGTGCTTGCCCTGCTAAAGGGCAAGCTGAAGCCTTGATGCAGCCGTTTGTCGGGATGCAGCGGCGCAACCTGCTGGGCGGCGCCGCACTGGCTTTCGCGGGCGCTAGCCTGCCGCGCCTCAGCCATGCGGGCACGCAGGCCGAAGAGCCCTTGGCAGACGCTGTGCGCTCAGCGCTGACCGCTGCGGTTGCCTATAGCGCCCCGCCCAAGCCGCGTTTCGACAATGTCGAGGCGCGTTTGGCCTACCTGCGCTGGCTGGGCACGA
>CAUPEV010000320.1:0-3046 GCA_963510335.1 uncultured Roseateles sp.
GCTGCAACGCATCGTGCGCGGCCAACCGCCCCTCTCACCTGCGATCGCGCGCCGCTTGCTGTCGCATTTTCGGCCCAATTCGAGCGGCGACTCCGGCCCCATGACTTTGAACTCGGGCTTTGGCAGTCTGTCGTCGAGTGCGACATTTAGCGCCGGGCGCAGCGTCGTGCTTGACCCGCCGCCGGAATGGGAACGCTTGACGCCACGCGAAAGCGAAGTGTTGACCTACCTCAGCAAGGGTTTCACCATCAAGGAAATCGCCAACCTGATGGGCATCAAGTGGTTCACCGTCAACGACCACATCAAGTCGATCTACAAAAAACTCAATGTCTCCAGCCGCGCCGAAGCCGCCGTGATGGCGAGCAAGCAAGGTCTGGTTTAAAACACAAAGGCCCGCTTCAACGAGCGGGCCTTTGCAAGCAACAGCCTTAGATCTTCACAGGCGCAATAGCTCAAACGGCGCCCGCCCACTGGCCGCCGAGATCAGACCCAAAACACGCGCCGGCTCATTGCCCAGCATGGGCCACGTAAAGCGCCAACTCCAGTTGCCGCCCAAAACGCCGGGCACATTCATGCGGTGTTCACCGCCCAAGCCCAAAACATCTTGCAGCGGGAACACCGCCATATTGGCGACCGAATTGCAGCAGGCGCGAATCATCGCCCAATGCACATCGTGCTCGCCGCAAGCCAGGTAAGCGCCGGCATAGGCGCGCTCGTGAGGGGCGGCCTTGTCCCACCAGCCGCGCGCGGTGTCGTTGTCATGCGTGCCGGTATAGACCACGCAATTGCGCGGCCACATAAGCGGCAATAACTCATGCGTGGCGTCGCCACCAAAGCCGAACTGCAAGATCTTCATACCCGGAAAACCGCAGCCGTCACGCAGCGCATGCACATCCGGCGTGATGAAACCCAGATCTTCCGCCACGATGGGCAAGGCGCCGAGCGCCGCCGCTATGGCGTCGAACAAGGCCTGACCGGGGCCGGTGACCCATTGACCCTGGCGCGCATCCGGGCTGGCGGCGGCGATCTCGTAATATCCGGCAAAGCCACGGAAATGGTCGATACGGAACACATCGGCCTGGCTCAGCGCGCGTTTGACGCGGGCCGTCCACCAGCTGTAGTTGTCGGCCGCCATCGCTTCCCAACGATACAAAGGGTTGCCCCAGCGCTGGCCTTCCAGCGACATCGCGTCGGGCGGCACGCCGGCCACGACCGTGGTCTGGAAATTCTCGTCCAGGTGATAAAGCTCGGGGCGCGACCAGCAATCAGCACTGTCATGCGCGACGAAGATAGGCAGGTCGCCCATGATGGAGACGCCCTTGCTATTGGCATAGGCCTTGAGCGCGCCGATCTGGCTGTCAAATGCCCATTGCACAAACTGCCAGAAACGGTACTCGTCTGCATGACTGAGGCGCGCTGCGGCCAAGGCCTGCGGCTCGCGCCGAGCCAGGTCGGGCGCCCAGCTCCACCAAGGCTGGCCGTTCAGCGGCGAGCGGATCGCCATAAAGAGCGCGTAGTCGTCCAGCCAATCATTCTGGACCTCGCACCAGGCGGCAAAGGCGGCGCGGTCCTCGGCGCTGGCCTTGGCGAAGAAGCCTGCGGATGCCAGGCGCAGCTGTTGCTCGCGCCAGGGCAGCACGCGGCCGTAATCGACTACTTGTGCGTCAAATCCATCAATCGGCAAATGCGGCGGCGCCAACCAACCTTTGGCGATCAGCGGCTCAAACGCCACCATCCACTGGCTGCCGGCAAAGGCGGACACGCCTTGGTAAGGCGAGTCGCCGGGGCCGATCGGTGTGGTCGGCAGCAACTGCCAGATGCTCTGGCCGGCGCTATGCAGCCAGTCCACAAAGGCAAAAGCGTCAGGACCGACGTCGCCCATGCAATGCGGGCCGGGCAAGGAAGTGATGTGCAAGAGCACGCCGGCGGAGCGTTGATTGAGGTTCATCGTTGCTTTCTCAGTCATGACGCAGCAAGAGCAGGCTGCGCCCGGGGATGGTCATTGTCTGACCTGTGTGGAAAATTTGATCCGTGGCTTGCAGCACGCCGCTGCTGTCCAGCGCCAAGCGCCAGGCGCCGCCGCTGAGTTTGAAGGCCAGCTCTTGGGGCTCGGGGTTGAACACCACCATCAGGCGCGGCTGGCTGGCGCCGGCCTCGAACATCTGCGCCGCGAAAGCATGGCTGGAAGCATCAAACCAGTCTTGCTGCTGCATCTCTTGGCCCGCCGGCGTGAACCAGCGCAGGCGTGCAGCGGCGTCGCCAGTGGAGGCAAACCAAGCATCGTGTCGCAGCAAAGGCTCTTGGCGGCGCAGCGCCAAGAGCTGCGCGACAAAGGCTAGCGTATCTGCTTCAGCTTCGGCCCAGCTCAGCCAGGTCGTCGCGTTGTCCTGGCAATAGGCATTGTTATTGCCGCCCTGGCTGTTGCCGATCTCGTCCCCGGCGCACAGCATCGGCGTGCCCTGGGCCAGCAGCAGCGTGGCCAGCATGGCGCGGCGCACGCGCAAACGCGTGGCGCGAATGGCGGCGTCATCGCTCGGCCCTTCAAACCCAAAGTTGGCGCACAGCTCACCATCACGTCCATCGCGGTTGTTTTCGCCGTTAGCGTGGTTATGCTTGGTCGAAAAGCTCACCACATCGGCCAAGACATAACCATCATGCACAGAGACAAAATTGACCGAGGCGCTGGGCCGGCGGCCGCCGTGGTGGAACAGATCGCTGGAAGCCATGAAGCGCCGCGCCAGCTCGCCGCGACCGACACTGGGCTTGTCCGAGCGCAGCCAATAGCCGCGCACCGCGTCGCGGAACTTGTCATTCCATTCCAGAAAGCGGCCCGGAAAACGCCCGACCTGATAGCCCTCATGGCCGGCGTCCCAGGGCTCCGAGATCAGATGCACGCCGGCCAGCAGCGGGTCCTGACGCAAGGCGGTAAAGAAAGCCGCTTGCGGGTCGAAGCCATGGTGGGTGCGGCCAAGCACCGGTGCCAAATCAAACCGGAAACCATCGACGCCCATCTCGCCGACCCAGTAGCGCAGCGAGTCCAGCACCA
>CAUPEV010000321.1:0-2837 GCA_963510335.1 uncultured Roseateles sp.
CACCGCGACCTTGCAAGCTGGGATAGCGAGCGAAAGATGACATCCTTAACTCCAAAAATAAGAAGTCGAATAGCGCCAAGTGAGGGCAATTCGAAAGTAGTAATACTATTTCAACGAAAAGCTCGATGTATTCGGGTTTTCACGCATTCTATGAATTATAAAGTCATACTTTAATCCACGCAGCCTTGTACACACTAACGCCCAAAGAGCGAAAAGAACATGACACCTGCAACCACACCACGCTTCAAGGGCGTCTTTCCGGTCGTGCCGACCACCTTCAACGAGGCCGGCGAGCTGGATCTGCCCAGCCAGCTGCGTTGCATAGATTTCATGATCGATGCGGGTTCGTCCGGCTTGTGCATCTTGGCCAATTTCTCCGAGCAGTTCGTGCTCTCGGATGAGGAGCGCCAAACCCTGACCCGCCTCATTCTTGAACATGTCGCCGGCCGCGTGCCGGTGATTGTGACCACCACCCACTACAGCACCCAAATCTGCGCCGAGCGCAGCCGCCAAGCACAAGACATGGGCGCGGCCATGGTGATGGTGATGCCGCCCTATCACGGCGCCACCTTCCGCGTCGCCGAGCCGCAGATCGAGAGCTTCTACGCCCGCCTGTCCGACGCCATCAACATCCCTATCATGATCCAGGACGCACCGGTGGCCGGCACGCCGCTGTCGGTCGCCCTGCTGGCGCGGATGGCGAACGAGATCGAGAATGTCTGCTACTTCAAGATCGAGACCGCCGGTGCGGCCGCCAAGCTGCGCGAGCTGATCCGCGTTGGCGGCGCCGCCATCGAAGGCCCTTGGGACGGCGAGGAGGCCATCACCTTGCTGGCCGATCTGGACGCCGGTGCAACAGGCGCGATGACCGGCGGCGCCTACCCGGACGGCATCCGCAAAATCGTCGACGCCTATGCCGGCGGCCGCCGCGACGAGGCCGGCGCCTATTACGCGCGCTGGCTGCCACTGATCAATTACGAGAACCGCCAAGCCGGCATCCTGGCCGCCAAGGCCTTGATGCTGGCCGGCGGCGTGATCACGTGCGACGCACCGCGCCACCCCTTCCCCAGCATGAGCCCAGAAACCCGCGCCGGCCTGCTCGACGCCGCCCGCCGGCTCGACCCGATGGTGCTGCGTTGGGGCAAATGAAAAAGTCGCATGCGGCTGTCGGCCTTGCAGCGCTGCTGCTGGGCCTGCAGCCAGCCATTGCCGACACGCTGACCGGCGACACCCAGGCCCTCGACCCGAGCTTGTGGACGGACGGGGCCAGCCAGCATTTCGTCTTCACCACCGGCAAAGGCCTGCAACGCATGCGTTCGGCAGATGGTTTGAGCTGGCGCCGCATCGCGCCTATCTTCAGCGAGGCCAACAAGCCCGCCTGGTGGGCCACGGCCGTGCCCGCTCACATGGGCCTGGACGTGTGGGCGCCCAAGCTGTTCAAGCATGCGGGTCGCTTCTGGGTGATGTATTCGATCTCGACCTTCGGCAAGAACGTTTCGGCCATCGGCCTGGCCAGCGCGGAGTCACCTGAAGCCAGCGACTGGCGCGATGACGGCCTGGTCGTCGCCAGCGGCTTTGAGGATAAGTTCAACGCCATCGACCCCGATGTGCTGGTAGCCAAGGACGGCCGGCTCTGGTTCAGCTACGGCTCTTTCTGGGGCGGCATACGCCTGAGCGAGCTGGACAGGAAGACGCTCAAGCCGATCGGCGAAACTCGCTTCATCGCAGGGCGCAAGGGAGGCATCGAGGCACCAACGCTGATCCAGCGTGGCGATTGGTTTTACCAATTCGTCTCGCATGACTTCTGCTGCCGAGGCGTGGAAAGCACCTACAACATCCGCGTCGGCCGCGCCAAGAACGTCTGGGGGCCCTACCTGGACAAGGACGGCGTGGCCATGATGGACGGCGGCGGCAGCCTGGTCGAATCCGGCGGGCCGCGCTGGAAGGGCCCGGGTCACCAGGATGTGTTCGGTAACACCTTGGTGCGCCATGCCTATGACGCAGAGGACGGTGGAAAGCCACATTTACGCATTGATGCGCTGAACTGGAGCGCCGACGGCTGGCCCTCGCTCTGAACAAGACAATAAGTACAAGAGAAATTGGAGACAAAGTGGCAGCTTTGAAGCTTGAACAGGTAAGCAAGCGCTATGGCGCTGTGCAGGTGATAAGTGAGCTTTCGCTGGACGTGGCGGAAGGCGAATTCATCGTCTTCCTCGGCCCCTCGGGTTGCGGCAAGACCAGCTTGTTGCGCATGATCGCCGGGCTGGAAGAAGTCAGCGGCGGCCGCATCCTGATCGCCGGCAAGGACGTGACGAACGCCGCGCCCGGGCAGCGCAATCTGGCCATGGTGTTCCAGCATTACGCGCTCTACCCGCATATGACGGTGCGCGACAACCTCGCCTTCGGCCTGCGCAATATTGGCTTGGCCGAGGCGGACATTGACCAGCGCATCACCGAGTCGGCCCGCATGCTGGAGCTGACACCGCTGCTGGCGCGCAAGCCGGGTCAGCTCAGCGGCGGCCAGCGCCAGCGCGTGGCGATAGGCCGGGCGGTGGTCAAGGAGCCGGGCCTGTTCCTGTTCGACGAGCCGCTCTCCAATCTCGACGCAGCTCTACGCGGCCGCACCCGGCTGGAGCTGGCGCAGCTGCACCAGCGCCTGGGTGCCACGATGATCTTCGTCACCCATGACCAGTTGGAGGCGATGACGCTGGCGACCCGCATCGTGGTGATGAACGGTGGTGCGATCGAGCAGGTCGGCACGCCGGCCGAGGTCTACCGCCGGCCCTCCACCCGTTTTGTCGCCGGCTTCATCGGCACGCCGGGCATGAACTTCATCC
>CAUPEV010000322.1:0-2798 GCA_963510335.1 uncultured Roseateles sp.
AGACGCTCGCCCGCTGGTCACCACAAGCCACAGCTTCCTTGATATAAGGGAAGAACTTCAGCTTGTTCTCCACATACTTGGGCGCAAACATCGCGCCGTCATAGGCGCCGTCGCGCAGATGACCGACATCTTTGGCGCGGTCAATGATCTTCAAATGGCCGTGGGCGTCGATGAAGCCGGCGTCTCCGCTGTGATACCAGCCTTCTGCGGTCAAGACCTCGGCAGTCGCCTCGGGGTTCTTGTAATAGCAAGTCAAGAGACCGGCCGACTTGATCAGCACCTCGCCGTTCTCGGCCACCTTGATCTCGACCCCGTCAATCGGCACGCCCACCGTATCGGCGCGAGCTTCCCGGTCGGGCTGCAGGCAGACAAACACCGCGGTTTCGGTGGAGCCGTAAAGCTGCTTCAAATTGATGCCGATTGAGCGATAGAAGCTGAACAGATCCGGCCCGATCGCCTCGCCCGCCGTGTAGGCCACACGCACGCGCGAAAAACCCAAGTTATTGCGCAGCGGGCCATAAATAGCCAAATTGCCTAATGCGTATTTGCAACGGTCCAGCAGGCCGACGGCCTGACCGTCCATCAAGGCGGGCCCGACCCGGCGCGCCAAGTTCATGCAGCGCTCGAACAAATAGCGCTTGGGTCTGCTCGCGTCCTCCATCCTGATCATCACGCCGGTCAACAGACCCTCGAACACGCGCGGCGGCGCGAAATAGTAGCTAGGGCCAATTTCCTTCAGATCTATCGTCACCGTGCCGGCAGACTCGGGCGCATTGACCACATAGCCGCAGACCAGCCACTGCGCGTAGCTGAAGATGTTCTGGCCTATCCAGGCCGGCGGCAGATAGGCCAAGACCTCCTCGCTGGATGTCAGCTTGTCAAAGCGCGCACCGGCCTGCGCCCGGTCGATCAGGCTCAGATGGGTATGGACAACGCCCTTGGGGTTGCCGGTCGTGCCCGAGGTGAAAAACATGGCGGCCGTGTCGGAAGCTTGCGTAGCCGCGACTTG
The DNA here is from genome assembly GCA_963510335.1 of uncultured Roseateles sp. Classification (GTDB taxonomy): domain Bacteria; phylum Pseudomonadota; class Gammaproteobacteria; order Burkholderiales; family Burkholderiaceae_C; genus Paucibacter_A. The sequence goes on from CAUPEV010000322.1 coordinate 1,010, forward strand.
CTCGGCGAAAAAGCTGGGCCGCTCGCTCGCATGCTGGCGGCCTGCCGTGCACAGCTCATCCAGCGAAGCAAGACCGGGCTCTGCATAGTTGCGCAGCCCGCGCGGTTTGTCGAACCAGATCCGCTGCAATTGCGGGCAATGCTCGCGCAGCTCCAGCATCTTGTCGACCTGCTCCTGGTCTTCGACCACGGCAAAAGCGACCTCGGCGTTATTGAGCGGGAACACGAACTCGGCAGCCACCGCATCCTGGTACAGCGGCACCGGTATGGCGCCCAGCACCTGCGCCGCCAGCATCACGGCCGACAAGCGCGGCCGATTTGCGCCCACCACCACGATATGGTCACCGCGCCGCAGGCCAGCCGCCGCCAAGCCATGTGCCAACTCGCACACCAAGGCTTGCAGCTGGCGCCAGCTCAGCGTCTGCCAGATACCGAACTCCTTCTCGCGCAGCGCCGCCGCCTCGGGGCGCTGCGCCGCGTGCTCGAGCAAGAGCCGGGGGAATGTCGTCGCCACTGTCGTTGTCTCCTTGTGATGCTCGGCCGCCCTGCGTTGGGGCGCCTCGTTCATCAGCAGTCATGACCCGGATCCTAGGCCGTACTTTGACGCCATGTTGTCGTTCCAAAGACATTCCAAGGGACTTCCCTGCCGCGTACTTTCCCTTAGAACTTATCCGCAAATAGGCGGGTCAGAGGCTGGCAAGACGATTTGAGCGCAGAGCAAGGCGCGAACCGCAGCGATACCTGCAGGTATCGAGAGGATTTGCAACGCAGCCATGCGTTCAAAGCGGCCGTCAGCCAACCCCGAATATTCGCGGACAAGTTCTTGGTCAAGAAAGCAGCCCGTGTAAGCAAGGCGTCATGAGCCGCAGCCAACACTGCACCATGCCCTCGTCACATCAAGCCACACCCTTGCGACAGCGTGCCCGCGCCGCGACCCCACAGGAGCTGGAAGCGATCCCCTGGCTGAGCGTGCTGACGGCGGCGCAGCGTGAGTCTGTGGTGGCGCAGTTACAGGTGGCAGACGCCGAGGTCGGAGAGCGCGTTTGCCGGATCGGCAGACCCGCCAGCTTTTGGTTCGGCGTCATCGACGGCCTGTTGAAAATGAGCAATGACGAAGCCAGCGCCCAGGCCGTCACTTTCACCGGCGTGCCGCCCGGCGGCTGGTTTGGCGAAGGCACGCTGCTCAAACGCGAGAGCTACCGCTACAACATCCAGGCGCTGCGCCGCAGCGTGGTGGCCGGCCTGCCTATCGAGGCTTTTCACGAACTGCTGGAAAGCAGCATTGCCTTTAACCGCTTCATGTTGAACCAGCTCAACGAACGGCTCGGTCAATTCATTGCGGCGCGCGAGATCGACCGCATCGCCGACCCCGACCTGCGGGTAGCGCGCAACCTGGCCGCACTCTTCCACCCGCAGCTCTATCCCGGTGTGGGCAGCCTCTTGCGTATCACCCAAGAAGAGCTGGGCTATCTGGTCGGCTTGTCGCGCCAGCGGGTCAACCAGGCACTCAAGCATCTGGCGGCGCACCGCCTCATCAGCATCGAGTATGGCGGCCTGCGGGTCCTGGATTTACCCGGTTTGCGCTGCTTTCCGCAGGTCAACCCTTGAATCGGGGGGCTCGCAAACCCGGCTTGGGTTTGTGCGGATTGGTCTGAGCTGAGCCCGCTGCTACCGTAGCTACCGTTGCCTATTGGCATGTCACCATCACCACTGGATGTCTATGAAATCGAAACTGACTCAGCGCCTGCTTGGCGCCTCTCTCCTTGCCATCGGCGCTTTGGGCTCGGTCG
>CAUPEV010000323.1:0-2710 GCA_963510335.1 uncultured Roseateles sp.
CAAGGCTGTCAATCAGTTTGCGTTTGAGTACCAGCCGCGGGCTTTGCAGGGCAAGCTCCAGCAGCAAGGCCCATTCTTTGCGCGTTAGTGGTAAGGGGTCCCGGCCCAGGCTGGCGCTGCGTTCCCCCATGTCCAATGTCAGCGCACCCAGTTGCACGCAGGCGAGCTTGTTGGCGCTGGCGCGGCGCAGCAAGGCCCGCAAGCGCGCCAGCAACTCCGGCAACATAAATGGCTTGGCCAGATAGTCATCGGCGCCAAGGTCAAGGCCGCGAACCTTGTCCTCCCAGTCGTCGCGTGCGGTGATCAGCATCACCGGTAAGGCGCAGGCTTGCGCGCGCAACTGCCCCAACAGCCTCAGCCCATCCATGCCCGGCAGGCCGATGTCTAGCAACAAGGCGTCGTAATGGACATCGCGCAAGGCCATGCCCGCTTGTTCCGCTTGCGCAAGCGAGTCAACGCTGTAGCCCTCTCGACGCAAGGCCTCCTCCAAGCTGGCGCGCAAGTTGGGGTCGTCTTCGATCAGCAGGATGCGCATGGTTTCAGCGTGTCAGCCCTCGTTTGCCCTTGTTTCGCCTTGCCAGCAGCGATGCAAGTCGGCTCAGTTTGCCGCGCATCGATTGGCCAAAGCTTGATCAAAAACAAGCTGCACCGTAGCCGTCGGTAACGAGTTGTATTCGACAGGGTTTCGACAGCATGCCCCCGCTAGATTCAATGCCATCGCAACCGATCTATCCAGCAAGGAGGCCTCAATGCAATGCAAGCGATTTGTCCTGTCCAGCGCCGCGGCGCTGCTGACCAGCCTATTGACCCAGGGCGCGCATGCGCAAGCCACGCCGGTGCCGGCCGGCCGTCTGCTGGCCTCTAACTGCTTTCAGTGCCATGGCAGCAATGGCAAGGGGCCGGGTTTCGAGCGCATCGCTGGCAAGTCCAGCCTGGAGATTTACAAAGAACTCAAGGAAATGCGGGCGGGCAGCGAGGGCCAGGGCTTGATGACAAAACATGCCCTGGGCTACACCGACGCGCAACTGCGCGAGCTGTCGCAATGGCTTTCGACTCAGCGTTGAGCCGCTCATCAAACACAAGGAGTCTGCAATGAACCGACGTCAACTTATGCAAGCGGCCATGGCCGCTGCGGCCGGCTTGGCCGCTTGGCATCCCCTGGCCGGCCGGGCCGCCGGCGCTGGCGGCAGAGTGATCGTGGTGGGGGGCGGCATGGCCGGCGCCACCGTGGCCAAATACCTGCGCATGTGGAGCAATGGCGGTTTGGAAGTGATCTTGATCGAGCGCAACCCGGCCTATACCTCCAACATCATGAGCAGTCTGGTGCTGACGGGTCAGCGCTCAATGAGCAGCTTGCGCTTTGGCTATGACGCGCTGAAGACCCGTCACGGGGTCAAGTTAGTCACCGATGAAGTCTTGGAGGTCGATGCCGTCAATGGCTCGGTGTTGCTGTCCTCCGGCCGGCGCCTGGTGGCTGACAAGATCGTGCTCGCACCGGGCATGCGTTTTGATTCGCTGCCTGGCCAGACCGATCCTGCCCGCATGCCGCATGCCTGGTCGGCCGGCGTGCAAACAGAGCAGTTGGCCAAGCAGTTGGCCGCGATGCGCGCGGGCGGCACGGTGCTGCTGACGATCCCCAAGACGCCGTACCGCTGCCCTCCCGGCCCCTATGAGCGAGCCTGTTTGCTGGCCGACTGGTTGAAGGCAAACAAGCCCGGCAGCAAGCTGATCGTGCTGGACGCAAATCCCGACATCGTGGTGGAGAAAGACAATTTCTCCAACGCCTTTCTCGGTCTGCATGCCAATGTGATCGAGTACCACCGCAGCGTTGAAATTTCTTCGGTTGACGAGCAGCAAATGGTTCTCTACACCAATGGCGGCCCGGTGCATGGCGATGTCATCAACCTGATTCCGCCGCAAAGAGCCGGCAAATTGATCGAGCAAGCCGGCCTCGCCACTGCGACCAACGGGCGTTTTGCACCGGTCGATGTGCTGAGCTACGCCAGCTTGAACGCGCCCAAGGTACACATTATTGGCGACTCCAGCGCCACCACGCAGCCCAAGGCCGGGCATATTGCCAACCAGGAAGCCAAGGTCTGCGCCGATGCGCTGGTACGTTACTTCGGGGGCTTGGCGCCTGATCCAGCGCCGGTCACGAACTCGGCCTGCTTCTCCACCATCACCCGCACACAGGCTTCTTGGTTGACCGTGGTGTTTCAATATGACCCGCTGACCAAGACGATGCAGGCAGTCCCCGCCAGTTCGAGTGCTTCGCTGGGTTGGAGCGGTGACAACTTTGAAGACATGAACGAATGGTTCAAGGCTTTGATGGCAGACTCGTTTGCTTGAAATGAATGGAGCTTTTCGGACAGTGCCGCAGTCGGCGGCTTCTCACGGGCCGAGTTGCAATTCCTCATCGCCATGCTCATCGCGCCGTCCGCTGGCTTGCCAGCCTTGGGCGCGGTAGAAGCCATGTGATCTGAGCTTTGGGTCGGCGCCTGCCATCAGCCAGACGCGCCGGCAGCCGGCCACCTCGCGCAGGTGCTGCACGGCCATGTCCAAGAGGGCGCGCCCCAGCCCCTGGCCTTCAAAGCCTGCTTGTACGGCCAGTACCAAGACCTCGCCGCTGTGGTCGGCAACGCTGCAAAACGCCACCACCGTCTCGCCACTCAGTCCGACCCAGCTGTGCATTTCACCCGCTTGCAGCGCC
>CAUPEV010000324.1:0-2704 GCA_963510335.1 uncultured Roseateles sp.
ACGGTGATCCTGATCGAGCACCACATGGACGTGGTGATGTCTATCTGCGACACGGTCAGCGTGCTCGACTTCGGCCAGAAGATCGCCGAAGGCAGCCCCGAAGCCGTTTGCAACGACCCCAAGGTGATCGAGGCCTACCTCGGCGCCGAATCCGTCTGACCGGAAAAGCCAAAATGCTCCAAATTACCAATCTGCATGCCGGCTACGGCAAGGTCGAAGTGCTGCAAGGCATCAGCATCACTGTGCCCAAGGGCCAGGTCGTGACGCTGATCGGCTCCAACGGCGCGGGCAAAACCACCACCATGCGCGCCATCTCCGGCATGATCGCGCCGAGCAGCGGCGACATCAGCCTCAACGGCCAGCCCATCGGCGGCCTCGAATCCTTCTACATCGCCCGCAAGGGCCTGGCCCATTCACCGGAAGGCCGGCGCGTGTTCGCGACCATGAGCGTGGCCGACAACTTGCTGCTCGGCGCCTTCCCGCGCATCACCGGCGCGCGCCCGCGAGGGGACGTCAAACGCGACCTGGAGCGGGCGATGGAACTCTTCCCCCGCCTGAAGGAGCGCCGCACGCAGCTGGCCGGGACGCTCTCGGGCGGTGAGCAGCAGATGCTGGCGATGGCACGCGCGGTCATGCTCAACCCCGAGGTGCTGCTGCTGGACGAGCCGTCCATGGGTCTGGCACCGGTGCTGGTGGAAGAGGTCTTCAAGATCATCGCCCGCCTCAAGAGTGAAGGCGTGACCATGCTGCTGGTGGAACAGTTCGCCGCCGCCGCGCTTGCCGTCGCCGATTACGGTTATGTGCTGGAAAACGGCCGCATCTCGGTGCACGGCCCGGCACACCAACTGCGCGATGACCCGGCAGTGAAAGCCGCATATCTGGGCAGCGGCGTGCATTGAGGCCAGCCTGGTTTTACACCCGTAAACCAAAGCGTTTGCGATAGTCGCCCGGCGTCAGCTTGACCCAGCGCTTGAAGACCTTGCTGAAGGTCGAGACGTCCTCATAGCCGCAGCGCGAGGTGATGTCTTGCATGGTCAGCTGTGTGCTCTCCAAGAGCCCGCGCGCGCGCTCGACCCGCAACTGCTGCACGTATTGAACCGGCGTGCAACCCTGCACCGCATGAAAGCGGCGCAGCAGCGTGCGCGAACTGGTGTTGCAATGCGCAGCCAGCTCGGGAAGCGTCCAGTCAAGGTCCAGCCGCGCGCTCAACCAGTTGCGCGCGCGCTCGATCAAGACATGGCCCTCGCCCGCCATCATCGCGCTGGCAATATAGGGCGCTTGGGAGGCCCGCTGCGCATCCATCACCAGCACGCGCGCCGTCTGTTGGCGTAAATCGTCGCCGGCATAGTGGCCGATCAAAGCCAGACTGAGGTCGAAGTAAGAAGTTATGCCACCGGATGTCATTAAATTCCCATCCTGCACCAGCAACTTGTCCGCCGCCAGTTCAACTTGCGGGTAATGGCTGCGGAAGTAACTGCCCAACCACCAGCTGGTGGTGGCGCGGCGGCCGTTCAGCAGACCGGCTGCAGCCAGCAGGCAAGTGCCCGAGCAGGCGGCGGCGAGCAGGGGCGGTGCCGTCCGCAAATCTATCAACTCTCCCAGCTCTCGCAAGGCCTGCAGTTCAGCGCCGCAGTCGGCCAGCACGGCCTCGAGTTCCCCCACACCGGCGTGATAGATGCCCGGCAGCAACAAAACATCCGGCCTGCTGCGCTGCAGCGGCTTGCACGCAAAACTCAGGCCACCGACGCTGAGCAGCGGCTCGCTGCGCGCCGTCAGCCAGTCAAGCTCGAAGCGCACACGCTGGCGCCCCGGCTGCAGCTCACTCAAGGTATTGGCGATGCGAAACACATCCGCCGGGCCGACCGCGCCGCTGGCCAGGCAGCCCGGATAGACCAGGATGCCTACGGTGATCGATCTGCCATTCCTCATAGCCATAGCCAGCGACTGTCCAAAATCAACATAGAAATGTCATTTTAGCCACTAGCCGGCTTACTCAAGCGAACGCAAACTGAGGCCCACTAACTTTAAAAGTCGACGTCCATGCTGATCACTGCTTCAAGTCAAATCTATCCTGCCCTGCCCGCCTTCACCCTGGCCTTGGTGGCGCTGTTCGCCAAGACTACGCTGACCAGCGGAGTGCAGGTGCTCAGCCGCTTGCGTGCCGGTGTCTTCCCGATCCCAGAGGACGCCCGCCTGCTGCGCAAAAAGCCGGCCGAGGCAGAAGCGCCCTTTGTGCGTCGCTGCGCCAATGTCTGGCGCAATGACACCGAAAACCTGCCGCTGTTTTTTGCGCTCGCGCTCGTCTATACGCTCTTGGGGGCGTCGGCCGAATCGGCCAGCCAGTTGTTCGGCGCCTATGTATTGCTGCGTTACGCCCATACGCTGGTGTTCCTGCTGGGCTTGCAGCCCTGGCGCGCCCTGCTCTATCTGAGCGGCATGGCGGTGTGCTGGGTGATCGCGTGGCGCTCTGTGCTGCTGGCCGCACAATTCGGCTGAGATGGTTTGCAAATCAACTCTCAGGTACCTTCAGCACCCAGCTTGCGCAGCTTCTCCAAACAATTCAGACGCTGCCTTTCGTCCAAGCTGCCAAGCATGCCTATCAGCGGTTCCCGCACTGGCGCAACACCAACCATACCCCGCACATTGCGCTCCTAGGATTTGATGCTGTGGGCGCGGAAATAGTAGCGGTAAAGCATAGCGGGCA
>CAUPEV010000325.1:0-2701 GCA_963510335.1 uncultured Roseateles sp.
ACAGCGATAGTTAAAACCACTCCAGTACCACTGATCGGTGCTTCAGAGTATTGGTATCTCGTTTGGTTTCAAGGAATCAGTTTTGAATGCTGTAAAGACTCACCTAGCGCTCGCCGCTTGCCTGCTGCTCAGCACGGCATGCGCCACCGCACCCAAGAGCGCAAGCGAAGCCGGAGTCGAGACCGCTCAGTTTGTGCCGACCCAGGCGCAGTTTGAGAACTTGTTTCCGCAGCGCATCTCCTTCTATTCCTACGAAGGTTTTGTGCAAGCGGTGCGCTCCTTCCCGCAGTTTGCAGGCACCGGCACCGAGCTGCAAAAGCGCCAGGAGATGGCTGCCTTTTTGGCCAATATCGCGCATGAGTCGGATGAGCTGAAAGCGGTGCGCGAGTACAACCAGGCCAATCACGGCAAGTACTGCAGCCTTGAGGCTGGCCGGACCTGCGCGCCGGGCCAGCAGTACTACGGCCGCGGCCCGATCCAACTGTCCTGGAACTATCAATACCTGGCCGCCGGCAAGGCCATCGGCATTGACCTGTGGGCCGACCCCGACCGGGTTGCGCGCGACTCCAAGGTGGCCTGGCAGACGGCGCTTTGGTATTGGATGAATCAAAACGGCCCCGGCACCATGCCTGCGCATCGGGCGATGGTCAGCGATGCCGGTTTCGGCGAGACCATCCGCAGCATCAATGGTGCGCTGGAATGCGGTCAACCCGCCGAATCGTATGCCGGCAAACAGGTGGCACGGCGGATTGATTTCTACCAGCGCGCGAGCGCGAAATTTGAGGTGCCGCCGGGAGTAAAGCTCGGCTGTTGAGCAATTGCTGATTTGAGTGTTTGTACTTTTTATAACAATGACGGAGACAAAAAATGACTCAAAAATTACCGAAACGTGAGCAGCTTGGCCCTAGCCACAAGTTCCGTATGAGGCTGCTGCCCACATCGACCCACTTGGCGGTGTGCGCCTTGCTCGGCACCGCCAGCGTGAGCTGGGCACAGGCCGTCGAGGCCGACAAGAAAGCCGACAAAAACGAGTTGCCGCAGGTTACTGTGACGGCCACTCGCAGCGCGACCAATCTGCTCAAGACCCCGGTCGCCGTGACCGCCTTGAGCGGCGACGATCTGGTGCGCGAGAACGTCAAAGAGCTGATGAACCTCAGCGGCACAGTGCCTAACTTGCAGCTCGGTTTGTCCAGTGGCGACTCGGGCGTGCTGGTGTCGATTCGCGGCGTGACCTCGACCAACTTCACCGAAATCGGAGACCCCGCCGTCGGCATTCATATCGACGGCATCTACTCGCCGCGCCCGCAAGGCTCTTTGGCGCTGATGTTTGACCTCGACCAAGTTGAAGTGCTGCGCGGCGCGCAGGGCACCTTGTTCGGCCGCAACTCCACCGCCGGGGTGATCAACATCATTCCGTCCAGACCCGACTTCAAGTCCAATTACGGCTGGACTTCGCTGCAAGTGGGCAACTACAACGCCAAGCAGTTGCGCTCGGTCTACAACGTCTCGCTGGCCGATAACTTTGCGCTGCGGGCCGCGGTGATGGTGGACAAACGTGACGGCTATATCAAGCAGACGCAAGACTTGCGCGATCGCGGCGTCAAGCTGCCCGGTGGGCCTGAAGTTGATGGCGTGGACCAAGGCTTGTTCACGCCCGATGGCAAGCCCGACAACGACCAGCGCCTGAACCGCAAGGTGTCGGCCGCTGACCAATATGCAAACTCTGACCAATGGGCGGCACGCGTGACCGGCCGTTGGGCCATCAACCGTGATCTGGAATGGCAAGGCGGCTTCGAGCATTACACCAACAAGGGCGCCGGTGACGTCGGGCTGAAGGACTGCAAGATGGCGTCCGGCACGGCCTATGCCTGCGGCCCCGAAGGTCAGTGGCACGCCATCATCAACGTGCCCGGCAAGATCGATATGACGATCGATACCTTCCGCAACAGCCTGAGCTGGAAGCTGGATGAGCGCAGCGAGCTGATCTACAAGGGCGCTTACGCCGTGCAGCAGCGCGCACAGGATCACGATGACGACGGCGGCGAAAGCTGGAACAACAAAGATGTAGACATCATGCAGCCTTGGGGTAACTGGGGCCGCCAGCACCAGATCGACAAGGCCAGCTACACGCTGGACTCCAAGTACAAGTCCTGGGTGCATGAGCTGCAGTTCAAGCAGACCACGCGTGATTGGCGTTATGTGGCCGGCGCGTTCTATATGTCCGAGAAAAACGCGATCAATTTCGCGCAAGACAATTTGGTCTCCGCACCCTACGGCATGCCGCAAGGGCAGTTCTATGGCCAGCCCGATCGGCAAGTCGAGTCCAAGGCCTTGTTCGCGCAGGGCGACTTGAAACTGACCGAGAGCCTGACCGGTACCGCCGGCTTCCGCTACAGCCAAGACAAGCGTACCGACAAGGGCGGCACCAGCGCCGGCCTGTGGGACGCCAGCACGCCCTGGTACTACAACGGCAAATTCACGCCCGCGGGCTGGGATGCCGCCAGCGGCGTCTACACCCCGGTCGGCACGCCGCACAACGGCGGCGACCTGACCAAGCAAATGGGCCCCTTCGCCGGCCTGGGCGTGTATCCGAGTCCTGTCATCAACAGCTATAGCAAGAGCTGGAGCAAACCGACCTACCGCCTGGGTCTGCAGTATGACTTGAACAGCAGCCAGATGATCTTCGGCTCTGCCGCCACCG
>CAUPEV010000326.1:0-2699 GCA_963510335.1 uncultured Roseateles sp.
GTCACAAGAACCACTGATAGAGCGAGAGATAAAAATGTCAGCAAACATATTGCTCAAAGTCAGCGGACTCAAGGTCGCCTACGGCGGCATCCAGGCCGTCAAGGGCGTGGACTTCGAAGTGGCGCAGGGCGAGCTGGTCAGTCTGATCGGGGCTAACGGCGCAGGCAAGAGCACCACGCTCAAGGCCATCACGGGCCTGCAGCCGGTCGCCGCCGGTGACATCGAATACATGGGCAAATCGATCAAGGGCCAGGGTGCGTGGGACTTGGTCAAGCAAGGCCTGGTGATGGTGCCGGAAGGGCGCGGGACGTTCACGCGCATGACCATCACCGAGAACCTGCAGATGGGCGCCTATATCCGCAGCGACAAGGCGCAGATCGAGGCCGACATCGACAAAGTGTTCTCGATCTTCCCGCGCCTCAAAGAGCGGCGGCTGCAACTGGCCGGCACGATGTCGGGCGGCGAGCAGCAGATGCTGGCGATGGGGCGCGCCTTGATGACGCAGCCCAAGGTCTTGCTGCTGGACGAGCCCTCGATGGGCTTGAGCCCCATCATGGTGGACAAGATCTTCGAGGTCGTGAACGACATCCACAAGCAGGGTGTGACGATTTTGTTGGTCGAGCAAAACGCCAGCCGTGCGCTGCAGATCGCCAACCGGGGCTATGTGATGGAGTCGGGGCTGGTGACGATGACGGGCGAGGGCAAGACGCTGCTGGATGATCCGAAGGTCAGGGCCGCGTATCTTGGCGAGTGAGGGCCATGGCGGATGAAAAAAGGCGGCCATGGGCCGCCTTTTTGTTGAGCGCTTGGATGCTCAGACCGGCTTGACCAGCTTGGCACGCGCCCAGGCGTCGGCCACGCGGCCAGGGGTGGAGTTCTCCCGCTTGACGCGCTCCAGCAACTCAGCGACGCGTTCACCAATGCGGCTGACCTCGGCCATCACGGCCGACTCTTCACCTTCGTTGCGGTACTCGCGCGCCACGCTGATGATGCCGCCGGCGTTGACCAGATAGTCCGGTAGGTAGCAGATGCCGCGCTGCTGCAAAGCGTCGCCGTCGGCAACGGTGGCCAATTGGTTATTGGCCGCACCGGCGATCAGCTGGGCGCGGATCTGGGGCACGCTGACGCTGTTGAGCGCGGCGCCCAAGGCACAAGGCGCCAGGACATCGACATCGGCCGACAAGATCTCATCGATGCCGACCGCTTGAGCACCCAGCAGCTCTTGGGCGCGGGCGACCTTCGCAGCGTCCACATCGGTGACGACCAGCTTGGCGCCGGCCTTGTGCAGAAATTCGGCCAGATGCCAGCCGACCGCGCCCAGACCTTGGATCGCCACGCGCACGCCTTCGAGCGAGCTGCGCTTCAGGTGCAGCTTGACGCCGGCTTCGATGGAGACAAACACGCCCCAGGCCGTCTTGGGGCTGGGGTCGCCGCCGAAAGCGCCGGCCCGCGGGATGCCGCTGACATATTGCGTTTGTGCCTGCATGCCCAGCATGTCGGCGGTGGTGGTGCCGACGTCTTCGGCGGTGATGTAGGCGCCGTCCAACGACTGCACGGCGCGGCCAAAGGCGGCGAACAGGGCAGGGCGGTCAAAGTTGCCGGCTGGCTTGATGATGACCGCCTTGCCGCCGCCAAAAGGCAGGTCAGCCAAGGCGTTCTTGAGGCTCATGCCTTGCGACAGGCGCAGCGCGTCGTTCAGCGCGGCCAACTCGTTGTCATAGGTCCAGAAGCGGCAGCCACCGAAAGCGGGGCCACGGGCGGTGCTGTGCACGGCCAAAATGGCTTTCAGGCCGGTTTCGGCGTCGGCCGCCAGCAGCACGCGCTCATGCGCCGCTTGGTCGGGCAGGCCGAACAGGGAAGAAGGGATGGATGAAGCGGGCGCGGCCGCGATGGCGCGCGCGAAATCAGAAATTGCATTCATGTCTTGAGGGCACTCGTGATGCTGATGAACGGGCTTGCTTGCCCAGGAGTCGGCCGCTTTTGGTGGCCGAGGCCGGCAAGTGTAAATGCGCCAACGCTTGGTGGCCAAGCCGGTTTCAGTTCTGAAGAAGCAATTTGCCTCAAATTGCCTGAAAGCCGCCTGCCCTCAAGGTCACCACCAGGGTGTCTCGGTGCCCATGTGCGGCCACGGGTTGGATGGGCGTTGTTTCGTGAATCACGCGCTCATCGTCGAGCAGCAGCAGGGTCCAAGGCTCTGTCATGGTGAAACGTTGGCCGTTCGGGCCTTGAGCGTCGAAGACCCGTGACTCGCCGCCCTTGATGCCTTTGCGGCTGACCAAGAACACGGCCACCAGGTCGACGCCGTCACGATGAGCGCCCTCAGGGGTGGGGCGGCCGATGCCGTCGGTGGTGTCGATGCGAAATTGATGCGCCTCGATGAACCAGGGGCGTTCGCCCTTCAGCCGCGAAGCGATAGCCGCCAGACCCAGCATCAGTTGCTGCCAAACTGGCTGCGCCAGCAAAGCCGGAACCAACGGTTCGAACCAGCGTTCGATGCCGCCATGCAGAGCGTTGTAGTCGAGCGGCTGCCAGTGAGCGCGATGCGGCACTGACGTCAACACCTGACCCTCGGCAATAAAACAGCCATGGCGGCCGCTATCGCGCAAATAGGCGTCAGGCGGCAGTGCATTCCAGAACTCAGCCAGGCCTGCAAGTGCTGCTAAGTCGCAATGCAAGGCGGCGGGCAGGCTGTGAGGCGA
>CAUPEV010000327.1:0-2632 GCA_963510335.1 uncultured Roseateles sp.
CCATGTGATGCAAAACGGCCGCTTGTTCGACGTCAGCAGCATGAACGAAGTCTTGCCGCGTCAGAAAGCGCGCAAGCCCTTCTTCTTTGACGGCGCGAACGGCCGGAGCATGCCGGTTGGTGAGCTCGACCATGCGGAAGGCCACGGCCATGGTGGCGATTGACCTGCGGGGCCTGCCGAATATACATAAACGGACGTAAAGTTTGATTTAATTCACTGGCGGACTTACACTGGCGACACCACAAGGCGCAGCTCCTGCTGCGCCTATTGGCTTGCTTTCAGGGAGTCTGCACCATGGTTGCCTATGTTTCTTCTTCCCCCTCCGGCGCGGAGAGCGGGATCCAAGCGCGCCGGGCAGGTCACGGCGCTCAGGATGGCCCCGACCTTCAATCGCCACAGGCGGCCGTTGCCGCGCTCAACGCTTTTTTCCGTATCACCAAGGCCTGGGAGCTGAGCAACGAGGAGCAGCAACGCCTGCTCGGTTGCGGGCGTACCAGCTTCTTTGACTGGAAGGCCGGCCGCATCAAGAGCGGCTTGGACGCGACGACATTGGAGCGGCTCTCACACATTTTTGGCATCTACGCGGGCCTGCAAATCTTGCTGCCCATTCCCGAGCGGGCCGATGCATGGATCAAAAAACCCAATAGCGCGCCGCTGTTCGGGGGCGGCACGGCACTCGCGCGCATGCTGGCGGGCCAGGTGTCCGACTTGTTCGTGGTGCGTCAGTATCTGGACGCTCAGCGCGGTGGCTGGGCTTGAGTCCTTTGGGCCCATTTAGACCATTTCCTCCATGAGCGCTGCCAAGACGACCGCCCTCTTTCCCACCTCGACGCTGTATTGGCTCGATTCCTGCCGCCTGCTGCCGAGCCGCTATCCGCCAATATCGCTGTTCGAGCGGGTCGCCAATGCGGCCGAACTGGAGTTCATCTTTGCGATCGAATCGTTGGGCAACCCTCGACTGCGCGACGAAATCGGCGAGCTGACGCTGGTGCCGCCTAAACAGCGCATCAGCGGCCCCGGCTGCAGCCCCATCATGGCCGCGTTCACGCACCTGAACCCGGCCGGTAGTCGGTTTTCCGACGGCAGCTACGGCGTCTATTACGCGGCCAGCGAGCTAGAAACGGCGGTAGCGGAAGTCAGCCATCACCGCGCACTCTTTCTCGCGCGCACGGCAGAAGCGCCCATCGACGTCGATATGCGCTGCTACCGGGTCACCGTCAGCGCCGCATTGGGAGACTTGCGCGGCCTGCAGCAGGAGCAGACTTTCGCGGCGCTGTATGCGCCGGACTCCTACGCCGGCTCGCAACCCTTTGCGCTGGCGCAGCGCGCCCTCGGCAGCGCTGGGCTGGTCTATGACAGCGTGCGGCGCAGTGGCGGCCACTGCGTGGCGCTGTTCACGCCGCAGGCCACCTTGCCGCCGGCACGTCAGGCCGAGCATGTCACGCTGCGCTGGAACGGTGAGCGCATCGGCGACTGGTATTTGAAGTCGGATCATCACAAACTCTGAATTTGCCAACAGCAATCACCATGTATATCCCCGCCTATCACGCCGAACACGATTTGAATACCTTGCAGTCCTTGATCGACGCTCACTCCCTGGGTGCGTGGGTGACGCTCGGTTCGGGCGGTTTGATCGCCAACCACATCCCTTTCATTCTCGACCGCAGCCGGGGCGAGTTTGGGACGCTGCGCGCGCATGTTTCCCGCGCCAATACCGTCTGGCAAGAGCTCAGCGGCGAGCAGGATTCGCTGGTGATGTTCCAGGGGCCGCACGCCTACATCACGCCGTCTTGGTACCCGACCCGGCTCAGCCAAGGCAAGGTCGTGCCTACATGGGACTATGTGGTCGTGCATGCCCATGGCAAGGCGCGCGTGATCGAAGATCCACAATGGATGCTGCAACTGCTGAACGACCTGACCGCGCACAACGAAGCCGGGCGGCCTAGCCCCTGGCGCGTCAGCGACGCGCCAGCGGATTTCATTGCCAAGCTTGCCCGCGCCGTGGTCGGGATTGAAATCCCGATCAGCCGCTTGCAAGGCAGGTGGAAGCTGAGCCAAGACGAGGCCATGCCAGACCGTCTGGGCACCGTTGCGGGCCTGGCTGAGCAAGCCGACGCCAACTCAATCGCGCTCGCACAACTCGTTGGAGAGCAAATCAAATGACCATGCCCAGGGCCTCCAGCACCCCCATCGCGATCAGTACTCGCCTCGCCGGTCTGGCAGATCTCGATGCGATCGCAACTCTGTTTGACGCCTACCGGCAGTTCTATGAGCAAAAGGCCGACTTGACGCTGGCCCGGCAGTTCATTGCAGCACGTCTGCAGAATCAGCAGTCCATCATCTTGCTGGCCTTCGATGCAAGCGGACAAAGCATAGGCTTCTGCCAGCTTTACCCCAGCTTTTGCTCGGTCGAAGCCAAGCCCATCTACACGCTCTATGACTTGTTTGTGAGCCCCGCAGCCAGGCGCAGCGGAGCAGGCCAAGCCTTGCTTTTGGCCGCCCATGAACTTGCAGCCAAGGTCGGCATTGCCAGGCTGGACCTCACGACGGCCAAAACCAATCTGGCTGCGCAGACGCTGTACGAGTCCTTAGGCTGGGTCAAGGATGATGTATTTTTGGCCTACAACAAGCG
>CAUPEV010000328.1:0-2630 GCA_963510335.1 uncultured Roseateles sp.
CCTGCGCTTGCACTTCGGTCTCGACGCCCTCGGCGACGATCTCCAGCTGCAGCGAATGGCCCAAGGCGCAGGTCGCCTTGACGACGGCGCTGGCCTGCGCCTCGGGCAGCGGCTCAATCATGCTGCGGTCCAGCTTCATGGTGCTGATGGGCAAGTTTCGCAACATCGTCAGCGAGGACTGGCCGGTGCCAAAGTCGTCCAGCGAGACCAACACCCCGGCGGCGCGCAGCCGCTGCAATTGCGGCAGCACGCGGTCGACATGGCCGATTGCGGCGGTCTCGGTGATTTCGATCTCCAGCGCCTGTTGGGGCAGGCCACGCTCCGCCAGCTTCGTGAGCACCCGGTTGGCGAAGCCGGCGTCATCGAACTGCAGCGGTGACACATTGACGGCCACTGGCAAGACCTGACCCCAGTCGTGTTGCCATTCGCGCAACTGGGCGGTGGCGATGTCCAGAATCAACTCGCCCAGTGCCTTGATCTGGCCGGTACGCTCGGCCGCTGGCACAAACTCGGCCGGGCTGACTCGCCCCTTGTCGGGTCGCTCCCAGCGCACCAGCGCCTCGAAGCCGCAAAGCGTGCGAGTGTCAGCGCGGAACTTGGGTTGGTATTCGAGCAAGAACTCGCGCTCGGCGATCGCCTTGCCGAGCGACTGCTCAGCGTCGAGGCGGGCGCGCGAGGCGCCATTCATCGCAACATCGAAAAACATGAAGGAAGCGCCGGCGCTCGCCTTGGCGCGGTGCATGGCCGAATCGGCAGCACGCAAGAGGCTGGCGCCGTCGCGCCCATCTTGCGGGAACAGCGCCGCACCCAGCGACATATGAACGAAGAGTTCGGCCCCGTCGAGTGCAAAAGGAGCATCCAGCAAAGCCAGCATTTGATCCGCCACCGCTTGCACACTGGTTCGGTCGGCGCTGCCTTCGATCAAGACCAGAAACTGATCTTCACCGAGCCGGGTCAACAAGGCGTGCGGCGGCAGTCTTTGGCACATACGGCGTGCGACGGCATTCAGCAAGGCGTCTCCGACCGCATGGCCCAGGCTTGCGTTGACCAATTGGAAGCGGTCCAGGTCGGCCGAGATCAGCGCAAAAGGCGCAGCGCCAAAATAGGTCAATTCGCGCAGACGCTCGACCGCAAAGTTGCGATTGGGCAGGTCGGTCAATTCATCATGCAGGGCTTGGCGGCGCAGTGCATCAACGGCACGTTGGCGCGAGCTGTCATCCACCATCACCATCAATTCGGCCGGCGCTTCGTCCCAGTCCAGATGGCTGGACAGGCCGCGGATATGCAAGGGCCGGCCCGCCATGTCGAGCCGGGTGGCTTCCCACTCGATGCGGGCATCGGGGTTGGCCAGCACGCGTTGGTGGCGCTCGCGAGCCGCTTGGCGTAGCTCTTCCGGCACCAGCGCGGCGACCAGATCTGCAGGCGGCACGTTGCTGCCGCGTTTGTAGCCAAAGATTTCTAAGGCCGCCGGGTTGGCGTAGACAACGCGGTGGTTTTGCAGCACGACCAAGCCTTGCAAGGAATGCTCGGCGAGCTTGCTGAAGCGCTCGGTTTGGCGGCGCGTCTCGGCGTGGGCACGTGCGACGGAGAGCAGGATCAGGCCGAGGGAGAGCGTGGTTTGCACATAGAGGCCCAGCGTATGTGTAATCGTTGAGCGGCCCATGGGGTCAAGCAAGGGGCTGCTGGCATGCGTGAAGCCTGCTGCAATGAAGCATGCCGCGACGAATCGCTCGGCTCGGTTGCCGCCGCGGCCTATCCACCAAGCGCAAAGCCAGGCGCCAATGACCAAGAACAATGTGGCTGCGATAAGTGCGTAGCGAACATGGATTCTTGCCAAGGCGACAAGGGTGAACATCATGCCGCCGAAGAGTGGCAGCCAGACCGGCCTGCGCCAAGTCAGACCCCGGTAGCTGCGCGCCCCGGCCACCTGAAAATTCAAAGAACCCATGACGCACAGCGAGGCCAACAAGGCCTGCAAGTCAATTTGCCAAGCTTTGTCTTGGCTGGGCGGCAAGGCAATGCCAATCGCCAGGCCTGCTGCGAGCAGCATCCAGCTCCAGCCCCAAAGCCGAACATAGGCATATTGGCGATCCATGCGCCAAAGCATCAGCAGAGCTACACCCATGAGGGCGTCTAGGCTGGAGCTGATCAGGATGAGCCAATTCATGACAAGCAATTTCGGCGCGGCGGTCTTTCATCACGAGGCAAGCCTTGACCCCGAATTTTGGATTCAAACACGACTGCGGGGACAATACCAGCTCGTCAGCCTTTTGCAGAATTCCGAACACCATGAGCCACAGCCAGATGCCCCGCCCACTCCAACGCGTCCTGACCGGCATCACCACCACCGGCACCCTTCATTTGGGCAACTATGTCGGCGCCGTGCGGCCGGCGATTCTGGCCAGCCAGGAAGCCGGCGTGGAGAGTTTTTTCTTCATGGCCGACTATCACGCCTTGATCAAATGTGATGACCCGCAGCGTATCAACCGCTCGCGCCTGGAGATCGCTGCGGTCTGGCTGGCCGCTGGGCTGGATACCTCGCGCGTGACCTTCTATCGCCAAAGCGATATTCCCGAAATCCCGGAGTTGACCTGGTTGCTGACCTGCGTCACCTCCAAGGGCCAGATGAA
>CAUPEV010000329.1:0-2615 GCA_963510335.1 uncultured Roseateles sp.
CGCCGCTTTGGGGAACATCGCGCCGCCGGGCGCATCCAGATGGCCGCTGAGTATGTTCAGCACATCGACCAACCAGCTATTGAGAGTGCCGAAACGCTGCGTGCAAGTGCCGATCCGCCCGTAAACCGCTGCGCATTTGGCGGCGGCCAACTCGCGGGCCAAGCGGCGCAGCGTAATTGCATCGATGCCGCATCCGGACGCCATGCGCTCGGGCGTGAAGTTAGCGGTCTCAGCGCGCAGCTCCTCCAGCCCGTTGATGTGTTCGCCCAGCCGGCCGGTGCGCACCAGATCTTCGGAGAATAGCGTGTTGACCATGGCCAAGAGCATGAAAACATCGCCGTTTGGCCGGATCGCCAGATGTTCGTCGGCCGCCGCTGCCGTCTCGCTGCGGCGCGGGTCAACCACGACGATGCGGCCGCCACGGGCGCGCATCGCTTTGGCCTTGCCGCGATAGTCGGGCACGGTCCAGAGGCTGCCATTGCTGACCATGGGGTTGGCGCCCAGGATCAAGAGCCAATCGCAGCGTTCGATATCGGGTACCGGAATCGACAGCCAATGGCCGAACATCAGGCCGCTCGAGAGCTGCTTGGGCATCTGGTCCAGGGTCGAGGCCGAGAAAATATTGCGCGTGCCCAGGGCACGGGCCAGGCGCGGGAAGTAGCTCAAGAGGCTGATCTTGTGTGCGGCAGGATTGCCAATCACGCTGGCGACCGAATCTGGGCCGTATTGTTCAATCACTGGCAACAAACGCTTGGCCACTTCATACAGAGCCTCGTCCCAGCTGGCTTCAACAAAGCGTCCGTCCCGTTTGATCAGAGGCTGGCGCAGGCGGTCGGGGTCTTCGTGCAGATCCTTCAGCGACACGCCCTTGGGGCAGATAAAGCCGCGGCTGAACACATCCTGTTGTGCGCCGCGGATGCTGATGACCTTGTCGCCTTGGGTTTGAAGCTCCAGCCCGCAACAGGCCTCGCACAAAGGGCAGATGCGGTAATGCGTCTTTAGCGTGTCGCTCATGGTTCTCTATTCCAAATCAATCGACGAAGGTTGGTGTGAATTTTGTGGCCTGAGCCTCACTGTGCAGGTCTTCTAGGCGACAGCGCTGCGCGCTATCTTGCATACTGCGCCTTTGTCTGGCGAGGATGCAGCGATGAAGATAGCTATCGGCGGCGGGGTGCGTTTATTCGTGGATGTGGAAGGGCCTGAGTGGGTGCCGGACGGCCCCGCTTTGCGTCAAAAGCCGACGCTGATCTGCTTGCATGGCGGCCCTGGTTTTGATCACAGCGCGTTCAAGCCTATCTTCAGCCGGCTGGCCGATCTGGTTCAAATCATCTATTACGACCACCGAGGACACGGCCGCAGCGATGAGCGGCCGCGCGCGGAATGGACGCTGGATACCTGGGCCGATGACGTGGTGCGCTTGTGCGACGCACTAGGTATCGTCAAGCCCATCGTATTGGGTCAGTCCTTCGGCGGCTTCGTGGCCCAGCATTACCTCGCTCGCCACCCCGAGCATGCGTCCAAGATCATTCTGTCCAGCACCTCGCCCAATATGGTGATGGCGCGCAAGCTGGCGATGTTTGAAAAACTCGGCGGCCCCGCAGCGCGTGATTTGGCGCTGAAGTTCTGGAGCGAGCCGACGCCGGCTTCGTGGGCGGCCTATTGGGCTGGTTGCCGCAAGCTCTACAACAGCTCCGAGCCGCGCGACCCGGATGCCGGCCAGCGCACGCTGCTGCGCGAAGACATCTTGCTGCACTTCGTTGGCGGCGAGAAGCAAGGCATGGATCTATTGCCCGGCTTGGCGCGGGCGCAATGCCCGGTCTTGGTGATGGCAGGGGAGGAGGATCCGGTCTGCCCGCTCGACGATGCGCGGGATATGGCAGCGGCCTTGCCGGCTCAATGGGCGCAATTCGTCAGCTTCCCCGGCGTCGGACATGGCGCATGGCGCGATGACCCTGAGGCCGCGTTTGCCACGCTGCGCCAGTTCATTCAAGCTTGATCAGTTGCTGATCAGCGCGGCCAGTTCGCGCTCCACCAGCGATGCGTCGCCCAGATTCATTTCGATCAGGCGGCGCAAGTGGGTGATGCTTTCGATGTCGATGCTGCGGCACAGAAAACCGGCATGCTCGCCCTCGATATGGGCCAACTCACCGGCCATGGCGATGACGGTGACGTTGTCATTCAATAACACCTTGAGCAGGCAGGGCAGGTTGATGGTCAGCTCGGCCGCACCCGGCAAGTTGAGCAGCGCGCCTTTCAGCGACAGATCCAGCACCTTGGCCTTCAGGTGTTCCTGGGTGGTGATCAACTCGGCCTCGACGTCGAAGGAGACGCGGGCGAAATGGCGGCGTTCGGTATTGATGGCAGGCTCCTGTTGAGTGGTTTTGATGCTAGCAGAAGCAGCCGGAACTGGCGACGAAATAAGGGTGTCGGCAGGCCCTAGTTACATCAAGTGCTGCCGGCGTAAATCGTGCTGTGGTCGACCGCTTTTTGCAGGCGCAAAGGCACGATGGCGTCGAGCCCCATTGACTCCAGGGTGTACCAAGCGGCGCGCAGATATGCGGCGGTGGCTTGGCGGAGCTCCTCGGTCGCCAACTCATCGGCTTGCGCAAAGCCCA
>CAUPEV010000330.1:0-2520 GCA_963510335.1 uncultured Roseateles sp.
GAACTGATACTCGTTGTAGAGAATTTCGACATGCAAGGGCAAGGTGTTGGTCTGGCCACGGATATGACCCGACACCACCGAGACCGCGCCGAACTCACCCATTGCACGTGCATTGCACAGGATCACGCCGTAAAGCAGGCCCCACTTCACATTCGGCAGCGTGACGCGCCAAAAGGTCTGCCAGCCGGTGGCACCGAGCACGGTGGCGGCCTCTTCTTCGTCGCGGCCCTGCGCTTGCATCAGCGGGATCAGCTCGCGCGCCACGAAGGGGAAGGTCACAAAGATGGTGGCCAACACGATGCCGGGCACGGCGAAGATGATCTTCACATCGTTTGCCTGCAGCCATTCGCCGAACCAGCCCTGCGCGCCGAACAGCAGCACATAGACCAGGCCCGCCACGACGGGCGAGACCGAGAAGGGCAGGTCGATGAAGGTGATCAAGAGGTGCTTGCCGCGAAAGTCATGCTTGGCAATCGCCCAGGCGGCGCTGACGCCGAACACCAGATTCAAGGGGACGGCGATGGCCGCGGCGATCAGGGTCAGCTTGAGCGCCGAGACAGCGTCGGCCTCGACCAAGGCGGCCAAATAGACGTCCCAGCCCTTGCGCAGCGCTTCGCTGAACACTGCCACGAGCGGCATCACCAGGAAGAGCGCGAAAAAGCTCAGGCCCAAGGTCAGCAGCAGGTAGCGCACCCAAGGCGCTTCGCGCGTGGCGGGATTGTTCTGGTAGCGACCGCCGGTCTTTTGCGGCACGCCGAGTGCTGAAACGATGCCGGCCATTAGCAATGCCCGCCCGGCCGCCCGAAGGGCATTGCGCGCCCCAATGGGGGGCAGTGAACGAAGTGAGTGTGGGGGCTCATGATTTTCCTTCTTGTCCGTTGCGGCGCGAGCTCCAGGCTTGCAGGCCGTTGATCAGCAAAAGCAGGGTGAAGGAGAAGATCAGCATCACGGCGGCGATGGCCGTGGCGCCGACGTAGTCGTACTGCTCCAGCTTGGAGATGATCATCAGCGGGGTGATTTCGCTGACCATGGGCAGATTGCCGGCGATGAAGATCACCGAGCCGTACTCGCCGACTGCACGCGCAAAGGCGAGCGCAAAGCCGGTCAACAGCGCCGGCAGCAACGTCGGCAGTATCACCAGGCGGAAGGTCTGCCATCGATGCGCGCCCAAGGATGCGGCGGCTTCTTCCAGCTCGGTTTCCATGTCCTCTAGCACCGGCTGCACCGTGCGCAAGATGAAGGGCAGGCCGATGAAGATCAGCGCGATCAAGATGCCCAGCGGCGTGAACGCAACCTTGATGCCCCAGGGCTCCAGCAATTGGCCCAGCCAGCCATTGCCCGCATACAGCGCGGTCAGCGCTATGCCGGCCACGGCGGTGGGCAGGGCGAAGGGCAGGTCGATCAAGGCGTCAACAATCTTCTTGCCGAAGAACTCGTAGCGCACCAGGCTCCAGGCCAGGATCAGCCCGAACACCAGATTGATGCTCGCGGCCAGCAAGGACAGGCCAAAGCTCAGCTTGTAGGACGCCACCACGCGCGGCGAGGTGGCGGCGGCCCAGAAGGCCTCGAAACCATGGCCGGCGGACTTGAGGAACACCGCCGACAGCGGAATCAAGACGATCAGCGACAGATAGAACAGCGTGAAGCCCATGGTCGGGCCGAAGCCGGGCAGCACCCGCCGCTTGGCGCGCTTTGGCGCTTGGTCTTGAGCTTCGGCTTGGGCGGAAATTACAGCAGCGCTCATCTAAGAATCAGCGCTTGATGCCGGCAACGATCTGGTCGTAAGTGCCGCCGTCCGCGAAATGGGTCTTGCTGACCAATGGCCAGCCGCCCAGCAATTGGTCGACGCTGAACAGCTTGATCGGTGCAAAGCGCTTTTCTTCGCGCTTGAACACGGCCGCGTCGCGTGGCCGGAAGTTGTGCTTGGCGATGATGGCCTGGCCCTCTGGGGTGTAGAGGAAGTCCAGATAGGCTTTGGCGGTAGCGGTCGTACCTTTCTTGCTCGCAACCTTGTCGACGATGGCGACCGGCGCCTCGGCCTCGATCGAGACGCTGGGGTTGACCACCTCGAACTGGCCTTTGCCGAATTCGTTCTCGATCAGTTCGGCTTCTGACTCAAAAGTCAGCAGCACATCGCCGATGCCACGCTGCGTGAAGGTGGTGGTGGCGCCGCGCCCGCCGCCGTCCAGCACCGGCACATTGGCGAAGATCTTGGCCACCTGTTCGCGCGCCTGTGCCTCGGTGCCCCCCTTGGCGATCACCGCGCCCCAGGCGGCCAGATAGCTGTAGCGGCCGTTGCCGGTCACCTTGGGGTTGGGGATGATGACTTGCACGCCGGCGCGTGTCAGGTCGGCCCAATCCTTGATGGCCTTGGGATTGCCCTTGCGCACCAGGAAAAGAATGGTCGAGCTGTAGGGCGCGGCGTTATTGGGGAAGCGCTTGCGCCAGTCGGCTGGGGTCAGGCCTTTTTCCGCCAGGGCGTCCACATCGGTGGCCTGGTTCATCGTCACCACATCGGCC
>CAUPEV010000331.1:0-2517 GCA_963510335.1 uncultured Roseateles sp.
CTCCTAGCCAAGAAACCAGGAGCATGAACACATGCATGACGCTGCCTCGGGTTAAAAAAGCAGGAGACATCATTCGCCCGCCCGCGCTGAATCATCGCTTGCTGCGCGACTCAGGCTTGCTGTACGGGCGAGCGCAAGGCCTCGAAGCGTGCGTTGAACTCCTGGCGCAATTCCTTGCGCACTTTGGCCGCAGCATGGCGGCGCTGCTGGTCGCGCGTCTCGACCAGCAGTGCTTGCACCTGCACCGGCTTGCGCTCGGCGTCCACCGCTACCATCGTAAAAAAGCAACTGTTTGCGTGTCGCGTCTGCTGAGTGCGAATGTTCTCGGCCAGCACCTTGATGCCGATCTCCATTGACGAAGTGCCGGTGTAGTTGACCGACGCAAGAAAGGTCACCAGTTCACCGACATGAATGGGCTGCCGGAACATCACCTGATCCACCGACAGAGTCACGACATAGCAGCCCGCAAAGCGGCTGGCGCAGGCATATGCCACCTGATCCAAAAGCTTCAGCACCGTGCCGCCATGCACATTGCCGGAAAAATTGGCCATATCGGGCGTCATCAGCACCGTCATAGACAGTTCATGGGCGGGTACGGTCATCGCGAATACCTTGTTACTTGCGCTCGTTGGCGGGTTTGAATTTCATCCCCTTCATCCTGGCAAGGAATTTGAGCCTGGCTGGAGGGAATGGATAGGACTTCAGCCACCACTGACGAAACGATGCTCGGTGCGGCTGCGGTAGACCTCGCCGGGTCGCAGCACGGTCGAAGGCCAGTCTGCGTGATTTGGGGAATCTGGGCTGTGCTGGGTTTCCAGGCAGAGGCCATCGCCCTGCCTGTAGGCCTCGCCGCCCGAACCCAACAAGCTGGCGTCGAGAAAATTGCCGGAGTAGAACTGCAGCGCCGGCTCGGTGGTGTGCACCTCCATCCTGCGTCCGGACAGCGGATCTTCCAGGCTGGCTGCCAGATGCAAGCCACCGTCAAAGGGATGATCAAGCAACCAGTTATGGTCATAGCCCCGGGCCGCGATCAATTGCGGATGCGGCACGCGCAGTCGCGACTCGATCAGGGCGGGCAGGCGAAAGTCGAAGGGCGTGCCCTCAACGGGCGCATGGCCGGTCGGGATGCGCAGCGCATCGACCTCGGTGTATTGGCTGGCCGCGATCATCAGCCGCTGCCCCATTGCCGAGCCATGGCCGGCGAGATTGAAATAGTCATGGTGGGTCAAATTGACGACGGTGGGCCGGTCGCATTTGGCCTCGTAATCGATGCGCCAAGTCTGCTCGGCCGTCAGGCTGTAGCGCACCGTGACCGCCATCTCGCCAGGGAAGCCGCCCTCGCCGTGCGGGCTGATATAGCGCAGCAACAAGGCCGGGCATTGGCTGGCTTCGCCTGCCTCGGTGGCGGGCTCGATTTCAGCCTCCCAGAGCCGAGTGCCGAAACCGGCCGCCCCGCCATGCAGGCAGTTCGGCCCGTCGTTCAGATCCAGTTGATGGTCTTGCCCATCCAGCGTGAAGCGACCCAGCGCGATACGGTTGCCGAAGCGTCCGACGATCACGCCGAAGTGCGGGTTGCGCGCCACATAGTCGCCTAGATTGTCGAACCCGAGTACCACATTGGCGCATTTGCCGGCCGAGTTCGGCACCCACAAGGCCGTGACGATGCCGCCATAAGTGATGGCACTGAGGCTCAGGCCGGCGCCGTTGTCCAGCGTGTATTCGTGCACGACACGGCCATCCGGCAGCAGGCCAAACTCACGCCGGACTATGCTTGGCTGGCGCTTGGCTGGCGCGGCCATCAAGCCCACCCGCCATCGACGATGAAGTCCTGCGCCGTGCACATCGCGCTGTCGTCGGCCGCCAAGAACAGGGCCATATGGGCTATATGGTCGGCCTCCAAAGCCTTGTTGATGCATTGGCCCTTGGCGATGTCGGCGCGCGCGGCGGCGTCGACCCACAGGCTGATTTGCTTTTCCGTCATCACCCAGCCGGGCACCAGCGTGTTGACGCGAATGCCATGCACCCCCAGATCACGCGCCAGCGAACGGGTCAGGCCCTGAATGGCGGCCTTGGACGTCGTATAGGCCGGCATGCCGCCTTGCTTGAGCATCCAGCTGATGCTGCCGAAGTTGATGATGCTGCCGCCGCCGGCCGCCTGCATATCGGCCATCACCGCCTGCGCAGCGAAGAACTGGCTGCGCAGATTGACCGCCAAGCTGGCGTCCCAGGCCGCCGGCGTGATGTCCGCAATGCCTTGACGCTTGTCATTGGCTGCATTGTTCAAGAGCACGCCGATCGGGCCGATGCTGGCACGCAACTGTTCGACGGCAGCGCGCAGTGCGTCGATATCGGTCAGGTCGGCGGCCAGGAATAGCGGCGCAAAGTGATCCTCTGGAAGACCCACACCCAAGCGAGCGGCCAAGGCCTCGCCGCTGGCGGCGTCCAGATCGACAAAGCCGACCCGGGCACCTTGTCGAACAAACTGCTGCACCAAGGTGGCGCCGATACCGGTCGCAC